>JAJZUU010000003.1 GCA_021848325.1 Pseudomonadota bacterium | reverse complement strand
CACGAAATGGGCATCCTCACCGTGGCGGAATTCGTGGAGAGCCCGGCCGTCCTGGAGAAGCTGGCGATCCTGGGGGTGGACTACGCCCAGGGCTACCAGATTTCCGAGCCCAGGCCCCTGGAACAGATCCTCGCCAGCTATGGATAGGCGCAGAGCTTGTGAATAAACCTGCTGCGCGACCGGATGGCTTCGTTGCCCACTCGCTCACTCCTCGCCTATCCATTCGATATGTCTCGTCGTTCGCGTCGTTCGCGCCCCGCACTCCGGCCGCTCGCGACGGTTTCTTCACAACCTCTCAGCCCGGTCGCCCGGAGCGGGAAGTCGAAGCGAAAATCCTGTATCATTAGCGCAATTTTTTCGCCGCCGATTGATTGAGTTATGAAGACCACCTTCCTGGATTTCGAACAGCCCATCGCGGAGCTGGAGGCCAAGATCGACGAGCTTCGCTACGTGCAGGACGACTCCGCGCTGGACATCTCCGAGGAAATCGGGCGGCTGCAGAAAAAGAGCCAAAGCCTCACCAAGGAGATCTACGCCAAGCTGTCGCCGTGGCAGATCTCGCAGGTGGCGAGGCATCCGCAGCGGCCCTACACCCTCGATTACCTGCAGACCATTTTCACCGACTTCGAGGAACTGCACGGCGACCGGGCGTTCTCCGACGACCCCGCCATTGTGGGAGGGCTGGCCCGTTTCAACGGCCAGTCCGTGATGGTGATCGGCCACCAGAAGGGGCGCGACACCAAGGAAAAGATCTACCGCAACTTCGGCATGCCGCGCCCGGAGGGATACCGCAAGGCCCTGCGCCTGATGCACCTGGCAGAGCGCTTCGCGATTCCCATAATGACCTTCATCGATACCCCGGGCGCCTATCCCGGCATCGGCGCCGAGGAACGGGGCCAGTCCGAGGCTATCGCGCGCAATCTCTACGTCATGGCCGGGCTGCGGATACCCATCGTCTGCACGATCATCGGGGAGGGTGGCTCCGGCGGGGCGCTGGCCATCGGTGTGGGGGACGTCACCCTGATGCTGCAATATTCCACCTATTCGGTGATCTCGCCCGAGGGCTGCGCCTCCATCCTGTGGAAAAGCGCGGACAAGGCGTCGGTGGCGGCGGAAACCCTGGGCATTACCGCCACTCGCCTCAAGACCCTGGGGCTGATCGACCGGGTGGTCACCGAGCCCCTGGGCGGCGCCCACCGGGACTTGGACGCCCTGGTTCAGTCCGTGAAAAAGGCCCTGCAGGAGAGCCTGCGCCAACTTCAGGACAAGTCCATAGACGTCTTGCTCAAGGCGCGCTACGAGCGGCTGATGGGTTACGGCAAGTTCAAGGAAGCCAAGTAGGCGGACCGGATCTCCGGCCATGCCGCAGGGGCCTGCCTCGATGGCGCAAGCCGAGTTGATTTCCCGGGTGGAAGCCGTGTTGCGGCAACGGGTCGCAGCGGGCCAGGAACTGCTCCTGGGCCTGAGCGGCGGGGTGGACTCCGTGGTGCTGCTGGACCTCCTGGCGCGGCTGCGAGGCAGTCTGGGCTTCCGCCTTTCCGCGCTGCATGTCAACCACCGGATCAATCCCGCTGCGGGGCAATGGGCGGCCTTTTGCGAACGGCTGTGCCGGGCCCGCGACGTTCCCCTGGAACAGGTCGCCGTGGAGGTGCGCAGACGCCCCGGGGAAAGCCTGGAAGCGGCGGCCAGAGAGGCCCGGTATCGCGCCTTCCGGGGGCGGCGGGCGGACTTCGTGGTGCTTGCCCACCACCTGGACGACCAGGCGGAGACGCTGCTGCTGCAGTTGCTGCGCGGGGCCGGGCTGAAAGGCATGAGTGCCATGCCGGAAGCCGGCGCCCCGGCGCCCGGGGCGCCGCCGGAGGCACCGCGCCCCGCCCTGCTGCGTCCCCTGCTGGAGGTGCCGCGCGCCACCCTGGAGGCCTACGCAAGGGAAAACGGGCTTTCCTGGGTGGAGGACGTCAGCAATCTGGATCTGGCCTTCGACCGCAACTACCTGCGCCACCGGGTGTTCCCGATCCTGGAAAAGCGTTTTCCCGCCTACCGCAAGACCTTCCACCGCGCCAGCCGGCACCTCGCCGAGGCAGCCCAGCTCCTGGACCAGTTGGCCCGGATGGACGCCGCGCACGCCGTGGCGGGGGGGCGCCTGGATGTGGACGCCTTGCGTGCCCTGGGCGCCGCCCGAGCCAAGAACCTGCTGCGCTGCTACCTGGAAGGCCGTGGCCTTCTTATGCCCAGCGCGCGCCGGCTCGACGAGGTGCTGCGCCAGCTTGAGGATGCCCGGCCGGACGCCCGCGTTCGCATCGCCCTGGGCGAATACGAAATGTGCCGTTTCAAGGGGCAGGCCTATCTGCAACGGAAAGCGGCGCCGCCGGCGGATGGGTTATGCCGGCCGTGGCAGGGGGAGGAGGCACTGGAACTCCCCGGGCTCGGCGGAATCCTCCGTTTCGAAGCGGTGACCGGGGCCGGTATCAGCCTGGAGAGTCTCGCGGGCGGGCCGGTGACCGTCCGCTCCAGGCGGGGGGGGGAGCGCATGCGCCCCGACTGCAAGCGGCCGGAGCGGACCCTGAAGAACCTGTTTCAGGAAGCGGAATTGCCGCCGTGGCGCAGACAGGCGTTGCCGTTGCTGTTTTGCGCGGAGCGGCTGGTGTGCGCCCCGGGTATCGGGGTCGATTGCGCATACCAGGCGGCGCCGGGGGAACCGGGGCTGGTGGTGGTCTGGCGGGAGCTGGAAGGTCCTTAGGGCTCGTTAGTGAATAACTTGGACGTACGTTGCCACGTATTCGGGATGGCCGCAAGGCGCGAAGCGCAGGCAATGGTTATTCCATTGCCAAGCTTTGCAACACCGCGGCCGCCCGAATACGCGGCAACCCTCCGGGCTGGGACCGCTTTGGGCGCATCCCGGCGTCGCGAGCCGCTGGTTGTGAATGACACAATGGCGCGTCCCGCTTCTTGGCCTGCGCCCGAAGCGGCCCCAGCGTACGTCCAAGTTATTCATTAACGAGCCCTTAGGGCTCGAGAAGGTCTTTTCCCGGTGGTTGGCTGCTTTTTCCAGGGCGAACCGGCCGCCGCTTATATTTGAGGCGAAGGGGCCGAGCCTGCTACCATACGGCGACTTATGAAATGGCGCGTGTTCTGCTTAGAAACCCGGATCCGGATTGGGTGGGCTACCTGCGTGGCAGTCTTTTTGATGCTCGCGGGTACATGGCTGCCGTTTTTCCCTGTTGCCCACGCCCAGCCATCTGACCTCCCTCCTTACCGCTTCGGCGTGCTGCCGCTGCAAAGCCCGAACAAGCTGGCATCCATGTTCCTGCCGCTGGCCAAGGCGCTGGAAGATCGCCTGCACCGCCCGGTGCAATTTGTAACTGCTCCGAGCTTTTCCGTTTTTATGCAACGCGTCGCGCAGCGAGAATACGACATTGTGTACCTCAACCCCTTACTGTGCGCTGAAGCGCAAAAATCCGGCTACCACGCAGTGGTCAAAATAGCGGGGGAACCCTTCACCGGCATCCTGGTGGTGCGCCGTGACAGCAACATCACCGAGCTTGCGGCGCATCGTCTGCCGCCGGGACTGCGTCTGGGTTTTCCCGACCCGGGTGCTTTCGCGGCGACCGTGATGACGCGCCGTTACCTGGAAACCCTGGGCATCCCGGTAGATAAGGATTTCGAGGTGAAATATTTCGGCTCCCAGGATTCCGTGCTGATGGCACTGTATTCCGGGCTGGTGGATATCGCCGGTACCTGGAAACCTTCCCTGCGTTCCATGCCGAAACACATTCAGCAAGCGCTGCGGATCATCGCCGAGACCCCGCCGCAGCCGCAGATGCCGATTGCCGTGCGCGACGACATGCCGACGGCCGACGCGAAAACGGTTGCCGAGGTTTTGGTGGATCTAAGCAGCACGCCGGACGGCCGGCGGATTCTTCGCGGCATGGAACTACCCCAGGGCTTCGTGTACACCGACGATAGTGAATATGCCAAGGTAAGGGCTCGTTAATGAATAACTTGGACGTACGCTGAGATGCGCCCAAAGCGGCCCCAGCCCGGAGGGTTGCCGCGTATTCGGGCAGCCGCGGCGTTGCAAAGTTTGGCAATGGAATAACCATTGCCTGCGCTTCGCGCCTTGCGGCCATCCCGAATACGTGGCAACGTACGTCCAAGTTATTCATTAACGAGCCCTAAGTAAATGAGCATATCTGAGCCCGGGCGCCTCCCCATCGCGCTTGCCGCCACCGGGAAAACAACCACCGGATTCACCCATACCTTACGTTTTCGCCTGATGCTTTCGGTGGCGCTGGTGCACGTAGTGCTGATGGGCATATTCGTCGCCGACGCGGTGCGGGAACAATCGGATAAAATCCAGGCCGAGTTATACAGCCGCGGCCGTTCCCTGGTTGCCCTGACTGCCGTGGCATCCACCAATGCCCTGCTTACCGAGGATCTCGGTGCGCTCGCGGAAATCATTCAACGGGTCAAAAGCCAGCCCGATGTGGTGTATTGCGAAATTACCGACTCGCGCGGACGCGTGCTGGGCACGACTCATCCGGAACGACTGGGCAAAAATCTGCCGTTGCTGGCCGCCAAACCGGAACAGTTCCCGCTGGCGGCAGGCGACCACATTCTCGATCTGCAAGAGCGGATTCGTATTGCCGGCCAGACAGTCGGTACCGTGACGCTCGGATTGTCCACCGCCCGTATGGACTCCGCTTTATCCAGAACCTGGCATGAGGGCTTGTTTTTCATCCTCGCGGCACTGATCGTGGGCAGCGGTGCTGCGTGGGCGCTTTCCCTGCTCACCACACGCGGATTGCACAACATGATGGAGGCTGCGCGCAAGATCAGCCGCGGCGACCTTGACGTGAGGGTTCCCGCCGATTCACAGGATGAGGCGGGCATGCTGGCTATTGCCTTCAATAACATGGTGGCTTCCCTCAAGCGGGCCTCGGAGGAGGCGGCCCAGGAACACGAACGGCGCACCCAGGCAGAACGGCTCGCTTGCGTAGGCGAAATGTCGGCTACCATTGCGCACGAAATACGCAATCCGCTATCCGCGATTATTAATTCGGTCAACCTGTTGGGCGGCGACACCTTGAACCGGAAAGACCGCACCCAGGTGATCTCCATCCTGAACAACGAATCCAGGCGTTTGAGCCGCATCCTCGGCGATTTCCTGGATTTCGCCAAAATCCGCGAGTCGCAGCCGGCACGCGCCGATCTGAAAGGGCTAATCGATGAAATCGCCAATATGCTGTATCAGGATCATCGGACGGGGAAGGATCTGCGTCTTACCGTGAGCTGTGCGCCGGATGCGCAAACAGCGGTTTTCGATCGCGACCAGATGCGTCAGGTATTGTGGAATCTCATGCTGAACGCGCTGCAATCCATGCCCGAAGGCGGCGAGCTGTCGGTGCTGACGCGCCGCGACGGAGCGAAAATAATGGTGAGCATTGCGGACACCGGCTGCGGCATCGCGCCGGAGTTCCTGGAAAAAGTCACCAAGCCCTTCGTCACCAGCCGCAAGGGCGGCACCGGCCTGGGCCTCGCCATTGTGCAACGTATCCTGGTGCAGCATGGCACCCAACTTGGCATCGTCAGCCACCAGGGTGTAGGCACCGAAGTCAGTTTTCAATTGAACGGCGTTAACTAAGGGCTCGTTAATGAATAATTTGGACATACGCTGGGGTCACTTTGGGCGCAGGCCAAGGCGCGAGACGCGCGGTTGTGTCATTCACAACAGGGCGGGCGCGGACACGTTTGCGGCGTAGCCGCCCGTTTGCGGGAAGCGCCCGCGAGGCCTGCTCCCGCAAGCGGCCGCTGCGCGGTAACGAGTCGCAGGCCTCCTCGCAACGCCGACATGCGTCCAAAGCGGCCCCAGCCCGGAGGGTTGCTGCGTATTCGGGCGTCTGCGGCGTTGCAAAGCTTGCGAATGGAACAACCATTCGCCGCGCTTTGCGCCTTGCATCCATCCCGAATATGCAGCAACGTATGTTCAAGTTATTCATTAACGAGCCCTAACTATGGCAACCATCCTGATCGTGGACGACGAGTTTTCCATCCGCAAAACACTCGGGCTGCTGCTGAAGACGGACCGGCATCTGGCCCTGGAGGCAAGCAATCTGGCAGCGGCCAAAGCCTGTCTGGACAAGCACATCGTGGACCTGGTGATCACCGACATGCGCATCGGAGAGGAAAGCGGCCTGGACCTGCTCACCCACCTGAAGGAGACCGGTTACGCGGCGGAAAGCATCATGATGACCGCCTATGCTTCCATCGAAACCGCGGTAGAAGCCATGCGTCTGGGTGCCTACGATTACCTCACCAAGCCGATCAACCCGGACGAGTTGTTGTTGCGGGTGCGCAAGGTACTGGAGAAAAAATCCCTGTGCGAGGAAGTCACCCGCCTGCGCGAGGAATTGTCCGGACGCGACAAGCTCGGCCATATTGCCGCGCGCAGTCCGCGCATGGTGGAAATTCGGCAAATCGTCGAACGCATCCGGGACCGCGACCTTCCCGTGCTGATCACCGGGGAAACGGGCACCGGCAAAGAAGTCCTGGCGAACGTCATCCATAGCGTTAGCGCCCGCAGCCACGGCCCCTTTGTCGCGATCAATTGCTGCACGTTGCCGGAAGAGTTGCTGGATTCTGAGCTGTTCGGCCACATCAAGGGCTCGTTTACCAGCGCCACCTCGAACCGCAAGGGGCTGTTTCAGCAAGCACATGGCGGCACGCTTTTCCTGGACGAGATCGGCGACGTCAGCCCGCGCCTTCAGGCAAAACTGCTGCGCGCCCTGCAGGAGGGAGAGGTGCGCCCGGTCGGCAGTGAAACCTCGGTCAAGGTGGACGTGCGCATCATCGCGGCGACCAACTGCGATCTGGAGGAAATGGCGAACCAGGGAGGCTTCCGTCGCGATTTGTTGTTCCGCCTGAACGTACTCCCCATCCATATCCCCCCGCTGCGGGAAAGACGCGAAGACATTCTGCCGCTGATCGATTACTTCCTCGACCTGGAACGCAAACAGTTGGGGCGTAACGATCTTAATCTGAGTCCGGGCGCCCGGCAAAAGCTGGTCGAGTACGATTGGCCGGGCAATGTTCGGGAATTAAAAAATGTCGTGGAGCGCAGTTTTGCGCTCCACGGCGGACCGATTCTGGAGGCGCACGAAATCGCGTTGTCGATGAGGCCGAATGCGCCGGATACAGCGGAGAAGAATAAAACCCTGGCCAAAGCGGAAGCCGAACACATCCGGCGCACATTGGCCGAAAATCACGGCAACCAGGTTGCCGCCGCCCGCGTTTTGGGCATCAGTCGCTCGACCTTGCGCAGAAAACTGGAAGAAATGAATCTCTGATCCCTGCCTCATTCTGATCCACCTCTGTAGTATTTTAAATCACATTGCAGCGAATTTTTCCCGTACCTTCACATCAATACATTGAATATAAATAGTAATACGTTCATGGCATAACCATTGCTTATGGTATATCAACGCGCTTCCAAAAGCGTGACCATAAGACCCAATGGAGAGCCGGATGGAGCTATTCAAGAAAACCCTTAATCCCGTTGCGGCACTGGCGATCATCGCCGTGCTCGACATATTTCTATTTTTGGTTGTCGGCGCATGGACTGTCGGTGGCGGCGAAACCATGATGACCGGGCTTATCGCCAAATTCTTCATGGGCGGCGCCATCGATCGTATCCCGTTCTGGAACGTCGCATTCCCGCCCGACCCCTACTACTGGAAGATTTACATCAGCCTGGGGATGGTGTTCGGCGCCTTTATGGGCGCAGTGCTCAGCAAGGAGTTCTGCTGGCGCATGCCGCACCGCCTGACGGAATGGGTGATGATCACCATCGGCGGGCTGCTCATGGGGATCGGCATCCGGCTTGCCTTTGTGTGCAATGTGAGCACATTTTTCGGCCTTACGCCGGAGATGAACCTGGGCGGTTACCTGGCGGTGAGCGGCATTCTGGCCGGAACCTGGGTCGGCACCTGGATTTACAAGAAAAACCTGGAGGGGTGAAATGACACCTTTGGCAGAATGCCTGACGGCGTTTATCTTTGGCACCACGGTGGGGCTGCTGGTGCAGCGCTCGCGCTACTGCAACGTGGCGGCCCTGCGTGACGCCATGCTGTTCAAGACCTATCGCAATACCAAAGCCATGCTGGTGGCGATGATGATCATGACGCTGGGATTTACCGCCTTCATCACCATCGGCGCGGGCAAACCCATGCATTTCGATGTGGGGCTGAATACCTTTATCGGATTGTTTCTGTTCGGCCTTGGCATGGTGCTGGCAGGGGCATGCACGGTGTCCACCTGGGTCAGGGCGGGAGAGGGAAACATCGGCGCGATCTGGGCGCTCTTGTTCACCTTCATTGGCATGTTCCTGTTTTCCCTGCTCTGGTCCTTCGTCTACTGGCCGCCCGCGCCTCAGACCATGACCGGCACACCCAACCTTGCGGGGCTGCAGTTCGGTTTCGCCAATGCGGCAACGCTGCAGAGCAAGACCGGTATCCCGGCGGTCGTATTTGGCGCGTTACAGGCGCTGGTCCTGTTCGGCATCTACCGCGCGATCCTGAAGCGGGAGCGTGCGGAGGCGCCTGTGTCCGAGCTCGAAGCCGCGGCCGTCGAATCGGCAGCCTGTGACGCCTGGGCCGAAGCACCCGCAGAACCCGCCCTGCAAGGTGCCATTGCGAGGGCCGAGGCTGGCCAGTCGGCATAACGGAATTGTAAAAAGCGTAAGGAGCAGACAATGGGACTTTTCAGCAAAAAAACCGAGGCAGCGCCAGGCGCAGGGCAATCGACGCAGGCCGTGTTGCCGGACGGCACCAAACTCGTCATCAAGCAGCAGATCAACTGTTTGGGCGACTCCTGCCCGCGACCTCAACTAATGACAAAAAAGGCGCTCTCCACGGCGGTTCCGGGCGACGTCTTTGATGTCTTGATTGACAACGCCACTTCCGTGGAAGCTATTCCGCCCATGATGAAAGATCTGCGCAGCTCGCACCTTGCCACCGTCCGGGCCGACCGCTGCTGGCATGTCTATGTGCGGAAAGATTGAGGAAGCGGCGATGCGCTTCGCAAAATTGCAAATGGCGGTGTTTTCGGTGCTGTCGGCGGCCGTCACGGTAGGCGGCCTGGCATACATCTTCATGGAACACCCGGCCTATCTTCAGGCTACCCGGCAAGGGGTGCCGTACTTCACTCCCCCGGTCATCAATCCCGCCGACGGCAAAGCGCTGGATTTGAACATGCTGGTCAGGCATTACCAGGGAAAGGACAAATCATGACGCTGGATTTTGAAACCATTCTGCAGATCGTCATGTTTGTGGCGGCTTTCTATATCACCTATGTCTGCCTTATCAAGGATGTTTTCTGAGGGCGCCCGCGATGAAGAAAGAAATCTTGATTTTCTGGCTGGTGGCCCTGGCGATTGGGTTCGGACTGTCGGCACTGCTGTACCGCTACGCCGCCGTAGCGCCCGGCGTGCTTGCCAAATCGCGCACTCCCCAGCCCATGGAAAGCATGCAGGACGTCAATTTAGGCGGTGCCTATGGGACGGTGTCGGTCGCCGACCTGGTCGGCTACTACATCGAACATCCGCCCGCGCCAAAAGGCACCGCCGCAGCAGACGACGGCCGGCACCAGTTTGGCGGATGTTGAGTACGGGGCATGCGCGAATTTTTCCCGATCCTTTTCGCGATACTGTGGATGGCGCCGGTCGGGAGTAGCCAGGCTTCAGACGCCGCGTTCGGCTACACCGATCATGCGTCGAATCTGATCGGCAGCGTGACGGTAGTGGATGCGCGCCCGGAGGACGCTTGCCTGCGTTACACCGTGCGCGGCGCCCACTGCCTTCCAGCCGCAGATTTTCTGGGCCCGCACGGGCGTCTCGCGAGTTTTCGCGAAATCTATTGGCTTCTGGGTTGGGTCGGATTATCGGAGAAGGCGCATGTACTGGTCGTGGGCGATGATCCGACCGAGCGGGATTTCGTGGCGGGCATGCTGTATCTGTGCGGCCAAAGGAAAGTGTCGATTCTCTCCATCCCCGTCGCCAGGGGAGCGGGTCTGAAACAGACTCAAATGGGACAGGGCATGGGCCGCGGGATGACGCGCAACCCAATTTACCAAGGTGTCGTGCGCGAAGACCGGATCGTACTGCGCGACGAGTTGGCGCAAGCATTAGCGGCGACCCATCCACCGCTATTGCTGGACGGGCGCAGCAAGGACGAGTACTGGGGAGAACGGATTCGGGCCATGCGCGGCGGCCATCTGCCGGGGGCGCAATCCTTGCCGATGCTCAAAGCGCGTTGGCAAATGGCCCAAGGGGCTTTGCAACTGCCATTGCGGAACGGATTGGTCGCATACGCTGACGACCCTTTCGAATCGGTTGCGTATTTTACCTTGCTACGGGCCGGCGCGGGCGCGGACGCGCGGGTTTTTCCAGACGGCTGGGTGGATTGGGCGAACCACCCGGAGTTGCCGATGGACTCCGTGACTTATCCGGATCCTGTGCCGGCCGGCGCCGCCGCGAAGCGACCAGCGGAGCGGGCGAACCCTGGTCAAGTTGCGCTGGTGCTCGGTGGCATCCTTGCGCTGGCCGCATTTTCAGCGGGATTTTTCTACTTGGGAAAAAAGGGAAGCTAGTTGGAAATGCTGTTCGTGATATCAACCGACCGGGGAGGCCAAATTTTGGCGCCGCTCGCGCATGCCTGCATCAGAAAAGGAATCCGGTGGGGCTGTTTTTTCACCAATGACGGCGTTCGGCTGCTTGCCGACAGCGATATTCGAAGCCTGATGGACGCGGCAAATCCGGCGCTCGCCTGCGAGCACTCGTGGCAGCGCTTCATGGCGGGGGAAAACTGTCCCGTGGAACTCGGCAGCCAAACCAACCACAGCGCCCTGCTCGCCACCGCGGCCAGGGTCGTCGCAATTTGAGTCGAAACATGACCGGCCCCATCAAGACGGTCCTGCTTCTCGGGCGGCGTGACCACACCGAGGCAATGCGGGTAGCCGCAGGATTAACGATTTTCGGCCATCGGGTGCGATTGGTGTTCATGAACACGCCGGTGGCGGACACCCCGGAAAATGCGGCGCAGTTTGAATTGCTGGAACTGGCAGATATTCCCCCGGAAACCACGGTGGCTGAAGAACAACTGCCATGGCTTGATATGACGGCCTTGGCGGCGGCCATGCTGGAAGCCGATCTCATCATGAGTTTTTAGAATGGCGCAAAAAATGAGCGGAATAAATGTGGTGGTGCTGGAAACGACAATTTTTCCAGACCGGGAAACGCTGGATAAAGCCATCGAACATCTGCAGAAAACCCATCATGTGTGGCGCTTTAACGCCGCGCAAACGGGCATTACCGACCGGGATTGGGATCAGGCCTTACTTCGCCTGCTCGGCGCCGACCGGACCGTTGTCGTTTAACAAAGGAGGAGAAACCATGAAACGGATATTGCTTTTGACCGTAGTTTGGCTGGCGACCGCGGGCGCAGCCGCATTCGCCGCGACCGACGGCCCGCTCGTGGACACCAACTGGATCAAGCAGAATTCCTGCAAGGCCGGCGTCGTGGTTTTGGATATCCGCAACGAGCTTGACGGCCACTCCAAGATGGATTATCTGCGCGGCCACATTCCTTGCGCCGTGTATAGCGACTACATGAAAGATGGCTGGCGCGCCAAGGTAAACAACATTCCCGGCATGCTGCCGCCGCTTCCGCAGATTGAGAAACTCATCGGAAACCTCGGCATCGACGGCAACACCCATGTGGTGATCTATTCGGCGGGCAGCAACGCCCTGGACATGGGTAGCGCCACCCGCGTCTATTGGACGCTCAAGGTGCTGGGGCATGACGACGTTTCCATCCTGAATGGCGGGTATGCCGCTTATGCGGCGGACAAGGCCAACAAGATAGAAACCGGTATGAATCAGCCCAAGCCGAAAACCTTCGTGGCGAAATTCCGCAAGGACATGTACCCCACCGAGGCGGACGTGGAAAAAGCCAGGAAAGAAGGCATTTTGCTCGTCGACAACCGTCCCAGCGACCAGTATCTGGGGGTAAACCGGACGCCCGCCACGGTGAAGCGCAACGGCACCATTCCGGGCGCGAAGAACCTTCCGGAGAGCTGGCTTACCGACAATAACGGCGGCAAATTTCGCAGCGTGGCCGAGCTGGAAAAACTGTATAAAGATGCGGGCATTCCTCTCAAGGGAGAGGAAATCAACTTCTGCAATACCGGCCACTGGGCTTCGCTTGGCTGGTTCGTTTCCAGCGAACGGCGCGGCAACAAGCAGGCCAAGGTCTACGACGGATCGATGGCCGAATGGAGCGCCGATCCGAAAGCGCCTGTGGAGCAGAAAATCAAGGTTGATTAAGACCCAATGTTAATAAGGCGCGCCCTGATCGCGGTAATTTCCCTCGCCATGGCTCTGCCTGTATGGGCGAGCGGGGAGCATGAGCGGCGCTTGCGGGTGGAGATCGCTATTTTGCATGGTGACACCAAAATTCTGATCGATCCCGCGACGCCGCCGCTACGGCGTCAGGGCGTGCGCCAACGTATCCGCAGCAGTCTCGGAACACTGGGGATGCTGGCACGCTACGCCGTTCAGGAAGGCCGGCCGCCGCCGCCCGGGTTAAGGAAACAAGTCGCTGACCTGCGCGCCCTGTTTGCCTCGAAAAACATCCGGGCATTCGCACGGCGACTTGACCAGCTCAAATCGAGCCAGCCATTGGACATATCCGATTTTTTACCCCTGACGGCGACCCCTTTGCGTTTGCGTACCGGCCAGTCGATTTATCAAAGCCTATGCATGGGCTGCCATCAGAACCCCGACCCGACTCAGCCCAATCCGGCTCCTAATCTTTTTTCCATGGCTGCGATGATGCCGCGGGACGAATTTGTCGCACGCATGCTCGGCGGCATCCAGGGCGTGCACCTGACGACGCTGCAAAACCCGTTTTCCGACGAAGAAATTGCGAGTATGACAGCATTCTTCGACCAGGCGCAGCCCGGCAGATAGGCAGTCAAAAGATTCAAAAAATCCCGTTACCGCGAATCCGCGACGGATGCAAGGCATGCAGGGTTACGCGTTCGCGCGAAAGCCCTTGCTCGCCTGCGGCATGCCTGCCGACATCGCGTTCGCCATCCGGCCAGAGACAACAGTATGGGCGCCGGGGACCGCGCCGCTGCCGCCCAAGCCGAGGACTGTGCCCCCCCGCGGCCGCCGGACGGGCGCCGCGGGAGGGCTAAACGCGGCTTATGGCCACGGTATAACTAGTGCTGAGGTATCAGGACCGCGTTGATGCCCAGGCTGCGGATCTCGGCCAGCGCCCGTTGTGCCTCTTCCTTGCTGTGGAACGGCCCGACGTGGAGGCGCGTCTCGGTGTAGGAGCGGATGCCGTGCCGCGCCAGCTTTTCCTGCAACTGCCGCGCATTGGCGAACTCGGAAAACACCCCCACCTGTACCACATAGCCCTTTGGCGTAGCGGGCGGGGCCTCCGCTGGCGCCGGGGCACGGCCCGGCCGTTCCGCCGGCGCCGGTTCGCTCGGCGCGGGGCGTCTGGCGGGGGCCTCGTGGCGTCTCGCGGCGGCCTTGGGCGGCGCGGAAGGCACCAGTCCGGGCTGAGCCGGAACCTCGGGGGGAGGCGGTGCCGGGGGGGCGCTGACCGCGGGCGCAGCCGCGGTGGCGGGCGCGGGTGGGGCGGGTTCGGCGGGTTTTTCCGCCGCTGGCGGTGCCGGCGGGGCCGGGGCGATCATCGGCGGCGGGGCCGTTTCGGGCGGGCGTGTTTCGGTGCGGACCGATTTGGAAGGTTTGTACTGGCTCAATACGGTGAGCACCACCACGGCCGCGACCACCAGAACGACCGCCACGATCAGGCGCCGCATGGTGCGTTTCTTGAGTTCATTTTGTTCGTCCGCGACCAGGGGATCGTATTCGGGCATCGGCATGTCCTTGGGAGATGTTGTTTCTTGAGTGACGCAGTCGCGCGGCTAATCCTAGCATGAAACGGGCGGGTGCAACAGGCGCGCGCTGTGCGGCATGCCCGATTAAGTATCTGTAATTGGCTAAAATCTTTATTTCGCGCGGGCAACGTGGTATTTTACCGGGTTACGATATGTTCCCAAAAACCAACCTCATGGAGACTCTTAGGAATGGCTGTCGAGCGCACCCTGTCCATCATCAAACCCGATGCCGTGGCGAAGAACATCATCGGCAAGATCTACTCCCGCTTTGAGAGCAACGGGCTGAAGGTCGCGGCCGCGCGTATGATGCACTTGTCGCGGATCGAGGCGGAAGGCTTCTACGCCGTACACCGGGAGCGTCCCTTTTTCAAGGACCTGGTGGATTTCATGATCTCCGGGCCGGTGATGGTGCAGGTCCTGGAGGGCGAGAACGCCATTGCCAAGAACCGCGAACTGATGGGGGCGACCGACCCGAAAAAGGCGGAGAAAGGCACCATCCGCGCGGACTTCGCCGAAAGCATCGATGCCAATGCGGTGCACGGCTCCGACGGGCCCGACACGGCGGCCGCGGAGATCGCCTATTTCTTCCCCGCGATGGAGACCTATTCCCGCTGATGCCGGTCAACCTGCTCGATTTAGACCTCGACCGATTGTCCGATTTTCTTGCCGGGATCGGTGAGAAGCCATTTCGCGCCAAGCAATTGCTGCGCTGGATCCACCATTTCGGCGAAGACGATTTCGCCGCGATGAGCGATCTGTCCAAGGCCCTGCGGGAAAAGTTGGGCGGGTCGGCGTCGATCGAGCCGCCTGAACTTCTGCAGCAGCAGGCTTCGGCGGACGGCACGCGCAAATGGTTGTTGCAGGTCGGCGCCGGCAACAGCATCGAATCGGTGTTCATTCCGGAGGGCGATTTCGAAGGACGGAGCCGGGGCACCGGACAACGAGGATGCGACCCCGGAGAGGAATGCGGCGCCCCGGTCGAGGTTGCCAGCCCCCCCTCTGCCGCCCGATCCCCCTTCGAGGGCCCTTCGGGCGATGCTTCGGGACGCTACCGCGGCACCCTGTGCGTCTCCACCCAGGCGGGCTGCGCCCTGGAGTGCGCCTTCTGCTCCACCGGCAGGCAGGGCTTCAATCGCAATCTCACCGTGGCGGAAATCATCGGCCAGTTGTGGTGGGCCAATAAATCCCTGGGACGGGACCCGAGGGGCGAACGGCTCATCAGCAACGTGGTGCTGATGGGCATGGGGGAGCCGCTGGCCAACTTCGAGAACGTGGCGACGGCGCTCAGTCTGATGCTGGACGACCACGCCTACGGCCTGTCGCGGCGCCGGGTGACGGTCAGCACTTCGGGTATCGTGCCGGCCATGGAGCGGCTGCGGCAGGAGTGCCCGGTGGCCCTGGCGGTTTCCCTGCACGCACCCAACGACCGGCTGCGGGACGTGCTGGTGCCCATCAACAAGAAGTATCCCCTGCGCGAACTGCTGGCGGCATGCCGCCGCTACGTGATCGACGCACCCAGGGACTTCATCACCTTCGAATACGTCATGCTGGACGGGATCAACGACAGCCCGGCCCATGCCAGGGAACTGGCGGATCTGGTGCAGGACGTGCCGTGCAAGTTCAACCTGATCCCCTTTAATCCCTTTCCCGATTCCGGCTACGGGCGGTCGCACCCGGACGCCATACGCCGCTTCCGGGACATCCTGGTCCAGGCCGGGCTGGTGGTGACCACCCGCAAGACCCGGGGCGACGACATCGACGCCGCCTGCGGGCAACTGGTGGGCGAGGTGCAGGACAGGACCAGGCGCCGCTTAAAAAACGCGGGGGAAGCCCATGGCTGAACAATCTCGGCGGCGGATGCGGGGCGGGCTGTGGAGGGGAGGCTGGTTCCTGGCAGCGGTCCTGCTGCTGGGGGGCTGCGCCGGCCAGCCGGCCCAGCCCGGCCCGGAGCAGACGGAGGCCCAGAACCGGGCCTCGATCCATACCCAACTGGGGGCGGGCTATTACAGCCGGGGCCAGCAGGCGGTGGCGCTGCAAGAGCTGAATACGGCGACCCAGGCCGATCCCGGCTACGCCCCGGCCTACGATATGCTGGGCCTGGTCTACATGGACCTGGGGGAAGACGGCCTGGCGGAACGCAACTTCAAACAGGCGTTGAAGCTCAACCCTAACGACTCGGACGCCCATAACAACTATGGCTGGTTTCTGTGTCAACGGGGCCGGGTGGACGAGTCCCTCAAGGAGTTCCTGGCCGCACTCAAGAACCCGCTTTACGCGACGCCGGGCAAGGCCTACTTCAACGCCGGGGTCTGTTCGCTGAAGAAAAACGACGTGGCGGCGGCGGAGCATTTCTTCAACAAGGTTCTCGCGATACAGCCCCAAAACCCGCAAGCCTTATATCAGTTGGCGCAACTCAGCTACAAGGCCGGAAATTTCTCCGCCGCCGGTGCCTACCTGACGCGGCTTTCCAAGGTGGCGCAGGCCTCTCCGGAAACCCTGTGGCTCGGATTGAGGACGGCGCGCAAGCTGGGTCATCAAGACGAGGAGGCCAGCTACGCATCGCAGTTGAGAAACGATTTTCCCGACTCGCCGGAGACCCGGGCGCTATTGAACGGACACTACGAATGACCGAAGACACTGTCGCCGTCGTACCCGAGCAGGCGGCGCCGACACCCGGCGCCGGCAGGCTCCTGAGCGCGGCCCGAGAGGGCCAGGGCCTCAGTCTGGAGGAAGTGGCGCGCAGCCTGAAGCTTGCGGTGCGGCAGGTGGAGGCGATGGAGCGGGGCGAGTACGACAAGCTGCCGGGGATTACCTTTGTGCGCGGATTTATCCGCAACTACGCCAGGCTTCTGCAGATCGACCCGGAACCGCTGCTGGGCACCCTGCGGCAGGCGGAGGACGAGCCGGTTCAGTCCATCTCCATGTCCAGCGAGCGCATCGAGTTGTCCGTGGGGAAGGGAAGGCCATGGTTGTGGGTCGCCCTGCTGGTGCTGGCGGGGCTCGTCGCCATACCCTTGCTGATATACGAGGCGCTGCGCGGGAACCACACGCAGGCCGTGCCCATCGCCGAAAGCGGCGCGGCCGCCCACAAGCCCAAGCCGCAGCCGCCGCGGGCTGCCCCGGTTCCGGAGGCGGCGGCCCCCGCTGTTTCTCCAGCTCCCGCGATTGCGGCCGCCCCGGCGCAGCCGCCGGTTGCGCCCCGGACGGCGCCGACCCTGGAATTCGCTTTCGCCAAGGAAGCCTGGACCGAAGTGCGGGACAAAAACGGCAAGCAGCTTCTGGCACAACTCAATCCGGCGGGCAGCAGGCAGACGGTGACGGGCGAGCCGCCGTTCTCCCTGGTGATCGGGAATGCGCCCGATGTGACCGTAACCTATCACGGCAAGCCGGTCGCCCTGGCCCCCTATACCAAAGGGGACGTGGCGCGCCTTACCCTGGAGTAGCCCATGTTCCATGTTGAAATACCCAGGCGCAAGAGCCGCCAGATCAATGTGGGGAGCGTGGCGGTCGGCGGCGATGCGCCCATCAGCGTGCAGACCATGACCAATACCGAGACCTGCGACGTGGCGGCCACGGTGGCGCAAATCGTGCGCGCCGCCAAGGCGGGGGCGGACATCGTGCGCGTCTCGGTACCCAGCATGGAGGCGGCCGAGGCCTTCGGCGAGATCCGCAAGCGGTCGCCGGTGCCCCTGGTGACGGACATCCACTTTGACCACCGGATCGCCCTGCGGGTGGCCGAACTGGGGGCCGACTGCCTGCGCATCAACCCCGGCAACATCGGGCGCGAGGACAGGGTGCGGGCGGTGGTGCAGTCGGCCAGGGACCACGATATCCCCATCCGCATCGGGGTCAACGCGGGATCGCTGGAGAAAGACCTGCAGAAAAAGTACGGCGAGCCCACGCCGCGGGCCATGGTCGAGTCCGCCTTGCGCCATATCGACATCCTGGACCGGCTGGATTTCCAGAATTTCAAAGTGAGCCTGAAGGCCTCCGAGGTATTCGCCACGGTGGAGGCCTACAAGCTCCTGGCGGGGCAGATCGAGCAGCCGCTCCACCTCGGCATCACCGAGGCCGGGGGCCTGCGCGCGGGCAGCGTGAAATCGGCCATCGGGCTGGGCATGCTGCTGGCCCAGGGGATCGGGGACACGATCCGGGTGTCCCTGGCGGCGGACCCGGTGGAAGAGGTGAAGGTCGGATTCGACATCCTGAAGAGCGTGCACCTGCGCAACAAGGGCGTCAACATCATCGCCTGTCCCTCCTGTTCCCGTCAGGAATTCGACGTGATCAAGACCGTCAACGCCCTGGAGTCCCGCCTGGAGGATGTCCTGGAGCACCTGGACGTGGCGGTGATCGGCTGCGTGGTGAACGGCCCCGGCGAGGCGCGGGAGGCTGACCTGGGTATCGCCGGCGGCTCTCCCAACCTGTTGTACATCGAAGGCAGGCCCAGCCACAAGGTCAAGGAAGAGGACCTGGTGGACGAACTGGAGAGGCAGGTCCGCGCCAGGGTCGCCGCGCTGAAAGATCAATCGCCGCCTGAAGCCGCGGGCTGAGAGGTTGTGAAGAAACCGTCGCGAGCGGCCGGAGTGCGAGGCGCGAACGATGCGAACGACGAGACATATCGGATGGATAGGCGAGGAGTGAGCGAGTGGGCAACGAAGCCATCCGGTCGCGCAGCAGGTTTATTCACAAGCTCTGAGACACCTCGGGAGATCGGCGCATGTCAGTCACACTGGATTTTTCCTCCCTCGAGCCTCTGCGCCAGGAGCTCGGCCGGCATCCCGTCTACGGCGCCTTGCGCGACGCGGACGACCTGCGCTGCTTCATGAGCCATCACATCTACTCGGTGTGGGATTTCATGTCGGTGGTGAAGTACCTGCAGGGCAAAGTGGCCCCGGTGAGCGTGCCATGGGTGCCCGTGGGGGATGCTGCGGTGCGTCGCTTCATCAACGAGATCGTGCTGGAAGAGGAGTCCGACAGCGGCCTGCCAGGGGGTGGCGAGCCGGCCTACCTCAGCCACTTCGAACTCTATTGCCGGGCCATGGGCGAGGTGGGGGCGGACCCGTCGCCGGCGCTCGCCTTCGTGGGGCAGGCCCACTCCCGGGGCATCCGCGCCGCCCTTGCCGCGGGCGACGTACCGGCGCCGGCGCGCCGTTTCATGGAGACCACCTTCGCCTTCATCGCCAGCGACAAGCCGCACGTGGTGGCGGCCGCCCTGGCATGGGGGCGGGAGCAGGTGATTCCGGGGATGTTCCGCGCCTTCCTGCGGCAGATGGGCATAGACGAGGGACAGGCCCCGGCCTTCCATTACTACCTAAAGCGGCATATCCATCTGGATGAGGACTTCCACGCCCCGCTTTCGCTGCGCATGGTGGAGATGCTGTGCGCCGGCGACAAAAGCCGTCTGAAAGAGGCCGAACAAGCCGCACGGGGGGCGCTTGCAGCCCGCATCGCTTTCTGGGACGGGGTTCACGCCGCCCTGTCCGGGCGTTGAACGGCGCGCCGCCCCGTCCCGCAAAACCCCCGCCGGATGCTATAATCCCCCCTTTTCAGATTTTGCGTGCGCCCATTACACAGTTTGGCGGTTGAACGATCATGACAGGCTCCATCCAGGCGATCCGCGGAATGAACGACGTTCTGCCGGATCAGGTGCATCTGTGGGAATTCTTCGAGGATACGGTGCGCGATTGGCTGAGGAGCTACGGCTATCGCAACATCCGCATGCCGGTGGTGGAAAAGACCGACCTGTTCGTGCGCTCCATCGGAGAGGTGACCGACATCGTCGAGAAGGAGATGTACACCTTCATCGACGCCCTGAGCGGCGACAGCATGACCCTGCGCCCGGAAGGGACGGCGGCGTGCGTGCGCGCCGTGCTGCAGCACAACCTGCTCTACGGCGGGCCGCAGCGTCTGTATTATCTGGGCCCCATGTTCCGCCACGAGCGTCCGCAAAAGGGCCGCTACCGCCAGTTTCATCAGGTGGGGGTGGAATCCCTCGGCTTTGCCGGCCCGGACATGGATGCCGAGCACATCGTTATGTGCGCCCGCCTGTGGCGTCGCCTCGGCCTGCCGGACATCGCGCTGCAGATCAATAGCCTGGGAAGCAGCGAGGCGCGCGCCCGCCATCGCGCCAAGCTGGTCCACTATCTGGAGCGGCACCTCGACCGATTGGACGAGGACGCCCGCCGCCGCCTGCACAGCAACCCCTTGCGCATCCTGGACAGCAAGAACCCGGCGCTGCAGGAGACGATAGACAACGCGCCCAGGCTGCTGGATGAACTGGATGAGGTCTCCCTGAAGCATTTCGAGGATCTGCAGACCATCCTGCGGGAGGCGGAAATCGTCTATGAGATCAACCCCAGGCTGGTGCGCGGTCTGGATTATTACAACTTCACCGTGTTCGAATGGGTGACGACCCGGTTGGGGGCGCAGGGCACGGTCTGCGCCGGCGGGCGCTACGACGGCCTGATCGAGCAGATCGGCGGCAAGCCGGCGCCCGCCGCCGGGTTTGCCATGGGGGTGGAGCGGCTGCTGGCGCTGCTGGAGGAATACACCTTCAGCCCGCCGATGACGCCGGCGGACGCCTACCTGGTGCACCAGGGGGAGGCGGCCGACCGGTTTGCCTGGCGGGTGGCGGAGCGCCTGCGCGACCGCGGGCTGCATGTGATCCACCACTGCGGCGGCGGCGGGTTCAAGTCGCAAATGAAAAAGGCGGATGCCAGCGGCGCGCGCTACGCCATCATCATTGGCGACGACGAGGCGGAACGCGCCGAGGTCAGCCTGAAACCGCTGCGCGACCTCGGGGAACAAGTGCGGGCGGAAGTGGACGAAGCGGCGGACCTGATAAAGGGGTAGCTCGATGACCTTTCGCTCCCCGGTCTCCGGAACAGATACGGGAAATCCGTCCCACCCGCCGAAACGGGCGGGCAACGAACAAAGGGAATGCCATGTTTGATTTGGAAGAACAGGAAAAGGTCGACGCCCTCAAGACCTGGTGGAAGCGGCACGGCAACACCGTAGCGCTGGCGGTGACGGTGTTAGCCGCCGCGGTGGTCGGGATACAGGGATGGCGCTACTATCAGAGTAACCAGGCCCGCCAGGCGGCAGCCTTGTACGACGCCTTGCAAGGGACGATGCAGGCCGGGAACGCGGAGAATATCCGCTCCGTGGCCGGCCAACTCCTGGAGAAATACCCGCGCACCGGCTATGCGGCCAGGGCGGCGCTGATCAGCGCCAAGGCCAACTACGAAGCGGGTGACGCCAAGAGCGCCAGGGCCCAGTTGCAGTGGGCGGTGGAGCATGCCGAAGAGGCGCCGCTGCGGGATATGGCGCGGCTGCAACTGGCGGGCATCCTGCTGGACGAGAAGCATTACGATGGGGCCTTGCAACTGCTGAACGCCGAACACGGTGCAGCCTACGGGGCCTTGTACGACGATCTCAAGGGGGACGTGCTGGTGGCCCAGGGCAAGCCCGACCAGGCGCGCGCGCCTTATCTCGCCGCGCTGCAGAAGCTGGGCGAGAAGAGCCCCTACCGCAAGCTCGTACAAATCAAACTTGACGCGCTGGGAGAAGCCAAATGATCTGGAACCGGGGGCAAGACGGGGGGCGGCGCGCGAGGCGGCTGTGGGGCTTGTTGCTGGCCGGAGCCTTGCTGGCCCAGTTGGGCGGCTGCGCGAGCTGGTTCAGCCGTAGCGAGGAAGGCCCGAAGCCGGCCCCTCTGGTGGAGTTCAAGCCGGCTGCCATGGTGACGACGGCGTGGCAAGGCGCGGCAGGAAAGGCCGGAATTTACGTTTTTTCGCCCGCTGTTGCCGCCGGTAGTGTGTTCGCCGCCGGCGAACACGGCCAGATCGTGCGTCTCGACGGGGACAGCGGCAAGCAGGCGTGGCGCATCGACACCGGGCACAAGCTTTCCGGCGGTGTGGGCGCAGGCGACAGCATGGTGCTGGTGGGCACCGACAAGGGCCAGGTGCTGGCCTACGATTTTGACGGCAAGCCGCTGTGGCAGGCCCAGGTATCCAGCGAGGTGTTGAGCGCACCGCAAATCGCCGACGGCATCGTTGTGGTGCGCTCCGGAGACGACCGGATCTTCGGCCTGGACGCCCGGGACGGCAGCCGCAAATGGTTCTACCAGCGGTCGACGCCGGTGCTAACCCTGCGCAGCCACGCCGGGGTTCTGGTCACCCACGGCGCGGTGTTCGCGGGTTTTCCGGGCGGCAAGCTGGTGGCGCTCGAACTGGCCAGCGGAAACGTGGGCTGGGAGGCGACGGTCGCCGAACCCCGCGGAGCGACCGAGTTGGAGCGGATCACCGACATCACCAGCCTGCCCGTGGCCGACCCGCGCGAGGTCTGCGCGGTGGCCTACCAGGGGCGGGTCGCCTGCTTCGACATTCACAACGGCAACCTGCTCTGGGCGCGCGAGATGTCCAGTACCGCCGGCCTCGTCATGGACGACCACAATCTGTACGTGAGCGATACGGGGGGCGCGGTGGTGGCCCTCGACAAGACGACCGGCAGCAGCGTGTGGAAGCAGGACAAGCTGGCTCAGCGCGAGCTCAGCGCGCCCCTGGCGCTGGGGCGGTACGTGGTGGTAGGCGACCTGCAGGGTTATGTGCACTTCCTGTCCCGGGAAGATGGCTCCTTTGCCGCCCGGGTCGCCACCGACGGCAGTTCCATCAGCGTCCGCCCGGTTGGACTGGGCGACGGCCTGCTGGTGCAGACCCGCAACGGCGGCTTGTTCGCCTTTAGCGTGGCGGCACGCTGATGAGGGGCCAGGGCTTCTTGTCACCCAGATGAAACCCACCTTGGTCCTTGTCGGACGCCCGAACGTGGGCAAGTCCACCCTGTTCAACCGGCTCACCCGGAGCCGGGATGCCCTGGTCGCGGACATGCCGGGGCTAACGCGCGATCGCCACTACGGCCACGGCAGGATCGGCGAAAAGCCGTTTCTGGTGGTGGATACCGGCGGGTTCGAGCCGGTCGCCAAAGACGGCATCCTGCGCGAGATGGCCAAGCAGACCCTGCAGGCGGTGGACGAGGGGGACGTAATCGTGTTCCTGGTGGACGCCCGTGAGGGCCTCAACCCCCAGGATAGTCTCATCGCCGAGCAATTGCGCAGGAGCGGCCGGCCGCTCCTGCTGGCGGTGAACAAGGCGGAGGGCATGGCCCGCGCCGTGGCGAGCGCGGAGTTCCACGAACTGGGGCTGGGCGAGCCGCTGGCCATTTCCTCGGCTCACGGCGACGGCGTGAGGGAACTGGTCGAGGTGGCGCTGGAGGGATTTCCTGCGGAGGAGCCGGCCGAGGAAGCGGACGAGCACGCGAGGATCGCCGTGGTGGGCCGGCCCAATGTGGGCAAGTCCACCCTGGTCAACCGGCTGCTGGGGGAAGAGCGGGTAATCGCCTTCGATCAGCCCGGCACGACCCGGGACAGCATTTATATCGAGCTCCAGCGCGGCGACCGGCGCTACACCCTGATCGACACCGCGGGCCTGCGCAGGCGCGGCAAGGTGTTCGAAGCGGTGGAGAAGTTCTCGGTGGTCAAGACCCTGCAGGCGGTGGAAGACGCAAATGTAGCGGTGCTGGTGCTGGACGCCCGCCAGGAGATATCCGACCAGGATACCCACATCGCGAGCTTTGTCGTGGAAGCCGGCCGCGCCCTGGTGGTGGCGGTGAACAAGTGGGACGGGCTGGACCCCCAGCAGCGGGAGTTCATCAAGCGGGAGGTGGCGCGCAAGCTCTACTTCGTCGAATTTGCCAAGTTCCATTATATTTCCGCGTTGCAGGGCAGCGGCGTAGGCGCGCTGTTCCAGTCCATCGATCATGCCTACGCCTCGGCCATGGCCAAGCTGCCCACCCCCAAGCTCACCCGGGTGCTGGCGGCGGCCACCGCCCAGCACCAGCCGCCCAAGAGCGGGATGTTCCGGCCGAAACTGCGCTACGCCCATCAGGGAGGCTCCAACCCGCCGCTGGTGGTGGTGCACGGCAATGCCCTGGAACACGTACCGGACAGCTACCGGCGCTATCTGGAGAAGACTTTCCGCGAGGCGTTCGATTTGCAGGGGACGCCCCTCAGGGTGCAATTCAAGCAGGGCAAGAATCCGTTCGAGTATAGAAAGCCCGCGCCGCCGACTCCGCGCGACGAAGACAAGGCGCGGCGCCGGCGCCGTTACGGCCGGAAAAAATACGGTTAGCCGCCGGCCCCGCTGCCGCAAGCTTTCTTCGTCAGGCTCCAGGTCAAGCGCTCATACAGCGTTTCGCCGCGAAGAATGCTGACGAAAAAATGGGCGAGTCATGGCAGGCCGCTCGAGGCGCGTGCGTTTGTTGCTTAATCACCCGAATTCCTCTGCGGTCCAATCACTTCTCGCAGGTTCAATCTTTCCGCCTAGTTGCCGATAACAACGGACCAACCGGATGCCGGTCTTGCAGGCTGGCGGCGCGGGTATCATGTCGTGAGGAATTCGCAAATGGGTGAGCAACCCCCGGAAAGGCAGTCAACGGCGCCGTCGATGTTGCAGTTGGGGCGCAGGGTGATGCTCGTTCTGGGGCTGACCTCCCTGGTGTTGGTCGCGGTATGGCTGTGGCTGTCGTGGCACAATACCAAAGATATGCAGTCGCAGCGCATGCGCCTGGCGGTTACGCTGATTGCGTCCCATGAGGGCAATTATTTCGACTCCGTCGGCAGTCAGTTGGACCGGCTGGCGGACGACCTGATCTATGCTCAGGCACTGCGCAGGCCCCAGGAAGCGCTGGCACTGCTCCGGCGGTTCAAGGCCGCCCATCCCGGACTGGCGGGGGCCACCATCATCCTGCCCAACGGGCAGATATTCGCCTCCACCGAGCTGAAAAGCGGTGTGGTCCCTCCCAACATCCTTTCCAACCCGGACTGGCGCGAGGACTTTTACCTCAACCTGAAGGCCCGCGGACTCAGCATCAACCGGACCCAGCACAGCTACCTGGTGAAAAAATGGATCATACCTTTCCGCTACACGGTACGCGACGACAGCGGCCGCGTCCTGTTCCTGCTTCAGAGCAGCGTCCTGCTGGCGCGGCAGCAGAGTCTGTGGCGCAATCTCAACTTTCCCACGGCCGGTGCGGCGATAGGGCTGCTGCGTGAAGACGGCTACCTCATCAGCCGCTACACCGCGAAATCGGATCAACAGCCGGACCTGTATCGGAAAAGGAATCTCAACGGGACGCTCTACAAGGCCACGCTGGGCAATGCCGTTGGCGGCTCCTACGAAGGTGTCGCTGCCGATGGCCGGAAGCGCTACGGGGTGTATCAACGCCTGGAAAACTACCCCCTCTATGCCTTCATGTCGTACCCGGAGTCGGTCTATATGGCGACGTGGTGGCAGGGGGTTCGGGCACCGCTTTACCTGATCGCAACGGTCCTCGCGGCAAGCATCCTGGCTTACTGGGGCATTGCGCGCCGTTTTGCCGGCCGCATGCTGCTCATCCAGGGGCGGCTGACGGGCGCCGATCCGCACTCCCCGGTACCCAGTAGCGGGGTGGCAGAAATCGATACCTTGTGCGAGGCATTGGCAGAGTCGCGGGAGCAGTTGAAGCGGGTGGCACGCAACCGCGAAAAGCTTCTGCTTGCGGCGGCCGAGGCGGGGACCTATGCGGTGCGGGTGAGGGACGGGGTGGTGGTGGCCGCAAACCGGACCTTCCTTAACATGCTGGGCAGAAACGGGGGCGAGGTGCTGGGCAAGCCTTGGACCAGCCTGCTGCTGGATGCCTTCGGCGAATCCGGGGACGTCGCCGCGGAACCGGAAGTTCAGGGTATGGCGCGACGGGTGCTGCGGTTTGTCGGCGCCAATGGCGAGCCGTTATGGCTGTCCGTGGCCGAGTACCAGGAGGACTCCGCCGGGGAGGACCTGCGCTACGGGCTGGCCATCGACGTGAGCGAACGGGAGCGCCTGCTGGATACGGTGCATGTCCAGTCGCAGCGGCTGCGCACCCTGTGGCAACTGGCGACCAACCGTGCCAAGTCCGAGCAGGAAAAGATCGGCCTGATGCTGCGCCTCGGACTGGATTCCCTGGACATGGACGCGGTGCTGGTGAGCGAGGTGGTGGGCGACTCCATCGTTATCCGCCATGCGACGGACACCCTGGGGATATTCCCGGTGGGCCATGAATTCCCGCTGAACGATACCCTGTGCTTGCACAGCGTGTCCGCAAAAGGCAGCCTGTTCTCGCTCGATCTCACGGCAGACAGCCGGTTCCGGGATCACCGTCTGGCCACCCAGAAAGGCATCCGCGGGTATGCCAGCGTACCCATCTGGGTGGGGCAGCATATCTACGGAACCCTGGTTTTCATGCGCCGCAAACCGCTAGCGGAAGGCTTCGGCGAGGACGACAAGGCCTTCATGGAACTCCTGGGATCGTGGTTCGGGCAGACCCTGCTGGAGCAGAGGCAGCGCGAGGTACTGGAGAACATGGCCATGACCGACAGCCTTACGCTCCTTCCCAACCGGCGTGCCGCGGAGGCCCGCTTTGCCGAGGAAATCGCCCGCGCGAGGAGAACCGGAGAATTCTTTGCCCTTGCCATCTGCGACCTGGACCGCTTCAAGCTCATCAACGACCATTACGGCCACGATACGGGTGACGAGGTATTGCTGCAGGTGGCCGGCGTCATGCGCAGGGAACTGCGGGAAGGGGACTGGGTGGCGCGCTGGGGAGGGGAGGAGTTCCTTGTGTTCCTGCACCGATCGGACAGCCTTGAGGCGTTCGCCGCCATGGAGCGGATGCGGCTCGCGATCCGGTCGCGTCCCCTGGCCACCAGGCAGGGGGCACTCGACGTCGCCGCCAGCATCGGCATCGGGGTATTGCGCAATAGGGAGGAAGACGTATCCCGGGTATTGTCGGAGGCCGATGGCTGCCTCTACGAGGCGAAAAAGCGCGGCCGGGACTGCGTGGTGGTCAGCGAGAACGCCCAGAGAGGCACTCTGTGGAAGGCCGGCATGTTGCAAAAGGCGTTGCAGGAGAACCGCGTCGTCCCGGCCTACCAAACCATGGTCGATTTGGCCAGCAACCGGGTGGTGGCGGACGAGGCCCTGGCGCGGCTGGTCCAACCCGACGGCACGATCATTCCCGCCGGCGAATTCGTCCAGGCGGCCGAAGGCATCAATCTGATCCATGCGGTGGACCAGACCATCTCCCGCGAAGCGATGAAGCGTTGCGCCGCGCTGATCAATGCCGGCAAGAGCGGTCCGGGCCTGGCCCACTTCATCAACCTGTCGCCGCAGTTTCTGGCGCGCAAGGAACTGGTGCGGGAGTTGATCGACAAGGCGCGGGAGTACTGCAACGCATGCCAAGGGGACCTCGGGGCGGTCAAGCCGGTGGTGTTCGAGATCACCGAACGGCAGCTCGTGGGCGATCTCGGCGAACTGGTGCGGGACCTGGGGCCCTTGCTGGACTTTGGCTTCCGGCTGGCCCTGGACGACTTCGGCAGCGGCTATTCTTCCTTTCTCTATTTGGCGGAGCTCCCCATCAGCTTCCTCAAGATAGAGGGCTGGATGGTGCGCAACATGCGAGGCAATGAAAAAGTCCGCGACATGGTGCAGAGCATTGTCCTGGTGGCCAAGCGGCAGGGCATTACCACCATTGCCGAATGCATCGAGGATGGGGCTACGGCCGAAATCCTGCGGCAGATGGGCGTCGATTGGGGGCAAGGCTACTTTTTCAGTTATCCGGAATGCGACCCGCCGGCCCCTGGCGAGCAGCATTCCTGAGAGCCTGGCGGGGCTAGCGGCACAGCCCCCATACTGCCGCCGATTTCCCCCGGGGCTTGAATTCCACCGATGCGCCCCCATTTCCTGTATGCGGCGGCGGTAGATTTATTGGGAAAACATTCTGGAATTGTTCTAGAATGTAACCGAACCCGCCCTGGGCCGGACCCGGGCCACGCCGCTGGTGGATCCGGGACAGGACGGCAGGCCGCGCACAGCGGGTCGCCCGCCGTACGTTGCGGATTGTTCCCCGGCGGGAACGCGCTTGAGGTGCAATCGCCGTTGCCGGCAGGATCTTTTAAAGATGGCGATAGCATGAAGAATCAAGTAAAGTAACATGCCGTTGCATACAAAAATGGAGAAAACATGAGCGCAAAAGGGCAATTATTACAAGACCCCTTCTTGAACACCTTGAGAAAAGAGCACGTCCCCGTTTCAATCTACCTGGTGAACGGCATCAAATTGCAAGGCCAGATCGACTCGTTCGACCAGTATGTCGTCCTGCTGAAAAACACCGTGACCCAGATGGTATATAAGCATGCCATTTCCACCGTGGTGCCCTCGCGACCGGTGACCATCCCGGTTGACGTTTCCGCTGACGCTTGATGTTCGACCGCCCAGACAGCGGCGACTCGGCTGTGCTGGTGAGCTTGGACTTCGGCGATCCGTATTGCGCGGAGAGCGAGGGCGAATTGCACCACCTGGCGGCCAGCGCCAACGTAAGGTCCCTGGCCATGGTTCAGGGGAGGCGCTCGAGACCGGATCCGGCATGGTTCGCCGGTACCGGCAAGGTGGAGGAGATTGCCCAGGCGGTCAGGCAGACCGGGGCCTCGCTGGTGGTGTTCAACCACGAACTGTCCGCTGCCCAGGAGCGCAACCTGGAGCAACGGCTCCGGTGCCGGGTTGTCGACCGCACCAGCCTGATTTTGGACATCTTCGCCCAGCGCGCGCGCAGCCACGAGGGAAAACTCCAGGTGGAGCTGGCGCAACTGGAGCACCTCTCCACCCGCCTGGTGCGCGGCTGGACCCATCTGGAACGGCAAAAGGGCGGCATCGGTTTGCGCGGCCCGGGCGAAACCCAGTTGGAAACCGACCGTCGCCTATTGGGCAAGAGGGTGAAGCTGCTCAAGGAGAAGCTGCGCAAGCTGCGGCGCCAGCGCGATGTCCAGCGCCGCGCCAGGAGCCGGGCGAGCATTGTGACGGTGTCCCTGGTGGGGTATACCAATGCCGGGAAATCGACGCTGTTCAACCGCCTTGCCCACGCCGACAGCTACGCCGCCGATCAACTGTTCGCCACCCTGGACACCACCACCCGGCGGCTGTTCCTGGCCGGGGGGGGATCCATGGTCCTGTCTGATACGGTGGGCTTCATCAGGCACTTGCCTCATACCCTGATCGACGCCTTCCGTGCCACCCTGGAAGAGACGGTGCGTGCCGATCTGCTCCTGCACGTGGTCGACTACAGCAGCCCCGACCGGGAGCGGCAGATCGCCGAGGTGAACAAGGTGCTGGCGGAAATCGGTGCGGACCGCATCCCCCAAGTTCTGATCCTCAACAAGATCGATGCGAAAGGCTTGCCCGCCGGTCTGGAACGGGACGAGTATGGTAGAATTGCCCGCATCAGGCTGAGCGCTGCGAGCGGCGAGGGCGTGGAACTGCTGCGGCTGGCATTGGCGGAGACCGCGTCAAGACTGGCGGAATCGGGTTTCGGCGGTCGCGCGGACGGGGCTCAGGCGTGGGTGGATGCTGTGCCTCGCGAGACAGAGCCCCCCGCATAGGCGCCGCTTGACCGTCGCCGGCGGATTTCAACGACGCCCGCTTGCCCCGCCGAAAGAGGCAATGGCGTACCAGTCCCGAGAAATCCCTTGCGGTTCCCGGGGCGGGACTTAGAACTGGGAAATACATGGCATCGAATGAACCCCGATGGGGCAGGAAAGGAAACGAGGGCCCACCTGATCTTGACGAACTTTGGCGCAAGCTCAACCAAAAGCTGAGTGCCCTGTTCGGCGGCAGGCGCGGCGCTCCCGGGGGTGCCCCGCGCGGCCCTCAGATCAAGCCCGCCGGAGGGATCGGCGTTATCGTCGTGCTGCTGCTCCTGGTCTGGATCGCCAGCGGCTTCTATATCGTGGATGCGGGCGAACGGGGGGTGGTGCTGCGTTTCGGCAAGTACATCGAGACTACCCTGCCGGGCCCCCACTGGCACCTTCCCTACCCCATCGAAAGCAGGCAAATCGTGAATGTGGATCAGAACAGGACGGTCGAGGTGGGTTACCGCGGCAGCGTCAGGAACAAGATGCCGAAAGAGTCGCTCATGCTTACCGACGACGAGAACATCATCGATATTCAATTCGCCGTCCAATACACCGTCAAGAATCCCGAGGACTACCTGTTCAACAACCGCTCGCCGGACGAAGCGGTGCGGCAGGTGGCGGAGACCTCCATTCGCGAAGTGGTGGGCAAGAGCAAGATGGATTTCGTGCTGTACGAAGGCCGCTCGGAAGTGGCCGCCCAGGCCGCCAAGCTGATGCAGGAAATTCTGGACCGCTACCGGACGGGTATCAGTATCAGCAAGGTGACCATGCAAAACGCCCAGCCGCCGGAGCAAGTACAGGCGGCGTTCGATGACGCGGTCAAGGCCGGGCAGGACAGGGAGCGCCTGAAGAACGAAGGACAGGCCTACGCCAACGACGTGATTCCCAGGGCCAGCGGCGCCGCTGCGCGCCTGCTGGAAGAGGCCAGTGGCTACAAGCAGAGCGTGATTGACACCGCAGAAGGCGACGTCAGCCGCTTCAACCAGATCCTGGTCGAGTACGACAAGGCGCCGGGGGTTACCCGCCAGCGCTTGTACGTCGACACCATCCAGCAGATGCTTGCCAATACCACCAAGATCCTGGTTGACCAGAAGGCCGGCGGCACTAACCTGCTGTATCTGCCTCTGGACAAGCTGATCCAGTCGACCCAGGCGGCACGGCCGCAGCAGGAGGGTGCCGCGCACAAGCCGGCGGCGCCTGAAACGCCCCAGCCCACTTCCTCCAGCGACAGCACCTGGCGTTCGCGGGAAGCGTTCCGCAGTCGGGAGCGGGAGGAGCGGCCATGAAGAGTATTGGCGCGATCCTGGCGGGGTTGATCCTTGTCCTGCTGGTGCTTTCCCTCAGCATGTTCACGGTGGGTCAGTGGCAGAACGCCATCGTATTCCAACTCGGGGAAGTGATCCGGGTGATCAAGAAACCGGGGCTATACTTCAAGATTCCTCTGGTTCAGAACGTGCGCGATTTCGACGTGCGCATTCGTACCATCGATACGCCGGAGCCGGAGCGTTTCATCACCTCCGAGAAGAAAAATGTCCTGGTGGACTATTTCATCAAGTGGCGCGTTTCAGACGTCCAGCAATATTACGTGAGCGTGGGCGGAGACGAGGCGCGGGCCCAGACCCGGCTGCTGCAGACCATCAATGACGCGTTGCGGGCGGAATTCGGCAAGCGTACGGTGCACGACGTAGTATCCGGCGAGCGCGACAAGATTATGGATATCCTGCGCCAGAACGCGGATCAGGACGCCAGCAAGATCGGGGTGCAGGTACTCGACGTGCGTCTCAAGCGGGTGGACCTGCCGTCGAAGGTGAGCGACTCGGTATACGGCCGCATGGAAGCCGAACGCAAGCGGGTGGCCAACGAACTGCGCTCCACCGGCGCCGCCGAGGCGGAGAAGATCCGCGCGGACGCCGACCGGCAACGCGTGGTGATCCTGGCCGAGGCCTATCGTCAGGCGCAGCAGACGAAGGGGCAGGGTGACGCCAAGGCGGCCGCCATCTATGCCGCGGCGTACAGCAAAAATCCGGAATTCTACGCCTTTTACAGGACCCTCGAGGCCTACCGGCAGAGCTTCCGCAGCAAGTCCGATGTATTGCTGCTTGAGCCCAACACGGAGTTTTTCAAGTACCTGAAGGGCCCGGGCAAGAACGGGAAGTGAGCGGTGTCCTTTTCCGATCTGTTTTCCGCCTTGGGGCTGGTGCTGGTGCTGGAGGGGATCTTGCCGCTGGTCGCGCCGCGCGTGTGGCGCGACACCTTCCGCAAAATGATCGAGATGACGGACGGCCAGATGCGCTTCATCGGGCTGGTCTTCATGCTGGGCGGCATACTCATTATCTATCTGATCAAATGACGAGGACCGACCTTGGCCTCTCCCTGAGGGATGCCGCAACCGCCGATCCGCACTGCACGGAGAGGAAGTTCCTCACCGTGGGCGTGTCGCGGAGCTGACCGGGCCGCTTCGCGTCTTTGTCGAACAATGTCGATATCCATGCACAACTGGCTGCTTCCCGAATACATTGAGGACATCCTTCCTCCCGAGGCACTGGCCACCGAGCAGGCACGCAGAAAGCTGCTGGACCTGTTCCGGTTGCACGGCTATCTGCTCGTGTTCCCGCCGTTGCTGGAGTACACCGAGTCGCTTCTGACCGGGACCGGTCACGACATGGAATTGCGCACGTTCAAGGTGGTGGACCAGTTGAGCGGCAGGCTCATGGGCCTGCGCGCCGACATCACCCCCCAGGTGGCGCGCATCGATGCCCATCTGCTCAACCGGAGCGGGGTCACCCGGCTATGCTACGCGGGCAGCGTGTTGCATACCCTGCCCGCCGGTCTGACCGGCACCCGGGAGCCGCTGCAGATCGGCGCCGAGCTTTACGGCCACGGGGGCTTGGAAAGCGACGTGGAGATCCAGCAACTGATGCTGAAGGCCCTGCGTCTTGCGGGTATCGACAAGGTCCATCTGGATCTCGGGCACGTGGCGGTATTCCGCAGCCTGATGAGGGGCGCGGAAGTGACCGGGGAGCAGGAATCGGAACTGTTCCGGGCGTTGCAGTCCAAAGACCTCCCCGCCCTGCGCGAGCTTGTCGCGCCGCTCCCGGACCAAGCCCGAAAGGCCATCATGCTGCTGCCGGAACTCTATGGCGGTGCCGAGGTGCTGGAGGCCGCGCGGCGGCACCTTCCGGATCACCCTGAGATCGTCAAGGCCCTGGCGGAGCTGGCAAGCGTCGCCGCTCAACTGGACGGCATGCTGCAGAGCCAGTGCTTCGATCTCGGCGAATTGCGCGGTTACCATTATCACAGCGGAATGGTGTTTGCCGCGTACGCGCCGGGCTGGGCCAATGCCCTTGCCTTCGGCGGGCGCTACGACGAAGTGGGCAAGGCGTTTGGCCGCGCCCGCCCCGCCACCGGCTTCAGCATGGATCTGCGCGAGGTGCGCGCCGGGCTGTCCACGCCGGGTCTGGCACCCGGTATCCTGGCGCCCCATGTGCCGCCGGATTCGGAAGACCCTCAGACGCAGGCGTTACGGCTCAAGGTCGACGGCTTGCGCGAGGCGGGCGAAGTGGTGGTGGTGGACCTGCCCGGGCACGAGGAACACCGGTCCGAGCTCAACTGCGACCGCGTGCTGCAGTGGCGAAACGGTGCCTGGGAAGTGGTGAGGATTTGACTGGGCAAGGTCTGCGCGAGTCGGCCTGGATTTTCACAAGGGTAGGAAAACATGACAAAAAACGTAGTAGTGATCGGCACGCAGTGGGGAGACGAGGGCAAGGGCAAGATCGTCGACTGGCTGACCGACCGCGCGCAGGGCGTGGTCCGATTTCAGGGGGGGCACAACGCCGGCCATACCCTGGTCATCGCCGGGAAAAAGACCATTCTTCACCTGATACCTTCCGGCATCCTGCGGCCGGAGGTGGCCTGCTTCATCGGCAACGGCGTGGTGGTTTCGCCCCATGCGCTGCTGGAAGAGGTGGACATGCTGGAGAGCGCCGGGGTAGACGTGATCGGCCGGCTGAAGATCAGCGAGGCGTGCCCCCTGATCCTGCCCCATCACATCGCCCTGGATCAAGCCCGTGAAGCGGCCAAGGGGGCGAGCAAGATCGGCACTACCGGGCGCGGTATCGGCCCGGCCTACGAGGACAAGGTCGCGCGGCGTGCCATCAGGCTGCAGGACCTGTTCCTGCGCGAGCGCTTCGCGGCCAAGCTGGGCGAGGTGCTGGATTACCACAACTTCGTGCTGAAGAACTATTTCAACGCCGAGGTGGTGGACTTTCAGAGGACCCTGGACGAAACCCTGGCCCTGGCCGAGCGCATCCGGCCCATGGTGGGCGACGTGCCGCGGCTGCTTTACGAAGCGAACAAGGCGGGCAAGAACCTGTTGTTTGAAGGGGCGCAGGGCACGCTGCTGGATATCGACCATGGCACCTATCCCTTCGTCACATCCTCCAATTGTACCGCCGGGGGTGCGGCCACCGGCAGCGGGGTGGGACCGCACACGCTGCACTACGTGCTGGGGATCACCAAGGCCTACACCACGCGGGTGGGTTCCGGCCCCTTCCCCACGGAATTGTTCGACGACATCGGCAAGTATCTCGCCGAGCGCGGCCACGAATTCGGCGCCACCACCGGGCGTGCGCGACGCTGCGGCTGGTTCGATGCCGCGGCGCTCAAGCGCTCGATCCAGATCAACGGCGTTTCCGGGCTGTGCGTGACCAAGCTGGATGTGCTGGACGGCATGGAGAGCGTGCGCCTGTGCGTGGGCTACAAGATCAACGATACCCGTAGCGACATCCTGCCGGTGGGCGCCGAGACCCTTGCCGAGTGCGAGCCGATCTACGAAGAGATGCCGGGATGGAAGGACAGCACCGTCGGGGTCAAGGACTTTGACCATCTGCCGGCGGCGGCACGCGCCTACTTGAGACGCGTGGAGGAGGTCTGCGAGGTGCCCATCGACGTGATTTCCACCGGGCCGGACCGGGAAGAGACGATCGTGTTGCGCCACCCCTTCGAATAGCCGGGGGCAAAAAAAGGGGCGGTTCAGTGAGCCGCCCCGAGCTTCGGTGGTAGGACAAAAAACCCCGCAAGAGAGCCTTCTATCCGATAACGACGGACTTGTCCCTCATTATCTTGATGTTGGTGCCCGGAAGAGGACTCGAACCTCCACACCTTGCGGCACACGGACCTGAACCGTGCGCGTCTACCAATTCCGCCATCCGGGCAATGCGTGCTTTGGGAGGCATTTCTTCCCAAAACTGTTGCTGAATCAGGATGCACTGCTAATGAATACGCAGGTTGATTCTATCTTGCTGATTTTTCGCAAAAACCGATAAAAACGCTGGTTTCAATGGCCCGCTGGTAGGTGTTACAATTCAAGTCGAACCAGAACCCAAGTGCGCCTAAGAACCTAAATGCACCTACCAAATTCCGCCATCTCGGCCTGCGAAGGGCTACAAATTTAATACGAATCGAGAGTACTGTCAATGAGCAAGATCCGCACTGAAAAGAAACCCGCTGCAAGAAGTGTCCGGTTGCGCGACCCTCATCTGGAGCGCGAGCGCGAAAAATACGCGCACCCGTTGCCCAGCCGGGAGTTCGTGCTGGAAGTCATGGCGGAGCAAGGCGCCCCCTTGGCTCCGGAAGTTCTTGCCAAGCTCCTGGACATCACCGAGGACGAAACGGACATCTTCGCCCGGCGCCTGCGCGCCATGGAGCGCGAAGGCCAGATCATGCGCAACCGCAGGGGCGCGCTGTGCGTGGTGGAAAAGCTCGACCTGATCAAGGGGCGGGTGGAAGGGCATCCGGACGGCTTCGGTTTCCTGATCCCGGACGACGGCAGTCCGGACCTGTTCCTGGGCCCGAAGGAAATGCAGAAGGTGCTGCACGGCGACCGGGCCATGGCGCGGGAGATCATGCCCGCCCGTCGCGGCCGGCGCGAGGCCGTGCTGGTGGAGGTGCTGGAACACGTCAATATCCGCCTGGTAGGCCGGCTGCTGGTGGAGCACGGCATCCTGTTCGTGGTGGCCGAAAACAAGCGCATCAGCCAGGACATCATGCTGCCCCAGGGGGCGGATATGGGCGCCAGGCCGGGGCAGGTGGTGATGGTGGAGATCATCGAACAGCCCAGCTTGCACGTCAAACCGATGGGCCGGGTGGTGGAGGTGCTGGGGGACTACGGCGATCCTGGGATGGAGATTGAGATCGCGCTGCGCAAGCACGACCTGCCCCACCAGTTTTCCGCCGAGGTCGAGGGGCTGTGCAAGAAGCTCCCCAAGAAGGTGCTGAAGAAGGATTTCGCCGGGCGCGAGGATATCCGTCATCTGCCCCTGGTGACCATAGACGGCGAGACCGCCCGGGATTTCGACGACGCGGTCTATTGCGCGCCCGACGGCAAGGGTTTCCGGCTGTTGGTGGCGATTGCCGATGTCAGCCACTATGTCGAGGGGGGCGATGCCCTGGACCAAGAGGCGCTGAACCGGGGCAACTCCGTCTATTTTCCGCGGCGGGTTATTCCCATGCTGCCGGAGGTGCTCTCCAACGGCCTGTGTTCCATCAATCCCGAAGTGGAGCGGCTGTGCATGGTGTGCGAGATGGGCATCGACAGCCGCGGCGACATTGAGGAATACCGTTTTTACCCCGGGGTGATGTTTTCCCACGCCCGCCTGACCTATAACCAGGTGGCCGCCATGCTGGAAAGCCCGCAGGGCACGGAGGCGCGGGCCTACAAGAAGCTGCTGCCGCACATTCAAGACCTGCAGGCCCTGTTCAAGCTGCTGGTGAAGGCGCGGGCGAAACGGGGCGCCATCGATTTCGAGACCATCGAGACCCAGATGATCTTCAACGAGCAGGGCAAGATCGAACGCATCGTGCCGGTGCGGCGCAACGATGCCCACCGCCTGATCGAGGAGTGCATGCTGGCGGCCAACGTGTGCGCCTCGGATTTTCTGCAGGGCTACGCCCATCCCGCGCTGTACCGGGTGCACGAGGGCCCCACCCCGGAAAAGCTGGAAGCCCTGCACGAGTTCCTGCGGGAATTCGGGCTGCGCCTGGGGGGCGGGGACGATCCCCATGCCAAGGACTACGCCAAGCTGCTGGGCCAGATCAGGGAGCGCCCCGACGCCCAGTTGCTGCAGACGGTGATGCTGCGCTCCCTGCGCCAGGCCGTCTACAGCCCCGAGAACGTGGGCCATTTCGGCCTGGCCTACGAGTCCTATACCCATTTCACCTCGCCCATCCGGCGCTATCCCGACCTGCTGGTGCACCGCGCCATCAAGGCCGTGCTCGACAAGAAGACCTATCGGCCCGGTGACTGGGGCAAGCTGGGCGAGCACTGCTCCACGACCGAACGGCGCGCCGACGAGGCGACCCGCGACGTGGAGTCCTGGCTCAAGTGCTATTTCATGCAGGACAAGGTCAACGAGTCCTTCCACGGCACCATCAGCGGCGTCACCGGTTTCGGCATTTTCGTGGCCCTGGACGATATCTACGTGGAGGGCCTGGTACACGTCTCGGAACTGGGGAGCGATTATTTCCATTTCGAGGCGGCCAAACACCAAATGATCGGCGAGCGTACCGGCAAGCGCTTCCGGCTCGGGGACCGGGCGCGGGTCAAGGTGGTGCGGGTGGATATGGACACCACCCGCATCGATTTTGTGCTGGAGGCCATGGAGCCGTCACTCGCCGAAGCCAAGCCTGCTGCCAAGGCGCCTGACAGGAGATCGGCCAAGGACTCCGCCAAGCGGGAAGGAGGGACGGTCGACGCAAGCGGCAAGCCGAAACGGCGCAGGCGCAGCGAAAATCCGCGATGAAACACTCGGCAGGTCGCGTCATAGGGGGCGTGTTGCGCCATGGAGCCCGTCGGTAGTGGCCACGCACTCGATCATCTTCGGCTTCCATGCCATCTCCAGCCGCATCCGGCAACGGCCGGAAAGCGTTCTGGAACTCTATCTGGCCAGCGGCCGTAACGATCACCGCGCCCGGGAGCTGCTGCAACTGGCCGAGGCCCACGCCGTGCGCGTGGCGTTGGTCGATTCCAGCCGCCTGGACGGGCTGGCGGGCAGCGACAAGCACCAGGGCGCGGTGGCGAAGGTGGTGCCGCCGCCCCGGCATCGTTTCCTGGACGACGTGCTGGAGGCGTTGCGGGAACCCGCGCTGCTGCTGGTGCTGGACGGTGTGCAGGACCCCCATAATTTGGGGGCTTGCCTGCGGGTGGCGGACGCCTTCGGGGTGCACGCGGTGATCGCGCCCAAGGACCGTGCCGTGGGGCTCACCGAGACCGTGAGCAAGGTGGCGTGCGGGGCGGCGGAAACCGTGCCGTACATTTCCGTCACCAATCTCGCCCGCACCTTGCGCGATCTCAAGGAGAGGGGGGTGTGGGTCGTGGGTACCGCCGCCGCGGCCGAGCAGGACCTGTTTTCCGCCCGGCTGGACGGGCCGCTGGCCTGGGTGCTCGGGGCGGAGGGCACGGGCATGCGCAGGCTGACCCGGGAACTGTGCGATTTCCTGGTGAGCATTCCCATGTTCGGCACCGTGGAAAGTCTCAACGTCTCGGTCGCCGCCGGTGTTTGCATCTACGAGACGCGCCGCCAGCGCGCGACGAAAGCGGGGAGCGGGTAGACGGCGCCGCGGCCGAAGCGTGGCGGCCGGGGTCCTTGGTAAAATTCCGCGTTTTCCTGTACAATGCCCCGTTTTCCGTCGGGTTGCACCGCCTGCGGGCGGGCACCGGCTTGTTGTCACCCTTGCCTTACCGGCTTCGCATGGCGGAAGGCTTTAATCCACAAGGAGCGTACATGCGACATTACGAGATTGTTTTCGTGGTTCATCCCGATCAGAGCGAGCAGGTCGGCGCCATGGTCGAGCGTTACCGGGGTACCATTACCGCCAACGGCGGAAACATCCATCGGCTGGAAGACTGGGGCCGTCGCCAGCTCGCCTATCCGATCCAGAAGGTCCACAAGGCGCACTACGTGCTGATGAACATCGAGTGCGGCCAGGAAACCCTGGCCGAACTGGAGCATGCCTTCAGATTCAACGACGCCGTATTGCGGCACCTGACGGTGCAGATGAAAGCGGCGGTGACGGAACCTTCCCCGATGATGAGGGAGGAGCGGGCCAGGCCGGCGCCCAGGGGCGGCGACGAGACCAGGAAGGACGAGGCCGCGAGCGAGGCCCCTGCGGAACCCGTAGCATCCTAAGTGGATTGCAACCGGGTTGTGCTGTGCGGCCAGATGATCGAACGGGACCTCCTGCGCCACACCCCGGCCGGCATTCCGGCAGTGAATTTCAAGGTCGGCCATGCCTCCGAACAGACGGAGGCGGGGATCAGGCGCCAGGTGCAGTGCGAGGTCAACTGCCTGGCCCTGGCGGAAACCGCGATCAGCGTGAGCCGGCTGGAAATCGGGAGCCGGCTGAGGCTGGAAGGCTTCCTGGCCCGCAAGAGCCGCATGAGCGTGCAACTGGTGTTGCATGTGGACAAGTGTGAAAATCTCGCTTAGGCAAGAACCGATGCGCCCGGTGCGGGGCGTTCCGGGCTTGCGGCGAATCTGACGAAAAGAGGTGAATTATGTCGCGTCAACTGTTTAGGCGTAGAAGGTACTGCCGCTTTACCGCGGAAGGCATCAAGGAGATCGATTACAAGGATGTCGACTTGCTGAAGGACTTTATCGGCGAGAACGGCAAGATCATCCCATCCCGCATCACCGGCACCAAGGCACGTTACCAGCGCCAGCTAGGCACCGCGATCAAGCGTGCCCGGTTCCTGGCCCTGCTGCCTTACACCGATCTGCACTGAGGAGCCGTCCCATGCAAGTGATTTTGATGGAAAAGGTGGTCAACCTGGGCCAGTTGGGGGAAGTGGTGAAGGTCAAGGATGGCTACGCCCGCAACTTCCTGATCCCGCAAGGCAAGGCCAAACGGGCGACCGAGGCGAATCTGGCTCAGTTCGAAGCCAGGCGGGCCGAGTTGGAAAAGGCCCAGGCGGGCAGCCTGGCCGCTGCCCAGGAGCAGTTGGAGAAGATGGAGGGGCTGATGTTGCAGATCAGCCAGAAGGCGGGTGTGGACGGCAGGCTTTTCGGCTCCGTTACCAACGGCGATATCGCGGCTGCGCTGAAGGCCCAGGGTTTCGATGTTCCCAAGTCCCATATCCGCTTGCCACAGGGCCCGTTCAAGCAGATCGGGGATTACCCGGTCGACATCGCCCTGCACACCGACGTGGTCGCCCACATTACCGTTTCCGTGCTGGGTGAGGGCTAGACTTCCGGGCGGCGCGATACGGACCCGGGAATAAAGGGCTGGCGACAGCCCTTTATCATTTGTTGGGAACGGTCCAAGTTGGTACCATATGCGATGAGCCCGTCGCGGCCGGCGTTTGAATAGAGCCGTCATGTAGCAAGGCACATTTTCCCAGGGTTTCCCATGGTCCAGAGCATTTCCCAGATAGCGGTTGACCAGCAACTGGAAGCCATCAAGCTGCCGCCCCATTCGGTGGAGGCGGAGCAGTCGGTGCTGGGCGGGCTGCTGCTGGATAACAGCGCATGGGACAAGATCGGCGACCTCGTGACCGAGACGGACTTCTACCGCCACGACCACCGCCTGATCTACCGGCACATCTCGAAACTGATCGAAAATAGCAAGCCCGCCGACGCGATCACGGTGGCGGAGTCGCTGGAAACCGGCGGCGAGCTGCAGAATGTGGGGGGGCTGGCCTACCTCGGCACGCTAGCGCAAAACACCCCGAGCGCGGCCAACATCCGGCGCTATGCGGAGATCGTGCGGGAGCGCGCGGTGTTGCGCAAGCTGGTGGAGGTGGGCAACGGGATTGCCGAAAGCGCCTTCAGCCCGCGGGGGCGCAATGCGAAGGACTTGCTGGACGAGGCCGAGGCAAAGGTGTTCGAGATTGCCGAGGCCGGCGCGCGCGGTCAGCAGGGCTTTATCGGCATCCAGCCGCTGCTCACCAAGGTGGTGGAGCGCATCGACGACCTGTTCCAAAGCGACAATCCAAGCGATATAACGGGCATTCCCACCGGTTTTGGCGATCTGGATCAGAAGACCTCCGGGTTGCAGCCGGGCGACCTGATTATCGTGGCAGGGCGGCCTTCCATGGGCAAGACCGCTTTTTCCCTGAACATCGCGGAGAACGTGGCCATCGATTACGGCGCGCCGGTGGCGGTATTCAGCATGGAGATGGCGGGGACGCAACTGGTCATGCGCATGATGGGTTCCGTGGGCCGGCTGGATCAGCACAAGGTGCGTACCGGCCGCCTGCAGGACGACGATTGGCAGAAGCTCACCTACGCGGTGGGGAAGCTCAACGATGCGCCGATCCATATCGACGAGACGGCCGCGCTGACGGCGCTGGAAGTGCGCGCCCGGGCGCGGCGGCTACACCGCCAATACGGAAAGCTGGGGCTGATCGTGATCGACTATCTGCAACTGATGTCCGCGAGCAGCCACGGCGAAAACCGCGCCACCGAGATCTCGGAGATCTCCCGCTCCCTCAAGGCGCTGGCCAAGGAGCTGAACGTGCCGGTGGTCGCCCTGTCCCAGCTCAACCGCAGTCTGGAGCAGCGGCCCAACAAGCGCCCGGTGATGTCCGACCTGCGCGAGTCCGGCGCCATCGAACAGGACGCGGACCTGATCCTGTTCATCTACCGCGACGAGGTATACAACCCGGATACCGCGGACAAGGGGGTGGCCGAGATCATTATCGGCAAGCAGCGCAACGGCCCGATCGGCAGCGTGAAGCTCACCTTCCTGGGGGAATACACGCGCTTCGAGAGCTTTGCCCATCCCGGTCAATACTAAGTCCCGCCGCCCGGCGCGGCGCCAGGACCGCGACTTCAAACGCAGAAAACCCGTACATGCCCCGTCCGCTACATGCCCGCATCGACCTGTCCGCATTGAACGACAATCTGGCGGTGGCGCGGCGCAGGGCGCCTTCGTCCCGGGTGATGGCGGTGATCAAGGCAAACGGCTACGGCCACGGCATATTGCGTGTGGCCCGCGCGCTGCGGGGTGCGGACGGCTTCGCGGTGCTGACCGTGGAGGAAGCCGCCGCCCTGCGCGGCGCCGGTATGCGCCAGGCCATATTGCTGTTGGAGGGGTTTTTCGGCGCAGCGGAGCTTCCGGCGATCGCGCAGCACGGCCTGACCGTGGTCATCCACAGCCGGGACCAGCTCGATGCCCTGGCCCATGCCCGGCTTCCGGCAAGGGTGGACGTATTTCTCAAGGTCAATACCGGCATGAACCGGCTGGGCTTCAACCCGGAACAGTTCGGCGCCGCGCTGGGCCGCTTGCAGGATTGCCCCTCCGTCGCAAGCATCGGTTTGATGACGCACTTTGCCGGCGCCGACGAGGAGGCCGGGATCGCCGCCCAAATGGCCGTGTTCGAGGCGCTCACGGAGGGGCTTGCCTATCCCCGCAGCCTGGCGAATTCGGCCGCCGTGCTGCGCTATCCGCAGGCGCACGCAGATTGGGTGCGTCCCGGCATCATGCTCTACGGCGCCTCTCCCTTTGCCGACCGATCGGCGGCGGAACTGGGGTTGCGCCCGGCCATGACCCTGATGAGCGAGGTCATCGCCGTGCAGCATCTGCGCCCCGGCGACCGGGTGGGCTACGGCGGCACCTTCGTGGCGGAGCGCCCCATGCGGGTCGGGGTGGTGGCCTGCGGCTATGCGGACGGCTATCCGCGCCACGCCCCCACCGGCAGCCCGATCCTGGTGGAAGGGAGCGCCAGCCGCACCCTGGGTCGGGTCTCCATGGACATGCTGTGCGTCGATCTGAGCCATCTCCCCCAAGCCGGGGTGGGCAGCCCGGTCGTCCTGTGGGGCGAAGGGCTGCCGGTGGAAGAGCTGGCGCGCGTTGCCGGCACCATCAGCTATGAGTTGCTGTGTGCGCTGGCACCGCGGGTGCCGCTGCGCGAAATTCCCTGAACAGCGATTTTTCCGATCTCATTAAGAGGGCCGCGATGGCCAAGGCGAAAACCGCGTATACCTGTACCGAATGCGGCGGCCAGACCGCCAAGTGGCAGGGGCAGTGCCCCCACTGCCTGGCATGGAACACCCTGGTGGAGAGCGTGTGCGAGCCGGCCGGGACGCGCTTCAATGCGCTTTCCGTGACCAGCCGGGTGCAATCGCTGGGGGAGGTGGATGCGGCGGAGGCACCCCGCTACCCCACCGGCGTGGATGAGCTGGACCGGGTGCTGGGCGGTGGTCTGGTGACCGGTGCGGTGGTGCTGATCGGCGGCGACCCCGGCATCGGCAAGTCGACTTTGCTGTTGCAGTCGCTGTGCCACATGAGCGGGGCGCGCCAGGTGCTGTACGTGAGCGGGGAAGAGTCGGCCCAGCAGATCGCCCTGCGTGCCCGCCGCCTGTCGGTGAACGCGACCCGCGTCCAGTTGCTGGCGGAGATCCAGTTGGAAAAGATTCAGTCCACCCTGGCGGCCCACCGCCCCGAGGTGGCGGTGATCGATTCCATCCAGACCGTGTACTCGGAGGCCCTGCAGTCCGCCCCGGGGAGCGTGGCCCAGGTGCGCGAGTGCGCCGCGCAACTTACCCGCATCGCCAAGCAAAGCGGCACCACGGTGATCCTGGTGGGGCACGTGACCAAGGAGGGTGCCCTGGCCGGTCCCCGGGTGCTGGAGCACATCGTGGATACGGTGCTCTATTTCGAGGGGGACAGCGGCTCCGCCTTCCGCCTATTGCGCGCCTTCAAAAACCGCTTCGGCCCGGGCAACGAACTGGGCGTGTTTGCCATGACGGACAAGGGCCTGCGCGGCGTGACCAATCCTTCGGCCCTGTTCCTGTCGCACCACGCGCAACGGGTGGCGGGCTCCTGCGTCATGGTGACCCAGGAAGGGACCCGGCCGCTGCTGGTGGAAGTGCAGGCGCTGGTGGACCAATCCCACGCCCCCAATCCGCGCCGGTTGTCGGTGGGGCTGGAACAGAACCGGCTGGCCATGCTGCTGGCGGTGCTGCACCGGCACGCGGGCATCTCCTGCCTCGACCAGGACGTGTTCGTCAACGCCGTGGGCGGGGTGAAGATCAGCGAGCCGGCGGCGGACCTGGCGGTGCTGCTGGCCATCGTGTCCAGCCTGCGCAACCGGCCCGTGCCGGAAAAACTGGTGGTGTTCGGCGAGGTCGGCCTGGCAGGCGAAATCCGCCCGGTCCAGCGCGGCCAGGAACGGCTCAAGGAGGCCGCCAAGCTGGGCTTTGAGCGCGCCCTGATCCCCGCCGCCAACAAACCCAAACAGGTCATCCAGGGGATGGAAGTGGTCGCGGTGGCGCGTCTGGAGGATGCGGTTGCCTATTGCCGGGCATGACGATAGAATGACAACGTAATGTTTCGGCGCGGGTGGCGGATGTTGGCGCCCCGTGCGGATGGCCTATTCCGCGCGGCGGTTTCCGCTCGCCGCGTTCTGAACGTAGCAGCGTGGTGGAATGGGGGTGCGCATGGATCAAACCGGGACCCACGTGTTCGGCAGGCGCATCCGTCCCATGGGCTGGCAACTCGCCTGGGCGAGCGATACCGGGCGGGTGCGCAGCCATAACGAAGACAGTTTTGCCTGCCATCCCGGCCTCGGGCTGCTGCTTGTGGCGGACGGGCTGGGCGGGTACAGCGGCGGCGAGGTGGCCAGTGCCATCGCGGTCAGCGCCATCGTCGACGAATTCAAGGGGGGCGCCGGCTCTTCCTCGTGGTGCACTGATCCTCTAGCGGAAGGGGTGTCTCCTACCGTGGCACGGGCGCATGCCGCGGTGGCCGGGGCCAACCGGCAAATTCTCGAAGCGGCGCGCCAACTCCCCCGGTATGCAGGCATGGGATCGACCGTGGTGCTGGCCTGGTTCCATGACCGGTCGGTGACGATTGCCAGCGTTGGCGATTCGCGGCTTTACCGGCTGCGCGGCCACGAGCTGCAGCAGCTTACCGTCGACCACACCGTGGTGCAGGAGCAGATCGTCCGAGGATGGGTGTCACCGCAACAGGCCCGCGGTCACATGGGCAGGGGGATGCTCACGCGGGCACTGGGGGCGGAAGCGGAAGTCTCGGCGGACGTGTTCGAGCAAACCGTGGAGCCGGGCGACCTGTACCTCCTGTGCTCGGACGGCCTGTTCGATATGTTGGAGGACGGGGAAATTTGCGATATCCTGACCGCCCTTGCCGATGATCTCGAGCAGGCCGCGGCGGAACTGGTGAGGCGGGCGAACGACAGGGGCGGCCTAGACAATATCACGCTGATCCTGGCGCAGGCCACGGGAGATTGTTGACGGTCGCCTGCGCTTTTGATACATCTTAGGACCTGATGCTTAACAGGTCCTTAATCGAAATAGAGTCCGCCGGCTGCCAACGGCGGAATCCGCAAGGTCGTCCGCCATGTCAAAGCTGGTCGTATACAACGAAGGGAAGCAGGAAGCCGAATACGTCCTCGACAAGGAACGTATCAGAATCGGCCGAAAAAGCCACAACGATATCCAACTGCGCCATAACGCCGTGAGCGGCGACCATGCCCTCATTATCACCATCCGCAACGACTCTTTCCTGGAAGACCTGCACAGCACCAATGGCGTCAGGGTCAACAACAGGCGGGTGAAGAAGTGCGTGCTGCAGGACGGCGATGAAATCAGGATCGCCAAATATCTGCTCAGGTATGTCTATGAGCCGGCTTTGCACTCCTCCCACGGGGATGACGACTTTACCTTGCCGATGGAGCCGGAAGAGGTGAACCGGGGAACGCGGTCCGCGGGTGCGGCGCCCGATGCCGACCGCGAATCCACCAGGACCCAGGCGATGAGCGGTCCGACGGCGGGCATGGAGGCGGTGCCGAGCCACGGGGCCGACGACCCGGCGGCCGTGCGACCCGCCGGGGTGCACATCTTGTCGGGCCCCGGGGCCGGCAAGGAGATGGAACTCAGCAAGACCCTGACGACGCTGGGAAAACCCGGGGTGCAGATGGCGGTGATTACGCGGCGTCCCCGCGGCTATTTCCTGACCCACGTGGACGGGAACGACTTCCCCATGCTGAACGGTTTGCCGATCGGGCCCCACTCCCGCGCGCTCAATGATCGCGATATCATCGAGGTGGCTGGCACCAAGATGGAATTCTACTTCGACTGACTAGCGCCTGCTGGCCGGAGGCTGCTCGGCCTTGAGACCGCTGAAGACCGGTCCCCAGATGGGGTGTCCCGCCTCGGCGGTGGACAGTTCGAAGTTCGGATCGATCTCCAGGGCCTTCTTGAATTCCTCGCGGCATTGCTTTACGCGCTCGGAGGTGCAGTAGATGAACGCCAAGTACTTGTGCGCGCTGATCTGGTCGCTCTTGAAGGTCAGTCCGGCGTCGAGGGCGCCCTGCAGCCGTTTCGCCGCCAGTTGGTAGTTGCCGTTCTCGTAGCTGCTGATACCGGCGGACAGATCCCGTTCCGCCTTGCGCGGCGCATATTTGCCCAGGCCCAATTCCCGTACCGGGGCGGAAGAGCAGCCGGCAAGCCAGATTGCGACGAAAACGAGTGCCACCAGCGTTCGGATGTAAGACACGGCCCCTCCCTATTTGAATAGGTATTTTATCTTTTTTGTGGTGTCCGGTCTAAGATCCACCGTTTCCGAATAGGCGGTGAAGTTCAGGTTCCTGATCTCTATCCTGTGCTTGCCGGCCGGAACGTGTAGTTCTTTGAGGGGGGGCGAAGCGCCGACCTTGTTCCCGTCGATGTAAATCTCTCCCCACGGGGTGATGGCGAAAGTGATCAGCGCCTGGCCCGCCGCGGGGGCGGCCTGCTGTTGCTGATCCCCAGCCTTTGCCAGGGCGTCGCCCTTGGATTTTTGCACCTCTTGGCGGCGCGCGCTCATAGGGCGCGGGGGGAGGGCGTCGGCTTCGACTTCGACCTTCCTCTCCTGTTCTTGCGGGACGGCTTCGGCGGACGGCGCCGGCGGGCTAATCGGCGTCTCTGCCACGGGAGGTACCGGAGCCCCGACGGCCGGCTGCTGCGGGGCCACCGCCAAGGTTTGCGGCTGTGGCGTTGCCTCGGTGTGTTCCCGCGTGCCCCAGATGACGGTTGCGGCAAAGGCCACCAACAGCACCGGGGTGAGCCACAGCAAGAGCTTCCTTATACCCTCGAGGCCGGCGGGCCAGCGTACGATAGCGGCGATGCCCTGGTCCGTCTCGGCGGATTTCTCGCCGTCCCGGCTGCCGATCATGCCGCCGGTGATCTGGTTCAGGAACAGGGTTTCCTCGCCCATGTCGAGCCTGGGCCTGGCCCGCCGTTCCAGGGTCCTTACGGGACCATCCGCGGCGCCGACAGGCTGGGGTACGGACAGATTTTGACAGTTTCTGAGGTCGTGCGCCAGTTCGGCTGCATCCTGATACCGGTCATCCGGGTGCTTGGCCAGGGCCTTGGCGACGATATAGTCGAATCCATCCGGAACCCGAGGATTGAGCGTCTTGGGGGACGGGGGCGTCTCGTTGATGATGCGGTACATGATGGCGCTGATATTGTCCCCGTCAAAAGGGGACTCGCCCGTCAGCATTTCATACATCACCACGCCCAGGGAGAAGATGTCCGAGCGGCCGTCCACCTGTTGCCCCACCACCTGCTCCGGGGCCATGTACTTCGGCGAGCCCAGCACCGTGCCGGCCAGGGTCCTGGAGCCCGTGGGCATCTGCGCGATCCCGAAATCGGTGATCTTGGCCACCCCGTCGCGGACGATCATGATGTTGGCGGGCTTGATGTCCCGATGGACGATCCCGTTTTCGTGGGCGTAGGCCAGGCCGTCGGCCACCTGGGCGGCGATGTCGGCGATCTTGTCGATGGCAAGCGCGGTGTGGGCGTCGAGAATGTCGCGCAGGGCCTGGCCTTCGAGGAACTCCATCGCCATGTAGGCCATGTTGTCGCTCTTGCCGACATCGTAGATGGTCACGATGTTGGGATGGTTGAGGCGCCCTGCGGATTTCGCCTCCCGGTAGAAACGTGCCTCGAAATTGGCCAGCTCCGCCTTGGACAGGTCGAGTTTGATGGTCTTGATGGCCACGGGACGCTCGATGACCGGGTCTTCGGCCTTGTAGACCACGCCCATGGCACCCTGCCCCAGTTCGGAGGTGATTCTATAGCGTCCTAATTTTTCGATTGCCATGAAAGACTGCTGTTGGAATCCGGGGATGTCCGGGAAAAGGGGTGGCGCTGCGGATTGCCATAACAGTAGTTTTTTCGTGAAGGGATGTCAAGGCCGCCGGACGAAAATGTTTTTATTCCCATGGGTTTACGCCTGTGTCCGGCGGCTCCGCTTGCCTTGCTTTTTCGGTGGGGCTGATGAGAGAATGTAGCCCACGCAAGGACTTGCTGCGTGGCTGGCAGGTCGGGTTTGGAAAAGGCTTCGCAAGACGTTCGGAGTAGCATGGCATGACATCACCCATTCGGCTGGAAAGCGCCAGTCTGACCGACCCCGGCGTGGTCCGCTCGTTCAACGAGGACAGCGTGGTAAGCGACGACAGCCTGGGGCTGTTTGTCCTGGCTGACGGCATGGGCGGCTACAAGGCGGGCGACATCGCCAGCAAGATGGCCAGCGCGGCCATCGTCGAAGACCTCAAGCGGGTCTTGGCCGAGGATAGCGGCGCCCCGATTCCTGCCGGGAGCGGGCTTTCCCGGCAGGGACAGGCGCTCAGGAACGCGGTGGAGAGGGCAAACCGCGCCATTTATCGTACCGCGCAGTCCGACAGCGGCTGCCACGGCATGGGGACCACGGTGGTGGCCCTGCTCCTGCACGAGGGCCGGGCGACCGTCGCCCATGTCGGGGATTCCCGGCTATACCGGCTGCGCCACGGGCGGTTCGAACTGCTGACCCACGATCATTCGCTGCTGCAAGAGCAGGTGGAACTGGGGCTCATCACCTCGGACGAGGCCAAGATCTCCCACAACCGCAATCTGGTGACTCGCGCTCTTGGGGTCGCGCAGGAAGTCGACGTGGATGTCAGGGAGGAGGCGGCGGTCCCCGGCGACGTGTACCTGCTCTGCTCGGACGGCCTGAACGACATGGTGGATGAAGCGGATATCGATCTGGCGGTGGCCGAACTCAACGCCAATCTGCCGCTGACGGCGAATCAATTGGTGCAAATGGCCAACGATAACGGGGGCCACGACAACATCTCGGTGCTTGTCGTGAAGGTCGTGGACCAGGCAGCCGCAGCGCGCAGCCTGGCCGACCGGTTGTTCGGCTGGCTCAGGATGTTCTAGGAGGCGAGATGGCGAAACTGGTGGTAAGCCGGGATGGCGCCGTGGTGGGGCACTACTTCCTGGACAAGGATCGTTTCACCATCGGACGCAAGGCGGGGAACGACATCCAATTGGACGAACAGGGGGTCAGCAAGGAGCACGCCGCCATCCTCACCGTGGGCAACGACCAGGTACTGGAGGATTCCGGCAGCACCAACGGCACCCTGCTCAACGGAGCCAAGGTGGAGCGCCATATCCTGCAGAACAACGACGTGATAGAGATCGGCGGGTTCCAGCTAAAATACGTGAGTCAACGGGCCAGCCGGGACATGGACTTCGACAAGACACTGATAATAGCGCCGCAGCCGGAGTTTCATGGGGTACCCGGGGAACGTGCCGAGGAGCAGGCCGGTTCGCGGCTCGCTACCGCGCTGTCCGCGGCCAGGTCGGTCAAGGCGACCTTTCCCCTGGGCGGGGTAAAGGGGGTCAAGGGGCCCCATGCCGGGCGCGAAGTGGCGCTGAACCGGGCCCTGAAGACCTTCGGGCGGCCCGGGGAACGGGTCGCCGTGATTACCCGGCGCCCTCACGGCTACTACGTGACCCACGTGGAAGGCAAGAAATATCCGCGGGTCAATGGCAAGTCCATCGGAACCCAGCCGCACCCCCTTCAGGAAGGCGATCTCATCGAGCTGGGGGACGATAAGCTGATATTTTTTCTCAAGTGATCAGCATTGCAGAATTTGCCCCCGGGTTTCCCGGCCGTCCTTGCCCATCAGATAGAGATAGGTGGGCATGAGGGACTCGGCGCCGGGGAGACGGTCCTTCGCCTCGCCGGGGTGCGTCCGGGCGCGCTGAGGCGAGCGGACGGGCCCCGGAACGACGGCATTGATGCGCAGGCCGGGGAATATCTCCCACTCCTGGGACCAGATTTTCACCAGGGTTTCCAGCCCGCTCTTGGACACCGCGAACCCTCCCCAATAGGCGGCGGGCGGGTGCGCGTGGCTTTCGGAGGTCATGACGACCGCGGCGTCCCCGGTCGCCTTGAGCAGCGGCAGACAGGCGCGAGTCAGGGCAAAGGGGGCGGCCAGGTTGACCCGCAGCAGGGTCAGCCATTGGTCCAGGGTCTGGTATTCCAGGGGGCTGGGGGGGATGAGGTGGGCCGCATTGTGCAGAATGCCGTGCAGTGCGCCCAGTTGGCGGCCGATGGCCTCGGCCAGCCCCGCGAACTCCTGGTCTCCCGCCTGCTCCAGGTCCAAGGGGAAGATGGCGGGGGTGGGGTGGCCGGCCGTTTCGATCTCGTCGTACACCGCCTCCAGTTTGGCTACCTTGCGCCCGTGCAGGATCACCGTGGCGCCATGGGCGGCGAAGGCGAGCGCGGCCGCCCGGCCGATGCCCTGTCCGGCGCCGGTTACCAGGATGATTCTGTCATCGAGCAGGCTCGGGGGGGGCTGATAGTTCTTCATGGCTGGTCGCCGCGGTCCTGGGTCAAGAGATGGTGCGCGCATTTTACCCCGCTTTGCACCGCCGCTTCGAGGGTTGCCGGATAGTCGCCGGCGGTATAGTCGCCGGCCAGGTAAAAACCCCGCAGGGGCGTGAGCTGCCCCGGCCGCCGGATACCCGCCCGACAAGAAAAGGTGCTGCGCTTTTCCGCGATCACCATCTGCCAGCGCGGGGGCGGAAGCCCGCCCACGGCGGCCGCAAGCTCTTCATGCACCCGCTGCGCCAATGCCTCCCGGGACAGGGCCTGGTGTGCGCCGCGGGCGCTGATCACCACGGCCAGCAGCCCCGGGGTCTGGTTGACTCGCCCCCGGTCGAACACCCATTGCCCGATCCCGCCTGTCAACCCGAGTATCGGGCTGGCCAGGCCGACGTGTTCCGGGTATTGCAGGTAGACGGTGTAGATCGGTTCGTATTCGAATCCGCGCACCATCTCGACCGCTCCCGAAAGCTCGGGTAAATGGGCGACGACGCGCGCCAGGTGCTGGGGTGCGACGGCACACACCACCTGGGGGAAGCGCTCGCTGCCCGCATCGGCGGCGATTTCGAAACCGGCGGGATGGCTGAGCACGGCCCGCACCGCCGCGGAAGTCCTCACGCAGCCACCGCGTCTTTCCAGGTAGCGCGCGGCTCGCTCCGGGAACAGCCGGCCGAGGTCGATGCGCGGCAGGATCATGTCGCTGGCATCGTGCCGGCCATTCAGCGTATCCCGCAGCACGTTCAGGAACACCTGGGCCGATGCCGCCTCGGGCGGGGTGTTGAGGGCGGCCAGGCAGAGCGGTTGCCACAACAGGCGCCGGGCGCGCTCGCCCTGACGCTGGGCCGCCAGCAGGGCGGCGACGCTCATGTCCGCCGCCAGGGAGAATTTGCGGCGGCGCATTTGCGCCATGAAACCCAGCGCCCGCACCCGATCGCCCAAGCTCAGACCGCCGGCCGCAAGCAGTCCCAGCGCCAGCCCGAGAGGCCCGGGCAGGGGCCATATCTTCAACCGGAACTGCCCGGGCACCTCGAGTCCCAGGGGCAGCCTGAGGTAGGGCGAGCCCCGGCATGCCGCATCCTCCGGGGCTACCAGGTCGATCAGGCCCAGGGTCTGGCGGTAGGCGCCGAGCAGGAGATGCTGGCCGTTGTCCAGCACCAGGCCGCGGTGATCCACCCCTCGCGCCCGGCCGCCGAGCCGCCGCGCCGCTTCGAAAACGGTCACCGCCATACCATGCCGAGCAAGGGTCACGGCGGCGGCCAGCCCTGCGTAGCCGCCGCCGATGACTGCGACCTGCCGCTCCATGGCCCGTCAGCCCCGCGCCCAGGTCTTTCCGGCGAGCCACAGCTTGCGCACCGGGGTGAGCGCCGTGCGCCGGTCCAGCACCCGGCAGCCGTCGCGCCTGATCTCTTCCAGCAGGGTGCGGTAGATGGCGGCCATGGCCAGCCCCGCCCGCTGGGCCTTGCGGTCGCCCGCCGGCAATTCCGCCAGCGCCTGCCCATAGAAGCCCTGGGCGCGATCGATCTGAAATTCCATGAGCCGCCTGAAGCGGTCGGATTCCCGGCGTTGCAGGATGTCCTCCACGGAGACCCCGTAGCGGGCGAGTTCGTCCAGGGGCAGATAGATGCGGTTGCGCCGGGCATCCTCTCCCACGTCGCGGATGATGTTGGTCAACTGGAAGGCCAGCCCCAGGTGGTGGGCGTATTTCAGTGTCCGGTGGTCGTGGTAGCCGAAGATCGTGGCGGAGATCTGGCCTACCACCCCGGCTACACGGTGGCAGTAGAGCTGGAGCGCCCTGAAATCCGGGTAGCGGTTGTGCTCCAGGTCCATTTCCATGCCGTCGATGATCTCCCGGAACTGCTCGGCGGCCAGGCCGTAGCGCTGGATCGCCGGCACCAGGGCATGGCCTACCGGATGGCTGGGACGGCCGTCGAAGATGGCGGCGGTTTCATCGCGCCACCACGCCAGCTTGGCGCGGGCCACGAAGGGGTCGCTGCATTCGTCCACGATGTCGTCCACCTCGCGGCAGAAGGCGTACAGGGCGGTGATGGCGCGGCGCCTGTTCCGGGGCAGGAACAGGAAGCTGTAGTAGAAGCTGGAGCCGCTTCTGGCGGCCATGTCTTGGCAATATTCGTCCGGGGTCACGGGCGTTCCCTGGGCTGCGGCGTCAGGCGGCGCGCACGGCGCGGTAGGCCATGGCCAGCCAGTCGGCGGGCCGCAGCACCGGGCGCTGGCGGAAAACATCCCCGCCGCAATGGCGCAGCTTGCGCAGGATGGTCTCGCCGCCGGCAATAATCATGCGCATCTCCAGGCCGATCCGGCCGCGCAGCGCCTTCCCAAGGGGCGCGCCCGCGCGCAGCAGCCGGTGGCTGCGCGCCACCTGGAACTGCATGAAGGGCCGCCACAGCCCGCCGCTGTCGCCGCGGGCGATCTGCGCCTCGTCGATCCCGTATCTTGCCATTTCGTCCTGGGGCAGGTAGATGCGCCCCTTGCCGTAATCGATCGCCACGTCCTGCAGAAAATTGATCAACTGCAGCGCGGAGCAGATGGCATTAGAGTAGGCCAGGTTGCGCGGCGAGGCCTCCCCGTAAAGGTGCAGCAGCAACCGGCCCACCGGATTCGCGGAGCGGCGGCAGTAGGTCATGACCTCGCCGAAATGGGCGTAGCGCTTCTTGGCGACGTCCTGGGAAAAGGCGTCCAGCAGGTCGTAAAATGGCCGTAAGGGCAGGCCGTGCTGCCTGACCACATCCGCCAGGTCGCGGAACAGCGGCGTTGATAAGGGGGAACCGTTCGCGATGTCGTCCAGTTCCCGGCGGAAGTCGGCCAGCGACTGGAGGCGGGAGGCGTCCGCGAAATCGCCCTCATCGGCGAAATCGTCCGCCTGTCGCGCGAAGCGGTAAATGACGCTGATTGGCCGCCGCAGCCGCTGCGGCAGCAGGATCGAGGCAACCGGAAAGTTCTCGTAATGATCGATGGCGTAAGGGCCGGGCATGGGTTGGAGGCGCAACGGACCAGGGTGCTGGCCAGTTTAAAATGATGGTAATATATCAATAGGTTGTGTTGAATGGCGGCAGTCTGAAGCTGACAATACGGGACTTATTATATTACACTAACAAGTTTGCGAAAGTGGCGGAACTGGTAGACGCACTGGATTTAGGTTCCAGCGCCGCAAGGCGTGGGGGTTCGAGTCCCCCCTTTCGCACCAGGAAAGCCGTGCCCGGATGGGGTTTTGCGGCCTTCGGCCGGGCCGGAACGATAAATGTCTTGAGGAAACGCAATGCAGACTAACCCTGAAAATCTGAATCCCCTGGAGCGTCGTCTCGACGTCGCGGTGCCCTACGAGCAGGTGGCGGCGGAGGTGGCAAATCGCCTGAAGCGGCTGGCGCGTACGGTGAAGGTGCACGGTTTTCGTCCGGGCAAGGTACCGATGAAAATCGTCGAACAGCAGTATGGCGGTCAGGTGCACCAGGAGGTGGTGGGGGATGTCCTGCAACGACGTTTCGCCGATGCCGTGAAGGAACAGGATTACCGGGTCGTCGGCTACCCCCGGTTCGAGGTCAAGCAACTGGCCGGCGAGGAGAAGGGGCATTACGAATTTACCGCCACTTTTGAGGTCTATCCGGAAATCGCCGTGGGCGATGTCAGCTCCCGGACGATCGAGCGGTTGGTCGTTCAAGTGGGCGACGCCGATGTCGATAAGACCATCGATATCCTGCGCAAGCAACGTGTGCGTTACCGGCCCGTGGAAAGATCGGCTGCGTCCGGGGACCAGGTGAACATCGATTATGTGGGCACCTTGAATGGAGAGGAATTCCCCGGCGGCAAGGCCAACGGCTATCTGGTGGTGCTGGGGGAAGGCCGCCTGCTCGAGGGCTTCGAGGACCAGTTGGCGGGCATGCAGGCAGGGCAAAGCAAGACATTTGAATTAACCTTCCCGGAAGATTATCATGGGGGGGAATTGGCCGGGAAAACCGTGTCCTTTGCGGTTACGCTGAACCGGGTCGCGCAGGCCGAACTGCCCGAGGTGGATGGCGACTTCGCCCGCGCCCTGGGCGTGGAAGACGGCGATCTCGACAAAATGCGGGGCGAGATCCGCGCCAACCTGGAACGCGAGGTGAAAAGGCGCGTCCAGGCCAAGGTGAAGGAACAGGCAATGCAGGCCCTGCTGGACGTAACCAAGGTCGAGTTGCCCCAAGCCCTGGTCGCCCTGGAGGTGGAACGCCTGATGCACCAGGCACGGGAAGACCTGGTGAGGCGCGGCGTGGAACCGAAGGGCGTCGCGCTCTCTCCCGGGATGTTCGAGGCGCAGGCGGCGCGCCGCGTGCGCCTTGGACTTGTCCTGGCCGAACTGGTCAAGGCCAACGGCCTCGAAGCGAAGCCCGAGCAGGTGCGTGCCCTGGTGGAAGAGCAGGCGCAAAGCTACGATCAGCCGCAGGAAGTGATCAACTGGTATCACTCCGACCCGAGCCGGTTGGCGGAACTCGAGTCGCTCGCCTTGGAAGACAATGTGGTTGCCTGGATCCTCGACCGTGCTAAAGTTGAAGAAAAGTCGGCCAGCTTTGATGAACTGATGGGGAACGCATAAGTGACACAAAATCGGAATGGGGAGCCGCAGGGATTGGGTTTGGTCCCGATGGTGGTGGAGCAAAGCGGGCGCGGCGAACGTGCTTACGACATCTACTCGCGTCTGCTGAAGGAGCGGTTGGTGTTTCTGGTGGGCCCGGTGAACGAGATTTCCGCCAACTTGATCGTGGCGCAGCTTCTGTTCCTCGAGTCGGAAAATCCGGACAAGGATATTTCCCTCTATATCAATTCTCCGGGCGGCTCGGTCTCCGCGGGGTTGGCCATCTACGACACCATGCAATTCATCAAGCCTGACGTGAGCACGCTATGCATCGGGCAGGCGGCCAGCATGGGGGCGTTCCTGCTCACCGCCGGCGCCAAGGGCAAGCGCTATTGCCTGCCGAATTCGCGCACCATGATTCACCAGCCTTCTAGCGGCTTCCAGGGGCAGGCGTCGGACATCGAAATCCACGCCAAGGAGATCCTGTATTTGCGGCAGCGCCTCAACGAGTTGATGGCCATGCACAGCGGGCAGCCGGTCGAGGCCATTGAAAAAGACACCGACCGTGATTACTTTATGAGTGCGGAACAGTCGGTGCAGTACGGCTTGGTAGACAAAGTCCTGGTGAGCAGGAGCGAGGGCATCTGATCTGCGTAGCGTCGCGGCGCAGCCTGGGCTTGACTTCCGCTGGAACTTCGTGTTCAAGTAAGTCCTGTGTTCCGAGTCTCGCGGCAGCGTGTCTTAGGTGAAGTTTTAGAGGCAAAGCAAGGAAATCGTCATTATGGCTGACAAGATCGGTGGTGAAAAACTGCTCTATTGCTCCTTCTGCGGCAAAAGTCAGCATGAGGTGAGAAAACTCATCGCCGGCCCTTCCGTGTTCATTTGCGATGAATGCGTGGAATTGTGCAATGACATCATCCGGGAGGAGATACAGGGAGATCAGTCGGCCAAATCGGGCAAGTCGGAGTTGCCCGTGCCCAAGGATATCTGCCAGATTCTCGACCAGTACGTGATTGGTCAGCAACAGGCGAAGAGGATCCTGTCGGTTGCGGTCTACAACCATTACAAGCGGCTGAGGGTGCACGGCAAGAACGCCGATGAAGTGGAACTGGCCAAGAGCAATATCCTGCTCATCGGCCCCACCGGCTCCGGCAAGACCCTGTTGGCGCAGACGCTGGCCAGACTGCTGAACGTGCCGTTCGTGATCGCCGACGCGACTACCCTGACGGAAGCGGGCTATGTCGGCGAGGATGTCGAGAACATCATCCAGAAGCTGTTGCAGAAATGCGACTACGATGTGGAAAAGGCGCAGCAGGGCATCGTTTACATCGACGAAATCGACAAGATATCACGCAAGTCGGACAATCCTTCCATTACCCGCGACGTGTCCGGCGAGGGGGTGCAGCAGGCACTGCTGAAACTGATCGAAGGGACCGTGGCCTCGGTACCCCCTCAAGGCGGGCGCAAGCATCCGAACCAGGAATTCGTGCAAGTGGACACCACCAATATCCTGTTCATTTGCGGCGGCGCCTTCGGCGGTCTGGACAAGGTCATCCGCAACCGCTCGGAAAAGGGCGGCATCGGTTTCGGGGCCGAGGTGAAAAGCCGTGACAATCGCAAGGACCTGGGCGCGGTCCTGCGGGACGTACAGCCGGAAGACCTGATCAGGTACGGGCTGATCCCGGAATTCGTCGGCCGGTTGCCGGTGGTGGCGACGCTGGAAGAGCTGGACGAGTCGGCCCTGATGCAGATCTTGACCGAGCCCAAGAATGCGCTTACCAAGCAATTCGTCAAGCTGTTCAGCATGGAAGGCGTGGAGCTGGAACTGCGCGAACCGGCGCTCCACGCCATCGCCAAGAAGGCCCTGGCGCGCAAGACCGGCGCCCGCGGACTGCGTTCCATCATGGAGCAGGCGCTGCTGGATACCATGTTCGATTTGCCCTCCCAGACCGATGTCGCCAAAGTCGTGATCGACGAGGGCGTGATCGAGGGGGAGGGCAAGCCCATCCTCATATACGCCGATCAGCCCAAGGCGGCGGAATCGGCCTGACATCCGAGCACGGCGGCTGCGGGTAGCGGCGCCTGCGATGGTTGGGGCGCCGGCGCGGTTTCTTGCCCGCCCGCGCCGGCGCCCCTTGAATTGTTCCCCGTCGTCCCCCATTCTAGGTAAATCCATAATTCTTATTTCAGGTGGAATGACATGGCCTATTCTCAAGACCCCCTAACCGAACAAATCACCTTGCCGCTGCTGCCCTTGCGCGACGTGGTGGTATTCCCGCACATGGTCATTCCCTTGTTCGTCGGGCGCCCGAAATCCATCAAGGCCCTGGAACTGGCCATGGAAACAGGCAAAAACATCCTCCTGGCGGCCCAGAAGTCAGCCGCCAAGGACGAGCCGTCCCCGGAAGACCTGTACCAGATGGGCAGCGTCGCCAGCATCCTGCAGATGCTGAAGCTGCCGGACGGTACGGTGAAGGTGCTGGTGGAGGGCGAGCAACGGGCCAGCGTCGTGGAGTTTATCGACGAGAAGACCCATTTCGCCGCGCGCGCTAATGTGCTTCCTGCCGACGCGAAAGAGGACCACGAAGTCGAGGCGATGAGACGGGCGCTGATCGCCCAGTTCGATCAGTACGTCAAGCTCAACAAGAAGATTCCGCCGGAGATACTGACCTCCCTGGCGGGCATCGACGAGGCCGGGCGTCTGGCGGACACCATTGCCGCCCATCTTCCCCTCAAACTGGAGCAGAAGCAGGAAATCCTGGAGATGATGGAGGTGCGCCACCGGCTGGAGCACCTGATGAGCCTGATGGAGACGGAGATCGACATTCTCCAGGTGGAGAAGCGCATCCGTGGCCGTGTCAAGCGCCAGATGGAAAAAAGCCAGCGCGAGTACTACCTCAACGAGCAGGTGAAGGCGATCCAGAAGGAACTGGGCGACATGGAGGAAGGGGCCGACCTGGACGAACTGGACAAGAAGATCAAAGGTGCATACATGCCAAAGGAGGCGCGCGCCAAGGCCGAGGCCGAACTGAAGAAGCTGCGCCTGATGTCTCCCATGTCGGCAGAGGCGACCGTGGTGCGCAACTACATCGAGACCCTGACCGGCTTGCCGTGGAAAAAGAAGACCAAGATCAGCAAGGATCTGGCGGTGGCCGAGGAGGTTCTGGATCGGGACCACTACGGCCTGGAGCGGGTCAAGGAGCGCATCATCGAATACCTGGCCGTGCAGCAGCGGGTGGATAAGCTGAAGGCCCCCATTCTGTGCCTGGTGGGCCCTCCCGGCGTGGGCAAGACCTCCCTCGGACAATCCATCGCCAAGGCGACCAACCGCAAGTTCGCGCGCATGTCCCTGGGCGGGGTGCGGGACGAAGCGGAAATCCGCGGGCATCGCCGTACCTACATCGGTTCCATGCCGGGCAAGGTGCTGCAGAACATGTCCAAGGTGGGCGTGCGCAATCCCCTGTTCCTGTTGGACGAAGTGGACAAGATGGGGATGGATTTCCGCGGCGATCCGTCTTCCGCGCTGCTGGAGGTGCTGGACCCGGAACAGAACCATACCTTCGTGGACCATTACGTCGAAGTGGAGTATGACCTGTCGGACGTGATGTTCGTGGCTACGGCCAATACCATGAATATCCCCGGGCCGCTCCTGGACCGTCTGGAGGTAATCCGGCTTTCGGGTTATACGGAAGACGAAAAGATCCATATCGCCATGCGCTACCTGCTTCCGAAGCAGATGAAAAACCATGGACTTAAGGAGGAAGAACTCGCCGTCTCCGAGAGTGCCATTCGCGACGTCGTGCGTTACTACACCCGGGAGGCGGGCGTGCGCAGCCTGGAGCGGGAAATTGCCAAGATCTGCCGCAAGGTGGTGAAATCGCTGCTGCTGAAGAAGGAACAGCGCAGGCTGTCCATCACCGCGCGCAACCTGGACAAGTATCTGGGCGTGCAGCGTTACAGCTACGGCATGGCGGAGAAAAACAACCAGGTGGGGCAGGTTACCGGTTTGGCGTGGACCGAGGTGGGCGGTGAACTGCTGACCATAGAAAGCGCGCTTCTCCCGGGCAAGGGCAAGATGATCACCACCGGCAAGCTGGGCGAGGTGATGCAGGAGTCCATTCAGGCCGCGCTGAGCGTGGTGAGGGCCCGCTCCGTGGTGCTGGGCATCGCGGAGGACTTCTATCAGAAAAACGACATCCACATCCACCTGCCGGAAGGCGCTACGCCCAAGGACGGTCCGAGTGCGGGCATTGCCATCTGCACGGCCATGGTGTCGGTCCTGACCGGCATCCCGGTGCGGGCCGACGTGGCCATGACGGGTGAGATCACGCTGCGCGGCGAAGTGCTGCCGATTGGCGGGCTCAAGGAAAAGCTGCTGGCCGCCCATCGGGGAGGGATCAAGACCGTGCTGATCCCGCAGGAGAATACCAAGGACCTGGTGGAGATCCCGGACAACATCAAGAACCGGCTGGAGATACACCCGGTCAAATGGATAGACCAGGTGCTGGACCTTGCTTTGGAGCGCAAACCCGAGCCATTGGAGCAACAACGGGGGCAAGTTGCCCCGGTCCCGGCGCCGGTGGAAGAGAAGCCCAAGGCCCCCCTCATGAAACATTAAAATTTTCGCGGAAGCGCTTGACACAAGCTTTTGCGGCTTGTTATAAAGCGGACTGCAGGTTTTTCCTGTATCCACAACCGATGAAAGGGGACTTACGTGAACAAATCTGAACTGATTGATGCAATCGCTAAATCCGCCGATATTTCCAAGGCCGCCGCGGCCCGTGCTTTGGACGGCGCTATCGGGGCGGTCAAGGTTGCGCTCAAGAAAGGCGAGATGGTGACCTTGGTAGGGTTTGGCACGTTTTACCTCGGAAAGCGCGCAGCCCGCAACGGCCGTAATCCCCGCACCGGTGCCACGATCAAGATCAAGGCGGCAAAAGTTCCGAAGTTCCGTGCTGGCAAAGCACTGAAGGATAGCGTACAATAGCGCGTTTTAGGCAGTATGGCAGAGCAGACTGCTGCTTGGCATCTTGCGCCTGGCTTCTTTAAAGAGATCGCGGGTGCTTAGCTCAGCTGGTAGAGCGTCGCCCTTACAAGGCGAATGTCGGGGGTTCGATCCCCTCAGCACCCACCAGTAGGTTGCCGACGGTTTTGGAGTGGTAGTTCAGTCGGTTAGAATACCGGCCTGTCACGCCGGGGGTCGCGGGTTCGAGTCCCGTCCACTCCGCCAGACAAGGGCGAACGCGAGTTCGCCCTTTTCTATTTGTCACGGGGCCGCCCGCTTGGCGTCTTGGCCTTTACTGGCGCCCGTTTAACCATTACCCTTCGTCTTGTGCTTTGATCAGGTGGACCGAAAATGCTAGAAGCTATCCGTGACCGCGCCCAGGGCTGGTTCGCGAAAATCATCCTGGCATTGTTGATCGTGCCTTTCGCGCTGTGGGGGGTGGATTCCTATCTCCATCACGGCAACGGCACGGATGTGGTCGCCAGCGTGGGCGGCCAGGATATCACCGTCCAGCAATTCGACCAGGCCCTGAACAGCCAGCGCGACCGGTTGCGGGCAACCCTCGGGGCGTCACTGGCCCCGGGCATGCTGGACAGCCCCCGCTTCAAGCAGGCGGTCTTGGACGATCTGGTGAACCAGGCGCTGCTGGTGCGCGCCGCCAAGCAAGCCGGGCTGGTGGTGCCCGATGCCCAACTGGCGCGGGTTATTGCCGATATCCCGGCGTTCCAGAAGGACGGGCGCTTTTCGGACGAGCAATACCGTGCCCTGTTGCGCGGCCAGAATATGACTCCGGTCATGTTCGAGTCCCGGGTCAGGCAGGAGCTTCTGACCCAGCAATTAACGGACGCATTGACCGAGGGTGCCTTTGCCTCCCATGCCACGGTGCGGCGCGTGGCCCGGTTGAGCGGCGAGCAGCGGGTCATCCGCGAGGCGGTGGTCTCTCCGGCGCAGTTGCTGGGCCAGGTGAAAGTGGACCCGGCCGCCGTGAAGGCGTACTACGACGGACACCGCGACCAGTTCGTGATCCCGGAACGGGTGCAAGTGGAATACTTGGTGCTCTCGCCCGACGTGCTGGCGCCCCAGATACAGATAAGCGAGGCGGAATTGAAGAAGTACTACGACGACCACGCTTCCCAGTATCGTGTGCCGGAGCAGCGGGACGCCTCGCACATCCTTGTCACGCTGGCGCCGAATGCCAGCCCGGCACAGGTCGCCGCGGCGCAGAAGAAGGCCGAGGAAATCCTGCGCCAGGTCAACCAGCATCCGGCCGCATTTGCGGAGCTGGCGAGGAAATTTTCCCAGGACCCCGGTTCCGCGCAGAATGGGGGCGACCTGGGATTTTTCGGGCGGGGCGACATGGTGAAACCGTTCTCCGACGCGGCCTTCGAGATGTCCGTAGGCGAGATCAGGGGCCCGGTGCGCTCGGATTTCGGCTTTCACATCATCAAGCTGAATGCGATCAAGCCGGCGCTGGTGAAAGACTTTGCCCAGGTGAAGGACGAGATCGCCGCCCAGATCAGGAAGGAAAAGGCCGCCAGGAAATTTGCCGAGGTGGCGGACAACTTCAGCAATACGGTGTACGAACAGGCGGACAGTCTGAAGCCGGCCGCCGATGCCCTCAAGCTTACCGTTAAGACCAGCCCCTGGATCAGCAGGAAGGGTGGCGAGATTGCGGTGCTGAATAACAAGAAATTGCTGGACGCCATTTTCTCCGACGATACCCTGAAGAACGGACACAACACGGAGGCGATCGAAGTGGCGCCCAACATCCTGGTATCGGCCCGGGTGGTGGCCCATCAGGCCGAGGCCCTCAGGCCGTTCGCGGAAGTCAGCGCCGACATCACCACGCGCCTGCAGAATGAGCAGGCCGACGCCCTGGCGCGGAAACAGGGCCGGGAACTGCTCGCACAGTTGCAGCAAGGCAAACCGGTTCATCCATCCTGGGGCGAGGCCAAGACCGTGGGCAGGCAACAGGCCCAGGGGCTTGGCCCCGAGGCGCTGGAACAGGTGTTCAAGGCGGATGTCCGCAAGCTTCCCGCTTATGCGGGGGTGGTGAATTCCCAGGGAGGTTTCACCCTGTTCCAGATCGAGCGGGTGGTTGAGGCGGGCGCAATGGATGAGGCGAAGATGAAGGGCTACCAACAGGCGGTCAGCCGTCTGCTGGGCGAGCAGTACGCAGTCGCCTATCTGGCCAGCCTCAAGCAGGGGGCCAAGATCGAGATCAAGCGGCAGTTGGCCAACAAGGAGCAATGAGACTTTCCGGGGCCGCTCTGCCGCCCATGGCGGACCGGCCTTGCCGGCGCGTCAATTGCCGCCGGCCTCGTCGGCATTTCCCAGCGCGCTGGTGTTGAAGCCTCCGTCCACGTAACTGATCTCTCCGGTGACGCCGCTGGCCAGATCGCTGCACAGGAATGCGGCGACATTGCCCACCTCGTGGATCGTGACGTTGCGCCGCAGCGGGGCATTTTTCTCGTTGTAAGACAGTAACTTGCCGAAATCGGCGATGCCGCTCGCTGCCAGGGTCTTGATCGGGCCGGCGGAAACGGCATTGACGCGGATGCCCTTGGGCCCGAGGCTTTGCGCCATGTAGCGCACATTGGCCTCCAGGCTGGCCTTGGCCAGGCCCATCACATTGTAGTGGGGAACCGCGCGCACCGCGCCCAGATAGGAGATGGTCAGCAGGCTGGCGTTTCTCCCCTCCATCATCGGCAGGCCCGCCTTGGCCAGGGCGACGAAGCTGTAGGAACTGATGTCGTGGGCGACCTGGAAATTCTCCCGGGTGACAGCGTCGATGTAGTCTCCGGCGAGGGCGGATTTAGGCACAAAGGCGATGGAGTGGACGATGCAGTCGAGCCCATCCCAATGACGGCCCAAGTCGCGGAACAGTTGGGCGATTTGTTCATCGCTGGCCACGTCGCAGGGGAAGGCGAGATCGGAGCCGAGTTCCCGTGCCAGTTCCATCACCCGGTCCTTCACCTTGTCGTTCTGGTAGGTGAAGGCGAGTTCCGCGCCTTCACGCTTCATGGCGGCGGCAATCCCGTAGGCGATGGAACGATTGCTGATCAACCCCGTAATCAGGACGCGCTTGTTTGCCAAGAATCCCATTGCAGTTCCCTTTTCTGGTGTTTAAGGTGGTGGCCCAGCCGCGCATTATAACCCAATTTCCCGGCTTGCAGCCCACCCGCAGCGGTCATGGATGACGGCCGCGCACGCTTTACGCTACACTGTGGGGCCGATGAACACCGTTGCCGGATATCTGTTGGCCCTGATGTTGCCGCTGCTGCTGGCAGCGTGTGGCGGGGCGCCCTGGAACGACCCTTATCCCGGCGCCGACCAGGATAAGAATATCCTGTATACGGCATTCAGCGAGCGCCCGAAGCATCTGGATCCGGCCCGTTCCTACAGCGCCAACGAGGTGCCGTTTACCGGGCAGATTTATGAGCCCCCGTTGCAGTACCATTTTCTCAAGCGTCCCTACACATTGATCCCCCTCACTGCGAGGGAGATGCCAAAGCTCACCTATTACGACAGCGAATGGCGCCGGCTTCCGGATAATGCGCCGACGGGACGGATCAGCTATAGCGTGTACGAGATACACATCAAGCCGGGGATATATTATCAGCCCCATCCTGCCTTTGCCCGCGACGGGCGGGGGCATTTTCTCTATCAGCATCTGTCCCGCGCCCAACTGGACCGGGTCCACACCCTGTCCGACTTTTCGCAGCAAGGCACAAGGGAACTCACCGCCGCCGACTATGTATACCAGATCAAGAGATTGGCGGACCCGCGCTTGAATTCGCCGATTTTCGGGCTGATGAGCGAACACATCCTGGGGCTCTCCGCGTATGCGGCCACCCTGCAGCAGGCGTACGACAAGATGGCCCGGGCGGGGGGGCGGGGTTATCTCGATCTGGAGCGCTATCCGCTGCCGGGGGCGGAGGTGGTGGACCGCTATACCTACCGCATCAAGCTGCGGGGCAAGTATCCCCAATTCATCTACTGGCTGGCCATGGCCTTTTTCGCGCCGATGCCGGCCGAGGCGGATCGCTTCTATTCCCAGCCCGGTCTGCAGCAGAAGAACATCACCCTGGACTGGTATCCGGTCGGCACCGGTCCGTACATGCTGACCGTGAATGATCCCAATCGCCGCATGGTGCTGACGCGCAACCCCAACTTCCACGGCGAGGTCTATCCCCGTGAAGGCGAGCCGGGGGACGCCGCGGCGGGATTGCTGAAGGATGCGGGCAAGCCCCTGCCGTTCGTGGACCAGGTGGTGTTCAGCCTGGAGAAGGAGAGCATTCCCTACTGGAGCAAGTTCCTGCAGGGCTACTACGACGCCTCGGGGATATCCTCGGACAGCTTCGACCAGGCGGTGCAGATGAGCGCCCAGGGCGATCCCACCCTGACCCCGGCCATGCGCGCCAAGGGCATCCGCTTGGCCACCGCGGTGGATGCCTCCATCTGGTACATGGGTTTCAACATGCTGGACCCGGTGGTGGGAGGCTATTCCCCGCGGGCGGAAAAGTTGCGGCAGGCCATCTCCATCGCCGTGGATTACGACGAATTCATTTCCATTTTCGCCAACGGGCGGGGGATCGCGGCCCAGGGGCCGATCCCGCCCGGGATTTTCGGCTACGTGGCGGGACGGGCGGGCATCGATCCCTTCGTCTACGACTGGGTGGACGGCAGCCCCCGGCGCAAGTCCATCGCAACGGCCAGGCGGCTGCTTGCCGAGGCGGGTTACCCGGATGGGCGCGACGCCGGCAGCGGCAAGCCGCTGGTGATTTATTTCGACACCATGGCCACCGGCCCGGACAGCAAGGCGCGCCTGGAGTGGCTGCATAAGCAGTTTCAGAAACTGAACATCCAGTTGGTGATCCGCAGTACCGACTACAACCGCTTTCAGGAAAAGATGTCGAAGGGCAATACCCAGGTGTTCGAATGGGGCTGGAACGCCGACTACCCGGACCCGGAAAATTTCCTGTTTCTGCTGTACGGGCCCAACAGCAAGGCGAAACACGGGGGGGAGAACGCCGCAAACTACGACAACTCGGAGTTCAATCGCCTGTTCGATGAGATGAAGGACATGGACGATGGTCCCCGGCGCCAGGCGGTCATCGATGCCATGGTGGCGATCGCGCGGCGGGACGCGCCCTGGGTGTGGGGCTACTACCCCAAGCAGTTCACCCTGTACCATGCCTGGTACCATAACGCCAAACCCAACCTGATGGCCAACAACGGGCTCAAGTATCTGCGCATCGACCCTGTTCTGCGCGCACGCCTGCGCCGCCAGTGGAACGAGCCCATCGTCTGGCCCCTCGGCCTGCTCGGGGCGGGGCTGGTGGCGCTGGTGCTGCCCGCGGCGCTCGCGTACCGGCGCAAGGAAAGGATGGCGGCCAAGTGACCGGCTATATCGTTCGCCGCATCCTTTACGCCATTCCCATCCTGATCGGGGTGAACCTGCTCACCTTCGCCCTGTTCTTCGTAGTCAACACCCCGGATGATATGGCGCGCATCCACCTCGGCGTCAAGCACGTGACCCCGCAGGCCATCGCCAAGTGGAAGCGGGAGCACGGCTATGACAAGCCGCTGCTGCTTAACCCCGGAAGGCGCGGGCTGGAAAGGTTCACGGACACCATCTTCTATGAGAAGTCGGTAGGCATGTTCGCCTTTCGCTTCGGCAGATCGGACGACGGCCGGGACATCGGCTACGACATCCGCACCCGCATGGGGCCGAGCCTGGCCATCGCCGTGCCGGTATTCATGCTGGGGCTGCTGGTGAACGTGAGTTTCGCCCTGCTCATGGTGTTCTTCCGCGGCACCTACCTGGATTTCTGGGGGGTGGTGCTGTGCGTCGCCCTGATGTCCATCTCCGGCCTGTTCTATATCATCGCCGGGCAATACCTGTTCAGCAAGCTATGGCACCTGGTGCCCATTTCCGGGTTCGCGGGCGGCCTTAGCGCCTTCAAGTTCGTGATCCTGCCGATTGCGATCGGGGTGGTGAGCGGCATCGGCAGCGGTGCGCGCTGGTACCGCACCATCTTCCTCGAGGAAGCGGGCAAGGACTACGTGCGCACCGCCCGCGCCAAGGGGCTGTCGGAACCGCGGGTGCTGTTCCGGCACGTGCTCGCCAACGCCATGATCCCGATCCTGACCGGCTCGGTGGTGGTGATCCCGCTGCTGTTCATGGGCAGCCTCATCACGGAATCCTTTTTCGGCATCCCGGGCCTGGGCAGCTACACCATCGACGCCATCAACGCCCAGGATTTCGCCATCGTGCGTGCCATGGTGTTCCTCGGTTCGGTGCTGTACATCATCGGCCTGGTGTTGACGGATATCTCCTATACCCTGGTCGACCCCCGGGTCAGGCTGGAATGATGCCATTCAAGCCCGTCCTCCTGTGGACCGATCTGCTGATTTTCCTGCTGTTCGCCGGGGTGGCGGCTTTCGCCCTGTATGTCCGCCGCCACGAGCACCTGGCCGCATCCTGGCGCAGGGTGGTGAGAGACCCGGCAGGGATGGCGGCGCTGGTCGTGCTAGTGGCCTACGTGGCGATCGGGTTGATGGATTCGGTGCATTTCCGGTTGCCCCTGGCGAACCACGGCGGGGAGACCGGACGCTACTATTCGGCGGAGGTGCTGAGCCTGCTGGACGTGGTGGCGAGCCCGCTCAGGGAGCACGTGGAGAAGACCTATTCCGCGCCTTTCGCCACCCACCTGTACGCCAAGGAGGCCATCGTGCTGCCCGACGGCAGGCGTATCAGGGGATATCCCCGGCTTAAGTACGGCGGCGCCCAGCTAGCCCATCCCGAGCGCGAGCGCGGACCGGATATCCTGTACACGGCGCTGGCCGCGGCGGGCAAGGCGGCGCTGCTGTGGGCGCTGCTGGGCTATGGGCTGGTGCAGTGGCTGGCGCGGCGGCAGCGCCGGTCGGCGGCTGCCGTCTGGGCCGCGATGTGGCGCGGAGGCGGCGAGATCCCCTGGCGGTCCCTGCTGGCGACCCTGGGGGCCATCCTGTTGCTGGTCTTTCTGGCCATCGGCCTGGGGCCAAAATACCACGTGCTCGGCACCGACAAGGTGGGGCAGGACGTGTTTTACCAGGCCTTGAAGAGCATACGCACCGGCCTGGTGATCGGCACCCTGACCACCCTGGTGATGCTGCCCTTCGCGCTGCTGCTGGGCATCATGGCGGGCTATCTGCGCGGATGGGCGGACGACGTGATCCAGTATATCTACACCACGCTCAATTCCATTCCCAGCGTACTGCTGATCGCCGCGGCGGTGCTGATCATGCAGGTATACATCGAGAGCAACCCGGATCTGTTCGACACGGTGGCGGCGCGGGCGGACATCCGCCTGCTGTTCCTCTGCATCATCCTCGGCGTCACCAGTTGGACCGGGCTGTGCCGCCTGCTGCGCGGCGAGGCCCTGAAGCTGCGCGAACTGGATTACGTGCAGGCGGCCCAGGCCTTCGGTGTCGGTCACTGGCGCATCATCAGCCGCCATATCCTGCCCAACGTGATGCACATCGTGCTGATCTCGGTGGTGATGGACTTCAGCGGCCTGGTGCTGGCGGAGGCGGTGCTGTCTTACGTCGGGGTGGGGGTCGACCCCTCCACCCAGAGCTGGGGCAACATGATCAACAGCGCGCGGCTGGAGATGGCGCGCGAGCCCATGGTATGGTGGTCGTTGCTGGCGGCTTTCGTGTTCATGTTCGGGCTGGTGCTGGCGGCCAACGTCTTCGCCGACGTGGTGCGCGACGCCTTCGATCCCCACGCCGAGGCGCGCCGGATACCCTCGGCCGTGCTGTCGAGATTGTTCGGAAGACGCCCCGACGGGGAGTCCCATGGCTGACGGCGGACACTTGCTGCAGGTGGAACGCCTCAGGACCTGGCTTGCCTCCGGTGACGCGGTGGTGCGGGCGGTGGACGGGGTGAGCTTTTCCCTGGAACAGAACCAGACCTTCGCCCTGCTGGGGGAATCCGGGTGCGGCAAGTCCATGACCGCCTTGTCCCTGATGCGGCTGCTGCCGGAAAACGGCCGCATCGTCTCGGGCTCGGTGCGCCTGCACGGCCAGGACCTGACGGCCTTGCCGGAAGTGGCCATGCGCGGTGTCCGCGGCAGGCAAATCGGGATGATCTTCCAGGAACCGATGCTCAGCCTGAATCCCGTAATGCCGGTGGGGGAGCAGATCGCCGAGGTGCTGCACAGGCATGGTCCGGTCGAAGGCCGCCGTGCCGTGCGCGGCCGGGTGGCGGAACTGCTCCGGGCGGTGGGCATACCCGATGCGGCGCACCGTTTCGATGCCTATCCGTTCCAGCTCTCCGGCGGCATGAAACAGCGGGTAATGATCGCCATGTCCCTGGCGGGCAAGCCCGACCTGTTGATCGCCGACGAGCCCACCACCGCCCTGGACGTGACCATCCAGGCCCAGGTTCTGCAGTTGATGCGCGACCTCCAGGCCGCGAGTGGCATGTCCATCCTGCTGATCACCCACGACCTGGGGGTGGTGGCCGAAATGGCGCACCGGGTCGCGGTGATGTATGCCGGCGAGATCGTGGAGTTGGCGGATCGGGAACGTTTCTTCGGGGCCCCCTTCCATCCCTATTCCAGGAAGCTGTTCGCCGCGTTGCCGGGATGGGGCAAACGGACACAGAAACTGGAGGTGATCGGCGGGAGCGTGCCGTCTCTCACCGGAACATTCCGGGGCTGCCGTTTTGCGCCGCGTTGCGATCTGGTTTGGGGCCTGTGCCATGAGGCGGTACCTCCCTGGCGCGAGGTGTCCCCCGGCCAATGGGCGCGCTGCCACCTGACGGAGGGCCGGAGGGCGGCGCCCGCGGTTGCCCCGGCGGGGCTGCGGGAAGCGGCTCCCGTCCCTGTCGCAGCGGCCGGGGAGGCGCTGTTGCGGGTGGAAGACCTGCGGGTCCATTTCCCGGTGCACAAGGGGGTGTTCAAACGCGTTGCGGCGCTGGTCAAGGCGGTGGACGGGGTAAGCCTGAGCATTCAGCGGGGCAGGACCCTGGCCCTGGTGGGGGAATCCGGCTGCGGCAAGACCACCGTGGCCAAGGGGATTCTGCAACTGATCCGCCCCAGCGGCGGGCGGGTTTATTTCGCGGGGACGGAACTCACCACCCTGAAACGCTCCACCTTGCGCCGCCGCCGCGGGGAATTCCAATTCATTTTTCAGGACCCTTACGCTTCCCTCAACCCCCGCATGCCGATCGCGGACATCATCGAGGAGGGGATGGTTGCCTTAGGGGTGGGCGCAAGCAAAGAGGAGCGCCATCGGCGCATAGACGACATCCTCGCCCAGGTGGGGCTGTCGGCGGAGGCCAGGCAGCGCTACCCCCACGAGTTCTCCGGCGGCCAGCGCCAGCGCGTCGCCATCGCCCGGGCGCTGGCGGTGGGACCCAAGCTGATCATCTGCGACGAGCCCACCAGCGCCCTGGATGTCTCGGTTCAGGCGCAGATACTGAACCTGCTGAAGAGGCTGCAGGACGAACTTGGCCTGACCTATCTGTTCATCACCCACAACCTGTCGGTAGTGGAATACCTGGCCCATGATGTGGCGGTCATGTATCTGGGGCGGATCGTGGAACAGGGCAGTGCCCCGGAGGTACTGGGACGTCCCGCCCATCCCTATACCCGGGCACTGCTGTCCGCGGTGCCGGTAATTGAGCGGGCCGCAGGGCGCCCGGTGATGCGGCTCCAGGGGGACCCCCCTTCGCCGCTCGCTCCCCCCCCGGGCTGCCATTTCCACCCGCGCTGTCCCGAGGCCCTGCCCATATGCAGCGGGACGGAACCGCCGCTGGTGCAAATCAGCCCCACCCACGGGACCCGCTGCCACCTGCACGGGCCGGGAATATCGTGAGCGGTATACCGGGGAGATGTCCCCTGATTGCCGCACTTCACCGCGGAGATGCCGAGAATCAAGCGGGTTTACAGGTAGACGGTGACCCTCTGCCCCGGATGGAGCGTATGCCCGCGGTGCAGGTTGTTCCAGCGCTGGATGTCGTTGACCGCCACCTTGAAGCGGCGCGCGATGCTGTGCAAGGTGTCTCCGCGGCGGACGGTGTACAGGGTCCGTTTCCTTTCCTGGTGGCGGTTCTTTGCCACCAGCGGTTCGTGCTTGCCGGAGGCCGCGATGCGGATGACAAGTCTTTGCCCCCGGGCGATGTGGTTGGACTTGAGCCCGTTCCAGGCCTTGATCTGGGCGGTGGTGACCCGATGGTGCCGGGCGATGCCAAACAGCGTCTCACCCTTCTTGACAATGTGGCGGATTTCCCGCGAAGAGGCAAATCTTTCCTGCACCGTGGGGCGGAAATCCGCCGCGGCCTCCCTGGTGCCAGCCTTGTGGCCCAGGGTGGGAACCAACAGGGTTTCCCCTCGCGCCGCCAGCCTTTTTCTGGGCGAGATGTCGTTGATTTCTCTCAGGCGGGCAAGGCCGATGCCGAAATGGTGGGCGATCCTTTCCAGTCGCTCGCGCCTGGTCGCGGTATAGCTTCGCCAGGAAACCAGCGCATCGGAATAGCTCTCCAGATTTTCGTTGAAGGTGTCCGCCTTTTCCACCGGTAGCAGCAAGGTTGCGCCACCGGGAGAGGTGACGACAGGGCGGTTGTAGGCGGGGTTGAGGGAGACAAACTCGCTCACCGGAACTTCCGCCAGGCGGGCCGCTACCTTCACGTCTACCGGGCGGTCCACGGTCACTGTGGTGAAGTAGGGGTGGTTCGGGATGGATGCCAGCCTCAATCCGAATTTGCCGGGATCGGTGACGATGTTTTTGAGGGCGATCAGGCGCGGCACGTAATTCCGGGTTTCCGTGGGCAGCCGCAGGCTCAGGTAGTCGGTAGGTTCCCCCCTGGCTTGGTTGCGGGCAATGGCTCGGGACACGGCGCCTTCCCCCCAGTTGTAGGCGGCCAGCGCGAGGTCCCAACTGCCGAACATTTTGTGCAGGTTCTCCAGATAGTCCAGCGCGGCGTCGGTGGCTGCCAGGATGTCCCGCCTGCCGTCATACCACCAGTTCTGTTGCAGGCCGTAATGCCGCCCCGTGTCGGCGGTGAATTGCCAGATGCCGGAGGCGTGGCTGCGGGAATAGGCCTTTGGATTGTAAGCGCTTTCTACCATGGGCAACAAGGCGATCTCGGTGGGCATCCCGCGTTTTTCGACCTCATGCACTACGTAGTACAGGTAGCGCTTGCTGCGTTCCACCATGCGCTGCACGTAATCCGGCCGCTGCGCGTACCATTCTTCGTTATCGCGCACCAGGGGGGTGTCTATTTCCGGCAGCGCGAAGCCGTCGCGGATGCGCTGCCAAAGATCGGCCGGCGGCGCGGGTATCGCGGGGCTGGTGGCAAGATGCACCGGCGCGTCGGTGGCGGCATCTTCAGTCGCTGCGTCGGCGGTGGCCGCTGTTTGCGGAGAGGAGGCGTCGGGGGCGCCGATTGCTGCCTCTTGGTGTTGGATGTCCTGGGACAGGCGGGGTTCTCCCGTCGGGGCCGGGGTTTCGGCTATCGGGGGGGCGACCCCGGTGCTTTGCGGGGGATGCGAAGGCACGCCTGCGCAGGCGCCCAGCAGTGATAGCGCTAGCAAGGAGAGGGCAAATCTTGTCAGCTTCATGCCGAAATCATGTTTTTATAATCCCTCGTGATTCGTCTTGTTTGGAGGCTGGAACACCCCCAGATGCGATCCCGGCCCGGCACGCGCCTTGCGGCCAATCCGTTGTATCCGGCCGTGGCGCGCATTGCCCGCGGGCGTGGCGCCGGCTGCCCAGGCTTTGAATTTTGTTGCGATGGTAACCAAGGTGGTGCCGTCACGTCAAGAAAAGGAAACGGCACGGCCGACGGCTTCTTTAGGGCAGGGGCGTGACGGATGGATGCATCATATTGATTAAACGTATAAAAGCCTATTGCTTGCAGGAGGTTCAGGCACGGTCCTTCCATTCCCGGACGGCGCGGAATACCGCTACGGTGTCCGGCAGATCCATCCCCGCGTGCGCGCTTGCGGCCCGAATGATCTCGGGTTGATCGCAGCGCAGGAAGGGATTGGTACGCCTCTCCAGCCCGATGGTGGAGGGAAGGGTGGGGCGGTTTTCGCTCCTCGCCCTGCGGTCGGTCTCCTCCCGTTGGGCAAGATCGCCGTTGCAGGGCTCGACGGACTTGGCGAAGCGGATATTTGCCAGGGTGTATTCATGGGCGCAGTAGACCAGGGTGTCATCCGGCAGGCGCGCGAGCTTCTGCAGGGACGCGTGCATCTGGGCCGGGCTGCCTTCGAACAATCTGCCGCAGCCGCAACCGAACAGGGTATCGCCACAGAACAGGGCGTTTGCCCCATAATAGGCGATGTGGCCGGCGGTGTGGCCGGGGATGTCCAGCACGGCGAGTTCCAGGGAGATCTCGGGCAGTCTCACCCGGTCTCCTTCCTCCAGCGGTTCGGACACGGTGGCGATGTGTTCCCGCTTCGGCCCGTACACGGGCACCTCGAAGCGCGCAAGCAGATCGGCGTTTCCCGCCACATGGTCGCCGTGGTGGTGGGTGTTGAGGACAGCCACCAGGCGAAGTCCTTCGCGCCCCAGGTAATCCAGCAGCGGGGCGGCGTCGCCGGGGTCCACCGCCGCGGCGCATCGTCCGTTGCGTATGACCCAGATGTAATTGTCTTCGAAGGCGGGTATTGGGATAACATTTATCATGAGTCATATGGTTGGTCGATCTGATGCAAAAGTCAATGCCTAGCCTGCGCGACTGGTTCGAGACGCCGTTGGGCGGCTACCTCCTGGCCCGCGAGCAGGCCCTGGTGGACCAGATGGTGAGCGACGTTTTCGGCTTCAATGCCATGCAACTGGGGCTGGCGCAGTTCGATTTCCTGCGCATGAGCCGCATCCCCCTGCGTTTTGCGGCCGACGACCAGGCGCAGGCGAAGCTGCGTACCGATGCCCGCCACCTGCCGCTGTGCGGGCAGTGCCTGGACCTCCTGATATTGCCCCATGTGCTGGAATTCAGCCGGCATCCCCACCAGATCCTGCGCGAGGCGGAACGGGTGTTGATGCCCGAGGGCCACGTCGTTATCGCGGGATTCAACCCCTGGAGCCTATGGGGACTGTGGCGGGTGCTGCGGCGCACGGAAAGGGAATTTCCCTGGTGCGGCAGATTCATTTCCCTGCCGCGCCTCAAGGACTGGCTGGCGCTGTTGGGTTTCGAGATTACCGCCGGGCGGATGTGCTGTTATATGCCCCCGGTCAACGGAGAAACCTGGCTGCAGAGGTTCCGCTTTACCGAGCACGCCGGCGACCGCTGGTGTGCCATGGCCGGCGGGGTCTACCTGGTGCAGGCCAAGAAACGGGTGGCCGGCATGCGTTTGCTCACACCCAGTTGGAATGAGAAAATAGCCAGGGAGAAGGCGCTGGCGGCGGCCGCACAGAAGGTCGGCAACCTGGGACCCTATCGCGCGAAGTGACGAGTGGAAGTGATCAGCACATGCCGGATCAAGACAAGGGGATCGTGGAGATATTCACCGACGGGGCCTGCAAGGGCAACCCCGGGCCGGGCGGCTGGGGCGTGCTGCTGCGCTTCAACGGCAAGGAAAAGGAACTGCTCGGCGGGGAGCCGGCGACCACCAACAACCGGATGGAGCTGACCGCGGTCATCCGCTCCCTGGAGGCCCTGAAGCGCCGCTGTCGGGTCAGGGTTCACACCGATTCCCAGTACGTGCAGAAGGGCATCAGCGAGTGGATCGACGGTTGGAAGAGGCGCAACTGGCGCACCAGCGGCAACCAGCCGGTAAAAAACGTGGACCTGTGGAAGCGGCTGGACGAGTTGGCCGGCGGCCACGACATCGAATGGGTCTGGGTCAGGGGCCACGCCGGCCATGACGAAAACGAGCGCGCCGACCAGCTCGCCAACCGCGGTGCGCGTTCGGTGGCGGAAGCCGGGCCTTCCGGCTGCTGAGGGGAGGAGGAACCTATCGTGCGACAGATCGTGCTGGATACGGAGACCACCGGCCTGGACCCGGCGCTGGGACACCGCGTGATAGAGATCGCCGCGGTGGAGATGGTGAACCGGCGCTTGACCGGCAATCACTTCCACCGCTACCTTAACCCCGAACGGGACATCGATGCCGGCGCTTTGCAGGTGCACGGCATCAGCGCGGAATTTCTCCAGGACAAGCCGCGTTTCCGCGATATTGTGGAGGAGTTCGTCACTTACCTGGACGGTGCGGAATTGATCATCCACAACGCTTCGTTCGATGTGGGCTTCCTCAATCACGAGTTCGGCCTGCTGGAGTGCTCGGGCATCCACCAGTACTGCCCGAGCGTGGTGGACACCCTGAGAATGGCCAAGGAACTGCACCCGGGCCAAAGAAACAACCTCGACGCCTTGTGCAAGCGCTACCAGGTGGACAACTCGGCGCGCACTCTGCACGGTGCCCTGTTGGACGCGGAACTGCTGGCCGAGGTCTACCTGGCCATGACCAGGGGGCAGGAAACGCTCGACATGGAAACGGGGGAGGCGGCGGCGGAATACGGTTCCGACGACGGCGCCGGGCCGCTGGAACTGATGATCCTGCGGGCGACACCGCAGGAACTGGAAGAGCACGGCCGCTACCTGGAACAACTGGCCCAGGCAAACCGGGGTGCTTGTCTCTGGGACAGACAGCCGGACGCGCAAACCTGACGCGGCGCGAAGCGGAATTAAGGACCTATTAAATATTAAATATAACACTTAATACTTAACAGGTCCTAACCCCGGGGGGGGGGCAATGCACAAGAGGGGAGTATCGGGAAAATTGCCAAACGGGGCGCTGGCCGCGCTTTGGGTCCCGTTCGGCACGCTGCTCGCTTTCGCCGCGGCGGCCGGGCCGCTGGCGGACGATATGGTTTCCGAGCAGGCGTACCTGGGGGAGGTGCCGGTGGTATTGTCCGCGTCGCGCATGTCGCAGCCCGTGTCCGAGGTGCCCGACCCGGTGACGGTGATCGACCGGGAAATGATCAGGGCCTCCGGTTTCCGCGAGATCGCCGATCTGTTCCGTTTGGTGCCGGGTTTCTACGTGGGCTATTTCAACGGCCATGATCCGGTGGTGGCCCATGGCCCGGCAAACCGCTATTTCGGGCGGGTGCAGGTGTTGGTGGACGGTCGCTCGGTGTATTCGCCGTTATGGGGGACGGTTGACTGGACCGGTCTTCCGCTCGCCCTGGAGGACATCGAGCGCATCGAGGTGGTACGGGGGCCGAACGCGGCGAACTACGGGGCCAACGCCTTCCTCGGCGTGATCAACATCATCACCCGGCATGCCCAGGAGGATCGCGGTACCACGGTCTCGGCGGCGGCCGGGCAGCCGGGGATGACGGACACCTTGTTGCGGCATGGCGGGCGCCTGGGGGAGTTGAGCTACCGGGTGACCCTGGGCACCCGCAGCGACGACGGTTTCGACGGCAAGCACGACGGAAAGCGCGTCACCCTGTTCACCGCGCGCGGCGACTATCAGTTGAACCTGACGGACACCCTCCAGGCTCAAGTGGGCTATAACGGCAGCAAACGGGGGGTGGGCTTTTTCGGCGATCCCTTCGACATCGCCCGTGACGAGAACGTCGACAGCCACTTCGAGCAGTTGCGCTGGCAGCGCAGTCTGAGCGCCGACAACGAGGTGAGCCTCAATCTGTATCACACCTATCACGGCCTGGCGGACAGCTATATCACCCTGCCCTATACAGACCCTACGGGCATCCAGGTGCTCCCTACCCCGATCTCCTACGACACGACCGGGGAGCGCTACGAGGCCGAACTGCAAAATAATCTGAGCCCGGCTTACGGCTTGCGCCTGGTGTGGGGCGCCGCGACGCGGATCGACCGCATCCGGGCGCCGCTTTATCTGGGCGCGCCGGATACCCGGGAGAGCCGCCTGCAGCGCTTGTTCGGCAGCGCCGAGTGGCATGTCACCCGCGACTGGGTGTTCAATGCGGGGGCGATGTGGGAGCACAACGACGTCACCGGCAGCGATATCTCCCCCAGGGCGGCGCTGATCTACCACCTAAGCCCGCGGCAGACGGTGCGGGTCGGGATTTCCAGCGCGTTGCGCACGCCGACGCTGCTGGAGGACGAGGCGGACTTCAGCTTCACGGCGCAGGTCAGGCTGCCCCCGTCCTACAATACGATCACCACCGTGACGGTGCCGCGCTTCCTGAGCGCGGGGGGATTGGCCCCGGAGCGGATCACCAGCAAGGAGATCGGCTACCTGGGCGAGTTCCCGCGGCTCGGGCTGAGCCTCGACGTACGCGCTCACCGGGATGAGCTGCGGGATCTGATCGTGCCCACCGGGGACGTTGCGCCCTACCGGTTCGTCAATGCCTATTCGGCCACCATCGACGGCTTGGAGACCCAAGTGATCTGGCGCGCCGGGTCCCGCTGGCGGGTGTGGTTCAGCCACTCCTATTCCCACGTGGCGAGCACCGATCCCAGCGGTGACCTGGAGCGCTCCACGCCGACCCAGATCTACAGCCTGCTCGCCTGGCATAGCTTCGGCCAGGGCTACGAAGGAAGCCTCGGCTTTTACGGGGTGCGCGAGATGGAACCCCAGGGCGACGGCGACCCGCTGCCGGCCTATCACCGGCTGGACGTGCGCCTGGCCAAGAAGATGAAATGGCTGGGCAGGCGCGCCGAGGTGGCCCTGGTGGTGCAAAACCTGCTCGGCCCCTACCAGGAGTTCAGAAATGACAATCTGTTCCAGAGGCGTGCCTTCGTGTCTCTGAACCTCGACCTATAGCGGGCCGGCATGGCTCGATGGCCGCTATTGCCATGGCACTGCCGCTCGCGAACGCGGAACATGCCGTGGATTCTCGCGGCGGTGCTGGTGCTGCTGGGGGTCGCGCGCGGCTGGGCGGCGGACCCGCCGCAGGTGGTGGTGGTGCTGAGCGAGGAATCGGGCGCCTATTCCGAGGTGGTGCAGGCGCTGCGCGGCCGTCTTGCCCACAGTCCGGCCGAGGTCGGCGTAAGTGCCGTGGGCGTGTCCGATTGGGGCCGCTACGCCAAGGAAAGAGGGCGTCCCAATCTGGTGGTGGCGGTGGGCCTGCGCGCGGCCGAGGCGGTGGCGGATACCGGCGCCAGGGTGCCCGTCCTCAACCTGCTCCTTCCCAGGCAGGCCTTCGAGAGCCTGGCCGAGGCCAGAATGCCGAGTGATTACCGGACCTTCTCCGCGATCTATCTCGATCAACCCTTCAGCCGGCAACTCGACCTCATCCGATATGCCCTTCCCGGCCATGAAAGGGTGGGGGTGTTGCTCGGCCCCGCCTCGCAGGGTTCGCTCGGACCGCTGCTTGACGCGGCGCGGGAGCAAGGACTGCAGGTGTATCACGAGCGGGCCGAGTCCGTCGAGGAACTGGTGCCCGTTTTGCGCAGGGTGCTGGAGCAAAGCGACGTGCTGCTGGCCCTTCCCGATCCCCTGGTGTTCAACCGGGACACCATTCAGGGGGTGCTTCTCACCACCTACCGCTTCCGGGATCCGGTGATCGCGTTTTCGCCTGCCTACGTGCGGGCGGGGGCGCTGGCCGCCGTGTACACCCTCCCTGACCAGTTCGGGGTGCAGGCGGCGGAGATCATCGAGCAGATGGCGGCAACCGGCACCTGGCAGTTGCCGCCGCCTCAATATGCCAAATATTATGCCGTAAGCGTAAACCGCCAGGTCGCCCGCTCCCTGGGGCTGGCGGTGGGGAGCGAGACGGTGCTGTACGGAAAACTCAGACAAGCGGCGGAGCAAAGGCCATGAAGAAGTGGGGAATCAAGGGCAGGGTCATGTTCCTTGCACTCATGCCGGCAGCGGTGATCGCCGCGCTGCTGGCTTTCTATTTCACCCGCTCGCGTATCGACGACCTGGAGCAATCGCTGTACGACCGGGGGTTCGCCGTTGCCCGCCAACTCGCGCCCGCCAGCGAATACGGGGTGTTCTCCGGGAACCGTGAAATATTGCAGGCCCTGGCCGACTCGGCGGCCCGGGAGGCGGACGTCACTGCGGTCTCGATCGCCGACTCCGCCGGCAAGCTGCTTGCGGTAAGCGGCAGGCCGCTGCACTCCTTCGATGCGCACGGCAAAGGGAGCGGGCCGGGCACGGCTATGGCGGCCAAAGGCAACTCGCTGATCTTCAGCGCGCCCGTGTACTTCAGCGAGACCGAGGTGGAGGACTATTTCCTGGGCGCCGCCGACACCGATGGCGCGCGATCCCGGCACGCCGGCGGCAGGAAGATTCTCGGGCGGGTCACGGTGGAACTGTCGCGGGCGTCCACCCTGGCGCGCAAGAACCAGTTGCTGCTCAACAGCCTGGCCATCACCTTGTTGGGGCTTGGGGCGAGTGCCTTTCTCGCGTTACGCATGAGCCGGGGGGTGACGCGCCCGATCCACCGCCTGGCGCGCGTGGTGGAGGATATCGGCGCGGGCGCCCTGGACGTGCGCGCCGATACCTGTGCCGGCGGCGAGCTGCAAACCCTGGAAAACGGGATCAATGCCATGGCGGAGGCGCTCAAATCGGCCCACGACAAGATGCAGGAGAAGATACTGGAGGCGACCGCGCTACTGTCCTACCAGGCCACCCACGACACCCTCACCGGCCTGGTCAATCGTCATGAGTTCGATGTCCGGCTGGAGCGCGCGGTCCTCGGCGCCAAGGAGCAGGACCGGGTGCACGCCCTGTGCTATATGGACCTGGATCAGTTCAAGATCGTCAATGATACCTGCGGCCACAGCGCAGGCGACGAGCTGCTGCGCCAGATCGCGCTGCTTCTCCACAGCCATGTGCGGGAGCGGGACACCCTGGCCCGGCTCGGCGGTGACGAGTTCGGTCTGCTGCTGGAAAACTGCGCGCTGGACAAGGCGCAAGCCATCTCCGAGGCGGTGCGCCAGTCGGTCCAGGACTACCGCTTCATTTGGCAGGACAAGTCCTTCGTCATCGGCGCCAGCTTTGGGCTGGTCGCCGTCACCCAGGACAGCGACAGCGCGGCCTCCCTGCTGAGCACCGCCGACGCCGCCTGCTACGCGGCCAAGGACAAGGGGCGCAACCGGGTTCATGTGCACCAGCCGGGCGATGGCGAGCTTGCGCGCCGCCACGGCGAGATGCACTGGGTATCGCGCATTACCCGCGCCTTGGAGGAGGACCGTTTCCGGCTCTATTACCAGGCCATCGTGCCGTTGGGGCAGGGAGGGCTGCCGGGGACTCACTTCGAGGTGCTGCTGCGCATGCTGGACGAGGAGAGGAAGGAAATCATCCCGCCCATGGCGTTCATTCCGGCTGCGGAGCGCTACAACCTGATGCAGGGCATCGACCGGTGGGTGATCCGCAACAGCTTCGCCATGCACGGCCGGATTTTCAGCCGCAGGAAGGGCGGCGATACCTGCACCATCAATCTGTCCGGCGCCTCGCTATGCGATGAGCACTTTCTGGGCTTCGCCCGGGAGCAACTCGCCCTGTTCGAGGTCGACCCGCAGACGATCTGCTTCGAGGTGACGGAAACCGCGGCCATCGTCAACCTGTCCTCGGCGGTGGAACTGATGCGGGAACTCAAGAAGACCGGCTGCCGCTTCTCCCTGGACGACTTCGGCAGCGGCCTGTCCTCCTTCACCTACCTCAAGAACATGCCGGTGGACTACCTCAAGATCGACGGCGTGTTTGTCAAGAATATGGTGCATGATTCCATCGACTTCGCCATGGTGCAGGCCATCAACGACGTCGGCCACGTCATGGGCCTGAAGACCATCGCCGAGTTCGTGGAGAATGAGACCACCCTGGACAAGCTGGGCATCGTGGGGGTGGACTACGTGCAGGGGCACCTGCTGGGGCAGCCGCGGCCCATCACGGAACTCATCGGCCCCTAACGCTGCCTATCCGCCAGGGGCTGGCACGTTGCTTGCTTGAATACCCCTTTGGCAACCCACTCGGCGAGGCATGGCAATGGTCCAACTATCGCAGCAGGAAGGCAATATCGCGCTGGTGACGATCTACGAGATCAGCAAGGTACTGAGTTCTTCCTTTGATCTGCACCAGACCATCAGAGAAGTCTTGAACATCCTTTCTTCCCACTTGCACATGCGCCGCGGCATGGTCAGTCTGGTGCAGGAAAGCGGAGAACTGCACGTAGTTGGTGCATCCGGGCTGTCCCCGGGGGAAATCAGCCGCGGCCGCTTTCAGATCGGCGAGGGGGTGACGGGCAAGATCATGCAGACCGGCGTGCCCATCGTGGTGCCGGATATCAGCAAGGAGCCCCTGTTTCTCAACCGCACCGGTTCCCGCGACATGGACGGGGCGACGGTGGTGGCCTTTATCGGCTCGCCGATCAAGGTGGGTCGGGAGACCGTCGGCGTGATCAGTGTAGACCGCGAGGTGGAGGGGCCGGTCAAATTTCAGAGCGACGTGCGCTTCCTGACCATGGTGGCCAACCTGATCGGCCAGACGGTGAGGCTGCACCGGCACGTGGTGGCGGAACGGGATCAACTGATGCATGAGAAGCACCGCCTGCAGAAGGAGCTGCAGGGCAAGTACAGCGTGGAAAACGTGGTGGGCCAGAGCAGGCGCATGCAGGAGGTGTTCGCCGAAGTCCATCAGGCGGCCCCCGGACGTTCCACCGTGTTGCTGCGCGGTGAAAGCGGCACCGGCAAGGAGGTGATCGCCCGTGCCATTCATTACCTGAGCCCCAGGAAGAACGGTCCGTTCATCCGGGTCAACTGCGCGGCGTTATCCGAGACTCTTCTGGAGTCCGAGCTGTTCGGGCACGAGAAGGGTTCGTTCACCGGCGCCACCCAGGAGCGCAAGGGGCGCTTCGAAATGGCCCATGGCGGCACCCTGTTCCTGGACGAGATCGGCGACATCTCGCCCGCGTTCCAGACCAAGCTGCTGCGGGTGCTGCAGGAAAAGGAATTCGAGCGCGTCGGCGGAAACAAGTCGATCCGCGTGGACGTGCGCCTGATTACCGCCACCAACCGCAATTTGGAGGAAGCGGTGGCCAAGAAGGAATTTCGCGCGGACCTGTACTACCGCATCAACGTGGTCAGCATCTTCCTTCCGCCGTTGCGGGAGCGGCAGGAGGATATTCCCCTGCTGGTGGAGCATTTCCTGAACGAGTTCAACCGTGAAAACCAGCGGCACATCAGCATCGCCCCGGAGGCCCTGGCGGTGATGATGAACTGCTACTGGCCGGGCAACGTGCGGGAGCTGGAGAACTGCATCGAGCGTACCGCGACCATGGCCCGCGGCAACACGCTCAGGGAGGTGGACCTGCCGTGCCAGCAGAACAAGTGTCTTTCCCGCGCCCTTCACAGCCTGGACGCAGGGACGCATCCCATTGCGGTGAGCGCCCGCCGTGACGACCTACCTGCGGCGGACGAAGATTTTGGAAGCGACGACCAGTCGACCGCTTCGTCTTCGTCCGGTCGGGTGGTCTCCGCGTTCCTCTCGGAGCGCGACCGGCTGGTGTGGGCAATGGAGCAATGCGGCTGGGTTCAGGCCAAGGCCGCGCGTCTGCTCAGCCTGACCTCGCGCCAGATGGGCTACGCCCTCAAGAAATACAGCATCGAGATCAAACGGCTTTGAACCCACAACCGCGTATTTCCGCGGAGGCATAGAGAAAACCCTCGGTTTCGAAAGCCCCGTGCCGGCGCCCGCGTGAAGGATCCCTTCCAGGCTGTTCTCGCGTTTTTCAATCCCGCGCCGCCGCGCCCCTCTTCCCTTGTCGCGTTTGCCACAAATTCACTACAGCGGACGGTCTTTTGTAGGCATTTCGACAACCCGGCAATCTGGTGCAGAACCCCTGTTTTCGCGGTGATCCGGCGTTCTCTCCGGTTTGGCACGGTCATTGCTAAGAATATTCCCGGAAGGCCTTGTTCGATGCGTGTCAGGGAATCCCGGGGCGCCCCCGGATCCTGGCCTCGGCGACAGGGCGGTTTAACCAGACGGGAGCGACCCATGCAAGACCAGGCGGCGGCGAACAACGGAACGGTCCACGAGATTCAGCCTCTGGACGCGCTGATGCAGAAAATCGCGGAACACAAGGGCTGCGGCAGTTCGGGTGGCGCCGGCAAGGCCAGTTGCGGCTCGGCGGCCGGACAGGGGGACCTGCCCCCGGAGGTATGGGAGAAGGTGAAGAACCATCCCTGCTACAGCGAAGAGGCGCACCACCACTATGCGCGCATGCACGTGGCGGTGGCGCCGGCCTGCAACATCCAGTGCAACTACTGCAACCGCAAATACGACTGCGCCAACGAGAGCCGGCCGGGGGTGGTGAGTGAGAAGCTGACCCCGGAACAGGCGGCCAGGAAGGTGGTGGCGGTGGCCTCCGCCATCCCGCAGATGACGGTGCTGGGCATCGCCGGCCCGGGGGATCCCCTGGCCAATCCGGAAAAGACCTTCCGGACCTTCGAGCTGGTGGCCCGGGAGGCCCCCGATATCAAGCTGTGCCTGTCCACCAACGGCCTGGCCCTGCCGGACCATGTGGAAACCATCAAGCGCTTCAACGTGGACCATGTCACCATCACCATCAACGTGGTGGACCCGGAGGTGGGGCAGCACATCTACCCGTGGATCTTCTACCGGCACAAGCGCTATACCGGCAGGGAGGCGGCCCGCATATTGTCCGAGCGTCAACTGCAAGGGCTGGAGATGCTTACCGCCGCCGGCATCCTGTGCAAGGTCAATTCGGTGATGATCCCCGGCGTCAACGACCGGCACCTGGTGGAGGTGAACCGGGCGGTCAAGTCGCGGGGGGCGTTTCTGCACAACATCATGCCGCTGATCTCGGCCCCGGAGCACGGCACCGTGTTCGGCCTCAACGGCCAGCGCGGACCCACCGCCCAGGAACTGAAGGCGCTGCAGGACCAGTGCGAGGGCGAGATGAACATGATGCGCCATTGCCGCCAGTGCCGCGCCGATGCGGTGGGGCTGCTGGGAGAGGACCGCAGCGCCGAGTTCAGCACCGAGAAGGTGATGGCCATGGAGGTCAGCTACGACGCTGCCGCCAGGAAGGCCTACCAGGAGCGGGTGGAGCAGGACCGGCAGGAAAAGGTGGCGGCCAGGGAGGCGGAACTGGCGCAACCGGGAGCCGATTTCGGCGACATCAAGATCCTGGCCGCGGTGGCCACCAAGGGCGGCGGGCGTATCAACGAGCACTTCGGCCACGCCGGCGAATTCCAGATCTACGAGGTGAGCGCCGCCGGCACCAAGTTCATCGGTCACCGCCGGGTGGACCATTACTGCCAGGGCGGCTACGGCGAGGAAGACACCCTGGACACGGTAATCCGCGCCATCAACGACTGCGTGGCGGTGTTCGTGGCCAAGATCGGCGCCTGTCCCAAAGACAGCCTCAAGGCCGCCGGGATCGACCCGGTGGACGGCTATGCCCACGAGTTCATCGAGCAGTCCGTCATTGCCTACTTCAAGGAATACGTGGAGAAGGTCAGGCGCGGCGAGATCGCCCACATCGACAAGGGCGACGCGGACATCCGCCAGGGGGCCTACATCGCCGCCTGAGGCCGGGCCGCCTTGTTGAACCTTTCACCAAACCAGCAACAGGAGAAAATCATGGCATACAAGATCATCGCTTCCCAATGCACCGCCTGCTCCGCCTGCGAGCCGGAGTGCCCCAACGTGGCCATCCAGGAAAAGGACGGCACCTTCGTCATCATCGCCAAGAAATGCACCGAGTGCATCGGTTATTTCGACGATCCCCAGTGCGCGGCCGTGTGTCCGGTGGAGAACACCTGCGTGATCGACAACGGCTATCCGCGCTACCAGGCCGCATAGGAGGGGAAAATGAACCTGACGATCACACCCGGTGCCGAAAAATTCATGCGCCGCATGGTCCGCTTCGGCGGCGGGAACGAGAATGCCGGCTTCCGCCTGGTGGTCAGCGCCGGCGGATGTTCCGGGTTGGCCTCGGAGTTCACGGTGGAGGCCGCCCCCCGGTCCGGCGACAGCGTCGTCGTCAGCAACGGGCTCAAGCTGTTCCTGCCGGCGGAGAGCCGTCTTCTGCTGGACGGCGTCACCATCGATTTCAGCGACTCGCCCATGAGCAGCGGCCTGACCTTTATCAATCCGAACGCGGCCGCCTGCGGCAGTTGCGGCAGCAGCAGTGCGCCGGGGGTGGCCACCATCACCGTCTCCAGCATCCCGCGCAAGCATTGAGGGATCGATGGCGCCCGGCGGCGACATCAGGGGCGGCGCGGACATCTCTCTGTTGGAGCGGGAGTGTCTGGGCCAGGGCCTGCCGCCGGAGGCCGAGCGCCACCTGCGCCTGGCCGGCCAGTCCTACCATGACGATGCCGCGGCGGAGGAACACCTGCACCGGGCCCTGGCCCTGGCGCCGCGGCATGCCGCCGCCTACATCGGGCTCTACCGGTTCTATTTCTACAAGGGCAGGCTGGAAGAGGCGCTGCGGGTGTCCCGGCGATGCCTGGAGAAGGCCGCCCGGGACGCCGGCCTGGCGCAGGATTGGCGCACGGTGCAACAGGGGGATGCGGATTTCGGGAGGTACGAGGCCATCCTGCCCCGTTTCTACCTGTTCACCCTGAAGGCCTACGGCTACCTGCAGATGCGCCTGGGTCACCTGGACAAGGGGCGTGCCGCCATCGCCAAACTGCTGGAACTGGACCCCTCCGACAAACTGGGGGGAAGGGTGCTGCTGGGGGTGCTTGAACGCATGGGGCAGGACGATGACGACTGATCTTGGCGAGACCAGGGACTGGCAGGGGGCGCAGCTCCGCTGCGAGACATGCCCGCACCTGGCGCTGGCCAAGGGCGAGGGGTGCAGCCTGGGCCATGCCTGCGTGCACGACCGCTACGCCAAGCGCATCGACCGATTTTTTGCCCAGAATCCCGGCCTGGCCAGGGACTATCTGGCGCATCCCTACTTCGAGGTGCGGGCGGTCGCGGCAAATCATGTGGAGGTGTTTTGCCTGCCCCAGTTGCTCAAGGACCCGGACGAGACGGTGCGCTGGAGCGCGGCCCGGCGGCTGCCCGCCAAGTACCTGATGGCGCTGCGCAACGATCCCCACCGGGAGGTGCGGATCCGGGTGGCGGCGCGGCTGGAGGAGCGACACCTGGGCACTCTGATCCACGATCCCGATTATTACGTGCGGCAGATCGTGGCCCGGCGCCTGCCGCCCCGGAAATTGATCCTGATGGTGCACGACCCGGACTCCGAGGTACGCGCCACCGTGGCCCGGCGCCTGCCGGCGGAATGGCTGTCGGTGCTGATGGCGGACCCGGACCCCGCGGTGCGCCTGGAGGTGGCAAACCGCATGGCGGCCGGGCAGTTGCCCCTGTTGCTGGGCGACCCGGACTGGCGGGTGCGCTACGAGGTGGCCAGCCGCATCGGGCAGGAATACCTGGAGCGCCTGTCCGGCGACGCCGATCCGGCGGTGCGGGAGTTGGCCAGGCAGCGCATCGAGGCCGCCGCAGGGCCGGCGGCCGGCAACGAATGCGGTCTGCCTGTTTGATGAGGAGAACGAGATGGGTGGCCTGAGCCGCGACAGCGACATGGTGGAGATCGACCGGGAGCCGGTTTTCGGCTACGGGCAGAAGGTGCGCTCGCGCAAGACCGTGCGCAACGACGGTACCTTCCCCGGCAAGGAGATCGGCGAGATCCTGGTGAACAAGGGCGATGAAGGTTACGTCACCAGTATCGGCACCTTTTTGCAGCAATTCTACATTTACGGAGTGGATTTTTACCGGCTCGGCTACCGGGTGGGCATGAAGGCGCGGGAGCTGGATCCGGTGGATGCGGGCACGGAAAGGGAGGATGCGGCATGATGGAGCCGAGATTGCCGAAATACGCGTGGGGCGAACGGGTACAGGCGGCGGTCGACCTGTACAACGACGGCTCCTACCCGGACAAGGGGGTGGAGGAACCGCTGGTGGCGGAGGGGACCGTGGGCGAGGTGCTCCGGGTGGGCAGCCACCAGGAGTCCAAGACGCCGGTGTACCTGGTGGAGTTCGCGGGCGAGCGGGTGGTGGGCTGCCTGGAACAGGAGATCGCCCGGGTCTGACCGGCGGCGGGTGCGACCATGGGCAGCTACAGCGCAACGGCGATCGGCCCTCATCCCAACGACGTGGACCGCAAGCGCATCGAGCGCATGCTGGCGCAGCGCAAGCGCTACCGCTACGTGGCGCCGGAGGTGAGCGCCGTGGCCGGCGGCTACCGGGTCCGCAGCCCCTGTTGTTCGCGCAATGTCGACCGCTCCGGCGGCATGATCGATATCGCCCGCATGGAGTACGACCTGCGCCGGCGCCTGTGGCGCCTGTACCGCAAGGATCACCGCAACGACCAGTGGCTGGCCTGCGGCGAATTCGCCACCCTGGCGGAGTCGGTGCAACAACTCAATCAGGACCCGGAACGGATATTCTGGCAATGAACGTCCCCGAGCAGCAAGTCTACCTGGACAACAACGCCACCACCCGGCCGGCCCCGGAGTGCGTGGCGGCCATGGCGGCCTGCCTGCAGGGGGACTGGGGCAACCCGTCCAGCAAGCACGGCCGCGGCCAGCGGGCCAAACAGCGGGTGCTGGAGGCGCGCGGGCAAGTGGCGCGGCTGCTGGGGGCGCAGCCGGCGGAGATCGTGTTCACCGGCGGCGCCACCGAGGCAAACCATGCCGCCATGCTCGGGGCCGTGCGCCTCGACCCGCAGCGGCGCCACATCGTCGCCAGCGCCGTGGAGCACCCCTCCACCCTGCTTCTGCTGCGCCATCTGGAGGCCCAGGGGAGGGCGGCGGTGACCCTGTTGCCGGTGGACCGCCTGGGGCGGCTGGACCTTGCCGATCTGGAGCGGGCGGTCACCCCCGGGACCGCCCTGGTGTCCCTGATGTGGGCCAACAACGAGACCGGCGTGCTGTTTCCCATCGAGCAGGCCGCGGCGCTGGCCCGGGCCAGGGGAGCGTTGTTCCACACCGACGCGGTGCAGGCCACGGGCAAGGTGGTCATCGACCTGGCCCGGGTGCCGGTGGACCTGCTGTCCCTGTCCGGCCACAAGCTGCACGGCCCCCAGGGGATTGGGGCGCTGTTCGTGCGCAAGGGCCTCAGGTGGCCGCCGCTGTTGTTCGGCCATCAGGAGCGCGGCAGGCGCGGCGGCACCGAGAACGTCCCGGCGATCGGCGGCCTCGGGGTGGCCAGTGCCCTCGCGGCCCAATGGCTGGGGGACGGGGGGGCCGCGGGGGTGGAGGCAATGCGAGACCATCTGGAGCAGGGGATATTGGCGCGGCTACCCTGTGCCACGGTCAACGGCGGCGGGGCCGAGCGGGTGGCCAACACCGCCAACATCCGGTTCGCCGGGCTGGACGCGGAGGCGATCCTGGACAAGCTGGATCGCGCGGGCATCTACGCCTCCGCCGGTTCGGCGTGCGCCGCCGGCGGCAGCGAGCCGTCCCACGTGCTGAGCGCCATGGGCCTGGACCGTTCCGGGGCCGCGGCGTCCATCCGTTTTTCCCTCAGCCGCTACACCACCAGGGCGGACATCGACCGGGTGCTGGAGGTGCTGCCCGCGGTGGTGAAGGTTGCAGGCGCCGTCGCGGCGTGATCGGGATTCGTGTTTGACACTTGGAGAAGCGCAATGAAGGTAATGATCCGCAAGAACGGGGCAGGCACGTTGTCCGCCTACGTGGCCAAAAAGGACCTGGAGGAGCCCATCGTCTCCATGGAGAAGACGGCGATGTGGGGCGGCCTGGTGACCCTGGCCAACGGCTGGCAACTGGAATTGCCGGAACTGGCGGCGGATACGCCCCTGCCGATCACGGTCGAGGCCCGCAAGGTGAGCCAGTGACCATGGCCTTGAGCGCAGACGACTTACGGCGTTTCGACGCCGCTCTCGGGGCCCCCGGGGAAGCGGAGGACATCCTTGCCGGCTGGCGCATCCGCTTCCCCGGGGTGTCGCTGACCCGCTGCGACGCGGCGGACATGAGCGGCGAGCGGCCGTTCCGCGAATACCCCGGCTGCTACCTCTACCTGGTGGACGGCAGCGGCCATTGCTGGCGCATCACCGACGACCCGTCGGCGGCCACCGGGGTGGTGGTGGCGAGCCGGCGGTGAGCCAAGACTGGATCGCCCTGTCCGACCCGGACATCAGCCTAGCCGAACTGGACGCGGTGACGGCGGTGCTCAAGTCCCCGCGGCTGTCCGCCGGGCCGGTGGCGGAGGCTTTCGAGGCGGCCCTGGCGGCCCATCTGGGCCGCCGTCACGGGGTGGCGGTGGCCAGCGGCACCGCAGGGCTGCTGCTGTGCCTGCGGGCGTCGGGCATCGGGCCCGGAGACGAGGTGATCGTCTCGTCCTTCTCCTGGCACCAGATCGCCCATGGGGTGGCCCTGGCCGGGGCCGAGCCGGTGTTCGCCGACATCGACTACTGGGCCGGCACCCTGGCCCCGGACAAGGCCGAGGCCACGATCACGCCGCGCACCCGGGCCATCGTGGCCGGCAACACCAACGGCCATCCCGCCGCCTGGGACGCGCTGCGCAGCCTGGCCGGGCGGCACGGTCTGCTGCTGGTGGAAGATTCCACCGAGGCCATCGGTTCGCGCTACTGCGGCAGGCCGGTGGGGAGCTTCGGCGACTGCGCCATCTTCGACTTTTCCCAGCCCGGGGCACTGGCGGCCGGCGAGGGGGGAATGGTAGTGACGGACGACCCCGAACTGGCGGCGAGACTGCGCCACCACCGCAACCGGCGCGCGGACGAGCGGTTTTCCCTGGTGGCGACCGGAAGCCCGCCGCTCCAGGCCGCCATGAGCGACCTGAACGCGGCCCTGGGTCTGGCGCAACTGGCGCGCATCGAGGAGATCCTGGCGCGGCGCAAGCGGGTGGAAGGGGACTACCTGCGGCACGTCCAGTCCTTCGAGGGCATCAAACCCCCCTATGTCGCGCCCGAGGCCGACGAGGTGCACTGGTTTCTGTATCTGGTGCACCTGGGGACCCGCTTCAGCCGCAGCAGCCGCGATGCCATCGTGGCCGACCTGCGCACCGAGAAGGCGGAGGCGGCCGCCTACTGCCAGCCCATGCACCTGCAGGCGTTCTATATGGAACGGGGCTGGCGCAAGGGCAATCTGCCAGTGGCCGAGAAGGTGGCGGACCGTGCCGTCGCGCTTCCGTTTCATGCCCATTTGAGCGAAGACCAAGTGGGTTTCGTGGTCAAGACCGCCAAGGACGCCTCGGTCAACGTGGGCGCCGGTGCGGCGATCTATTAACGATGAAGGAGGCAAACCATGGAAAACAGTCAGGTGGTCATCCACGTGCGCTTCGCCCCGGACGGCAGCGTTTCGGAAATCGGTGAGCGTCCCGCCGGGGCGAAACCCCAGGAATGGTTCAATCTGTTGTCCCAAAGCACCCAGGACTGCTATCAAGCCCTGGCCGGCGGTCGCGGCGTGTTCAGGGTACCCGAGGAACGACTGGCCGCCCTCAAAGCGCCGGCTACCGAGTGATGGAGAGCGTCATGGACGAGAATATGCTGCTGGACGAAGTCATGACCCAGGCATCCGCCGGGCAACTGGTGCCCTACTTCGGTCCGGGGGTGCTGGACCTCTCGCCGGGGGGCAGCCCGGTGCCCAGTTCGCCGGAGGCGCTGGCGGAGAGAATGGTGGCGAAAGTGACGGTGCCCCACAAGATACGCAAGAACCTCACGGCGGCGGCCCAGTACATCGAGAACTTCAAGCACCGCAAGACCCTCACCGCGCTGCTGACGGGGGCGTTCCAGGACGGGGCGCAGCCCGGCCCGCTGCATCATGCCTTCGCCGCCCAGCCTCTCATCGTGGGCGCCTGGTATGACGACGCCATGCAGGCGGCGCTGCAGGGGCGGCGGGACTGGGGGCAGATCCAGGGACTGAGCCAGGCCGAGCACTTCGGGACCTGGACCCGCTGCTATCGCAGCGACGGCTCGCCGGCCGAGGCGGCGGAAGCGGCCGGCTGGAACACCTTGCTGTACCAGCCGCTGGGTTCCATCGCGCCGGCCGGGAACTTTCTGGTATCCGATTCCGACTACGTGGAGGTGCTGACCGAGATCGACATCCAAACCCCGATCCCCGAGGTGGTGCAACGGTTGCGCGCCGGGCGCCATTTCCTGTTCCTGGGCTGCCGCTTCCGCAACCAACTGGAGCGGGCCTTCGCGCGTCAGATCATGAAGCGTTCCTCGGACACCCACTGGGCCGTGCTGGAGGGGGAACTGACGCGCAACGAGGCGCGTTTCCTGGAGGAGCAGGGTGTCCGGCGGATCGACATGACGCTGCAGGCATTCGGGGAGGCCATCGCCACCCGGCGACCGGAGGTCGCCGCGGTGGCGGGCTAGCCTGCGCGTGGGGGGCGTGAACGCTTCAGGCTAGTGTCACGTCACGCATGATATGTCGTATATATTATGTTAGACTCTCGCTATCTTCTTCAAGACGGCGAGGGCTTTCCGATGAAACTTTACAAAGTGACGTTGCTGGAG
>JAJZUU010000054.1 GCA_021848325.1 Pseudomonadota bacterium | reverse complement strand
CGACTCTTGCCGCCTCCGGCCGCCGGCCATGAAAGGCACGCCACCGAGTTTCGCTCATGAGCGGGCATCGCGATTGCGGGGCTCTGAGAATTAGACCTGAGCCAGTGTTTCCGTATATCATATTGCATCTGGCATCCTCTCCGGCAATTCCCAATCCGTGGCAGAAAAGAATCCTCGCGGCTCCCTTGTAAGACGGACCCTCAAATATCCCTCCGTCGCCGTTCCGGCACTAGGTCTGCTCATCCTCGTTGTTTTCGCCATTCTGATCCTCGGGGAGGCCGAGTCCTCCGATTATCAGGCGCGCTACCTCTCCCGCCTTGCCAAGGAACTGCGCTACGAGGTAAAAAGCGGGCACAATCCGGGGCCGCCCATCCCCCAGGCGGGGCCCTACGACGAGCGCCTGGGGTACAGCCGGCTGCCGTCCCTGATCCGGCGGCTGACGGCGGAGGGTTTCCGAGTGTCCAGCCAGGCGAGGCTTTCGCCGCGCATGCAAAGCTTGGTCGATCGGGGCCTGTTCGTTCCCTACCGCGAGAAGACTCAGGCAGGCCTCACCATTTCCGGTGCCAACGGCCGGCCGCTCTATCGAGTGCTGTTTCCCGCGCGGGTCTATGGACGGTTTGAGGCGGTTCCCCCGCTGGTGGTGAACAGCCTGCTGTTCATCGAGAACCGCGAACTGCTCGACCCCCGTCATCCCAAAAGAAACCCCGCCGTGGAGTGGGGCCGCCTTGGACAGGCCGTGCTCGACAAAGGGATTCAGTTCTTTCGCCCCGAGCACGACGTGCCGGGGGGCAGCACCCTCGCCACGCAAATCGAGAAGTATCGGCACTCCCCGGACGGCCTGACCCTTTCCGCCGGAGACAAGCTGCAGCAGATCGCGTCCGCCTCGGTGCGCGCCTATCTGGACGGCGAGCAGACGATGCCCGCGCGCAGGCGTATCGTGGTGAGCTACCTGAATACGGTGCCGCTGGCCGCGGCCCCCCGTTTCGGGGAGGTCGACGGCTTGGGGGACGGACTGTGGGCCTGGTACGGGCTGGACTTCGACCGAGTCAACCGCGTTCTGCGGGCCTGGCCGACCGGGGACGACAGCCTGTCTGAGGCGGCGCGCGCCTACAAGCACGTGCTGAGTCTCATGATCGCCCAGCGCCGGCCGTCGGATTATCTGGTGACGGATCGCAAGGCGCTCGACGCCCTTACCAACGGCTATCTGAGGCTGCTGGCCCGGGCGGGCGTGATCCCGCCCGGCCTCAGGGATGCCGCCCTGAGGGTGCCGCTGCGATTTCGTGCTGGCGCCGGCCCTGAAGAAACCAAGGACTTCGCCTCCCGCAAGGCTGCCAACGCGGTGCGCGTGCGTCTCGCCTCCCTGTTGGGGATGCCCCGCCTGTATGACCTGGACCGCCTGGACCTTTCCGTGCAAAGCACCCTGGACGGGGCGCTGCAACAGGAAACCACGGCAGTCCTGCGCAATCTCAAGGACCCGAACTACGCGCGTGCCGCGGGGCTGTATGGCGAGCGCATGCTCGGTGCAGCCGATCCGGGCGGGATCATTTATAGTTTCACCCTGCATGAGCTGACGCCCCAGGGCGCCCTGCTCCGCATTCAGGCGGACAACTTCGATCAGCCGTTCGACATCAACCAGGGCACGAAGCTCGACCTGGGCTCCACCGCCAAGTTGAGAACGCTGATGACGTATCTGGAGATCGTTGAAAGGCTGCACCGGCAATATGCCCCGCTCACCCCCGCCGAATTGCGCAAGGTGCAGGTGGAAAGCAACGACAATCTCACCCGTTGGGCGATCGACTATCTGCTCCAAGGCAAGGACAACAGCCTCGCAGCCATGCTCGACGCCGCCCTGGAACGCAGGTATTCGGCCGATCCGCACCAGCGCTTTTTTACCGGCGGCGGCGTTCAGACCTTCAGGAATTTCAAGCACGAAGACGACGGCAAGATCCTCAGCGTGCGCGACGCCACCCGCGACTCCGTCAACCTGGTGTACATCCGTCTGATGCGGGATATCGAGCGCTACTACATGTTTCAGATTCCGGGGTCGTCCGCCAATATCCTCAAAGATCGGGACGACCCGCACCGTGAAGCGTACCTCAAGCGCTTTGCCGATATGGAAGGCCGGGAGTTCATCGCCCGCTTCTACCACAAGTACAAGGGCAAATCCGCAAACGAGATTTCCGAGATCTTCTTTTCCGGTGTCCGCCCCACGCCGCGACGGCTGGCGGCGGCCTACCGCTACGTTAGGCCGGAGGCCACCCCCGAGCAATTCGCGGAATTCATGGAATCGCACCTGTCCGGTTATGGGGATTCAGGTGCCGTCAGCACCCTGTACGACAGCTACGCCCCCGGAAAATATTCGCTGGCCGACCAGGGCTACGTTGCCCATGTCCATCCCCTTGAATTGTGGCTGGTCCGTTACCTTACCCACCACCCCGATGCGCAATACAAGGATGCGATCAAGGCCAGCGGCGAAGAACGCATTGCCGTCTATGGCTGGCTGCTTAGGACCGCGCACAAGAATGCCCAGGATGTCCGCATCCGCAGCCTGCTGGAAGTGGAGGCCTTCCTGGAGATTCACCGCAGCTGGAAACGGCTGGGCTACCCGTTCGACTCGCTGGTGCCGTCGCTGGCCACCGCCATCGGCAGCTCGGCGGACCGCCCTGCCGCACTCGCCGAGTTGATGGGCATCATCCTGAACAACGGGGTCCGGGTCCCCACGGTGCTGGTCAAACGCATGCGCTTCGGCGTAGGCACCCCCTTTGAAACCGTGATCGACAGGGCCCCGGCCAAGAGCGAGCGCCTGTTCGCCCCGGAGCTGGCCGCGGCCGTGCGCAGCGTGCTGATAGACGTAGTGGAAAAAGGCACGGCGGCACGGCTTGCCCACGGGATGATCGGGAACGACGGCAGGCAAATCCCCATCGGCGGGAAGACGGGAACCGGTGATCATCGGTACGTCACTTTCACTGCCGCCGGGGTGGTCAAGGAATCCCGCGCGGTAAATCGCTCGGCTACCCTCGTGTTCTTCATCGGGGACCGCTTCTTTGGCACGCTCACCGCATTCGTGCCGGGCGCGGATGCCGCAAACTACCACTTCACTTCGGCGTTGCCAACGCAGGTGCTGAAATATCTGTTGCCCACGCTGAAGCCCCTCATCGATCCCGCCCGCCGGCAGTAGCCGCGCTGATCCCGAAAACGCGGTCTCCCCATCAGTTCCCGAAAGCCGCCGCGTTACCCAGCTCCCGTTCGATCTCCAACAGCCGGTTGTACTTGGCGATACGCTCGCTGCGGCAGACCGAGCCGGTCTTGATCTGTCCTCCGCCCATGGCCACGGCGAAGTCCGCCATGAAGGGGTCTTCCGTTTCGCCCGAGCGGTGGGAGATGACGAAGCCCCAGCCTGCCTTGCGGCACAGATGGATCGCCGCAATGGTTTCGCTCACGGTGCCGATCTGGTTCAGTTTGATAAGGGCGGCATTGCAGCTATTTTCCTCGATGGCGCGGGCGATGAACCGCGGGTTGGTCACCAAGTTGTCGTCGCCCACGATCTGTACCTGGTCGCCCAGGGCGGCGGTGTGTTCGCGGAAGCCCGACCAGTCGTTCTCGGCGAGGCCGTCCTCGATGGAGATGATGGGATATTTTCGTATCCATCCCTGGTAAAGGGCGGTCATCTCGGCGCTGTTTTTATCACCCTGCCCGCTGCGGGTAAGCCGGTATTTGCCATCCTCATAGAAAGAACTGGCCGCCGGGTCCAGGGCCATGGCGATATCCGTTCCGGGCTTGTAGCCGGCCGCCGATATGGCCTCGACGATCAGGTCGCACGCCTCGTCGTTGCTTTTCAGTTGCGGCGCGAAACCACCCTCGTCGCCCACGCTGGTCGCGTAGCCCTGGGCCTTCAGGATGCATTTTAGGGCATTGAAGGTCTCCACCGCGTAGCGCAATGCCTCCGAGAAGTTCGGCGCGCCCAGCGGCACGATCATGAATTCCTGGAAATCCAGGCTGCTGTCGGCGTGTTTGCCGCCGTTGAGGATGTTGATCATGGGAACCGGCAGGTGCACCGCCCCTACCCCGCCGAGATAGGCGTAAAGCGGCAAGTTGCAGGACTGGGCCGCGGCGCGGGCCACTGCCTGGGATACGCCGAGGATGGCATTGGCACCCAGCTCCGCCTTGTTCGGCGTACCGTCGAGGTCGATCATCAGTCGGTCGATCCGGGCTTGCTGCCGCGGGTCCTGGCCGACCAGCGCCGGCGCGAGGATATCGTTGACATTGGCCACCGCGTTCAGCACCCCCTTGCCGCCATAGCGTTGCTTGTCGCCGTCGCGCAGCTCCACCGCCTCGTTTTCACCGGTGGATGCCCCCGAAGGAACCGAAGCCACCCCGGTCACACCACCCTCCAGGCAGACGTTCACCCGCAGCGTGGGGTTTCCGCGGGAGTCCAGAATTTCCATTGCGGTTACGGATTGAATGCGCATTATGAATCTCCTCTCAGATTGGTTGGATGTTTCCCGCCGGTTGCCCGTGCGTCGATCATGTGTCGCCGTGTTGTCTTGCCCCAGCCGCCTTCCGACCGGGACGATTTGGGCCTTTCACCCACCCTTCGCGCTACGGCTTGCCTCAGCGCAGTTGCACTGGGCGCGCCACGACACCAGGTGCCCCGGCGGTACCAGCTCGTTAAGGATATTAAGCGTCGCCTCCACTACTTGTGGCTCGTCGAAGAACTCGATCACCAGCGGCAAGTTCGCCGTCAGCCGCAACAGATCGGCGGAATGGACCTCTCCCTTGCAGCCAAATCCGGCAATGCCGCGGAACACCGTCACGCCGTGGACCCGATGCTGGTCGTGCAGCAGCGTGAATATCTCGTCCATCAGAGACCTGCTGCGGCCGTGATCGGCCTCGCTGATATAGATGCGCACTATCACGATTTCCTTATTCATACCGCCCCCTAAAAGTTACGCGCCAGGTAAGCGCCGCTGAAGGCCGCCATCAGCCCCAATAACACGGATAGGCCGACGTATAGCAGGGCCTTAGGCGCTTCGCCCGACTCGACCAGCAACAATGTCTCCATGGAAAAAGTGGAAAAAGTGGTAAATCCCCCCAGTCCGCCGGTCAGGATGCCGGCGCGCAATGCCGGGGAAATGGTGACCCGTTCCAGGGTCTCGATAAACAGAAAGCCCATCAGAAAACAGCCCAGCACGTTGACCAGCAGGGTGGCGACGGGAAAATCCCGGCCGAAGACGGTCTGAATCAGCCCCGTCATGCCGTAACGAGCCCAGCAGCCCAGGGTTCCACCAATGGCGATTGCAATGTACGTCCACATATCTTTATTTTCCTTTTTTCTCCGCTTCTTCAGACCAGGGTCAGCCCCAAAATAACCATCAACAATGCACCGATGAGCGCAAGGTAGAAATTCAGGTCGCCCGATTGCAGGGTGCGCAATTTTCCGGCGACGAACCATACCGCACGAGTGGCCGGCGAGAACAAATAGGGACCGAACACCGGCGCCACCTCGTCATTGAACGCCAGGCGCTTGACGAAATAGGCAAGCCCCTGGTTTTCGCGGCTGACGTCCAGGGTGGGGCGATAGATAAAGCTGTAAGAGGTGCGCAGCGCGTTGGCAAACGACAGCGCGGTAGTTGCCACTTGATGCGGGTTCTCGCGCAGGCCGCCGTACCAAACCCGCGCCCTGCGTATCGGAAAGCGCCGCGTCGCCACCAGTAGCCCCATCGGTATCAGGGCCAATAAGGGGATTATGATAACCAATAGCGAAGGCGAGATGAAGGCGAACTTGGCCGTAAGGGGAACCAACAGCCAGCCAATGTGCATTTTGGCGGCGCTGTCGACGCCGAATCCGGCCCAATCGGCCTGGTCCAGCGCGCCCAGCCAGAGCGGCATGCCCACACCGAGAACCAGCACCCCCAGTCCCAACAGGGACACCGCCGCGCTGACCGCGCGCGGGGCGCCGGGGCCGGTGCGGGAGCCATCCCCGAGCAGACCGATGCCCAACACCTTGACGAACGTCGCCAGCGCGATGGCGGCGGTCAAGGCAAGGCCGGCGCCGGCCAAGGTCAAAGCCAGACGCCCGGTGAGGGTCGTTAGATGAAAGCTCTGGAATACGGTCTGAAACACAAACCACTCGCTGACGAAACCACCCTGCGGCGGCAAGGCGGCGAAACTCATGGCGCAGAACAGCGCCCCCAGCCCGAACATCCAGCCGCTGCGTTTGAGCAAGCCGCTTTGCGCGATGGCATAACTGCCGGTGCTTTGGTAGACGCCGTCCGCCGCCAGAAACAGCCCACCCTTGGCCAGGGCGTGCGCCGCCATGTGCAGCATGGCCACGGCCCAGGCCAAGCCGGCCAACGCGTTCTGGCCATCGTGCCGGAACAACAGGGAGACACCCAGCATAGTCGCCGCAACCGAGGCATTTTCGGCCGACGAGAAGCCCAGCAGGCGGCGCCAGTCTTCCTGCTGAAAGGCGTAGAGCATGGCGAGAACGGCGCTCACCACCCCCAACGCGACCACCGCGAGCCCCAGGATAAATGGCCCGGACGCCCCCTGCCTAGGCAACCACTCCAGCAACCCCCGGCTGAGGCCAAAAAACGCGGCATTCATCACTACCCCGGAGAGTAGTGCGCCGGAGGCGCCGCTAGCCGAGCCGTAAGCCCCCGGGAACCATTCGTAGAACGGCAGCAGCCCGAGCTTGGCACCGAAGCCCAGCAGTAGCAGCAAACCGGCAAACAGCGGAAGCGGTCCGGACAGGACTGGCACCGATGCGGCGAAGCCCGCGAAGGATATGCCACCGGACACGGAATCCAGCAGCAGGAACGCGGCCAACAGGGCCACTGCCCCCACCTCCAGCAGCCCCAGCATGAACAGAACCGGGCGGCCAGCGCGCGCGGACAGGCCTTCGCCAAGTATCATCGCCGCGCCGCCCAGGCTCATGAGTTCCCAGGCGACCAGAAAGGATATTCCGTCCTGTACCCCGAACACGCCCAAGGCGCCAATCAGGCTCAAACTCGCGCCGAACAGCCAGCCGGCCTGACCTCGCTGCTGCGGCGTGGCCAACCAGCAGGCCAGCGCCGCAGGGACCAGTCCAAAACCCATCAGCCACAGGGCCTCGGGAGAGAATTTCAGCACTACCGCCTGCCCCGCCAGATCGAAAGGCAGGACCAGCGCAGATGTGCCGCCGGGCAGAGACAACAGCGCGGCGAGAATGCCACCGAGGCATCCCAGCCCCAGCAACAGGTGCGGTATCGGCGACCAGACGCGCACCAGCGCCAGCAAGCCGGCGGCCAGCCACAGCCAGAACGCGGCGATCAGTAGATCAATCGACAAGCCGGCCTCCCTTCACCCGCTGCGGGGCACGTTGCAGCAACATCAGCAGCGCCTCGATGAGGGCCGCGGGATTGGGCGGGCAGCCGGGCAAATAGACGTCTGCGGGCAGAATGCCGTCGAGCCCGTGGGCGCAAGCGTACCCGCCCCCCGCCACCCCTCCGGAAACCGCGCATGTCCCGACGGCCATGATCCAGCGCGGCTCTGGCATTGCCCGGTAAGTTTCCAGCAGCGGCTCCCTCATGGTGTAGGTAACCGGCCCGGTGACCAGCAGCAGGTCGGAGAAGCGGGGCGACGGGGTGAAAAAGACCCCCAGCCGGTGCAGATTGTAGAACGGATTATTCAACGCCTGCAGCTCCGATTCGCAGCCGTTGCAGGACCCCGCGTCCACGTGGCGCACGTGCAGGCTGCGACCGAAGGCCGCATGGATGGCGCCTTTCAGCCGTTGCGCCGGCGCCGAGCCGACGGCCTCGGTCCAGCGCAGATCCTCGCGGCTGCGCACACCGAAGGCCCAGTCCGCGGACGGCGTGAGCGCCCCATCCGCGCACACCTCGGTGCACAACCGGCAGGCGACACAGCGTCCGTAGTCGAGCTCCAGCCGCGGCCCGCCCTGTCCCTGCGGACGCAGCCTTATCGCCCCGGGCAGACAGGCCCCGACGCAATCGTCGCAGTCCGCCTTGCACCGCTCCGGATGATAACGGGGCATGCCCAGCCCCCCCGCCTGGCCGTTGTCCCCGTCTCCGCGCGGCCAATTGGTGGTGGCCTTGCCCCGGGCGAGGCCGAAGAATGTCCAAAGCGGCATGGCGTTCTCCTAACGGTCGCAACCGGCGATGGTGAGGCCGAAGCTGGCCTCGTTGATCGCGTAGTCCATCATATTGCTGTCATGAACGGTAAGGGGAAAGGCGCGCCAGTTGGAAAACGAGGGAGATTTGATCTTCACCCGCTCCAACCGGCCATGCTCGTCCACATGGATGGCGTAGTAAAGCGACCCGCGCGGGGACTCGCTCCATCCCAGCCCCTCGCTCTTGGCCAGCGGGCGGCAATCGGCGCGCACCGGGCCATCCGGCAACAGCAACAGCAGGCGCTGGATCAAGGCGAAGCTGGCGTCGATTTCGGAGGCGCGCACCTGCATGCGCGCATGGGCATCCCCGGCGTCGCGGACCGCCACCATCAGAGGCAGATCGGCGTAGGCCGCGTAGGGATGGTCACGGCGCAGATCGCGGTCCAGTCCCGACGCCCGTTCCACCGGCCCGGTTGCCCCCTGATCGAACGCCGCCTGGCGCGAAAGCACCCCGGTGGTCATGAGCCGGTCCACATGGCTGTTGGTCCGTTCCAGGCGCTCGATATATTCGGCGAACTCGTGGCGCAGCGCCTCCAAGGCGTCGCTCAGGCCCGCGGGGTCGAGATCGCGGCGCAACCCGCCCGGACACAGCAAGCCGGACAGGAATCGGCTGCCGGTGAGGCGGGCGTTCAACTGTTTGACGCGCTCTTCCAGCCACTTGCCTTCGGCCTCGCCCACCTTGAGGGTGGTGGTGTGGCAGAGATGGCCCAGATAGTGAAAGTGGTTGTACAGCCGCTCCATTTCCGCCAGCAACACCCGCAACCAGCGGGCCCGCGGGGGTACCGCGCACTTCGCCGCGGCCTCCAGCGCCTGGCAGAACGCCAGTCCATGGGCTACGCTGCCCACCCCGGAGACGCGTTCGGCAAGCACTGTGCCGAGCATTGGCGAAAGGCCCCGAAAACGCTGCTCCATGCCGCGGTGCTTGAAAAACAGCCGGGGATGGAAGTGCAAGATCGCTTCGCCGATATAGACGAATACGAACTGGGCCGATTCCACCACGTCGGCCCGCACCGGGCCGAAAGGCAGCAATTGCACGTCCTTGCCGGCGACCTCGGGCAGGCGCCACGGCTCTGGCTGGAACTGCAGCGCCTGCTGCGGGGCACGGCGTGTATCCAGCGGCGGCAAAACGGCTTGCGCGCCCTCGTGCAGCACCAGGGGGTGAGGCTCGGGATGGCTTGCGAAGGATACCCCGCACAACTCATGGATTTCCCGCTCATACCACCCCAACAGCGGCGAAATCCGTGCCAGGCTGGGTACTTCGTCGCCCGCTTGCAGACGGCAGCGCCACAGCACAAAGCGCCCCTGTGCCGGACTGGCGAGGTAACACAACTCCGGCGGCGCGCCCTCCTGCGGAAACCAGCCATAGGCCATTTGCATGCGCCCGCCGTGCCGCAGCAGGTCTTCGCACGCCGCCGTCAGTTCGCGCACGGATAGAATCCGCTGTTCGGCGCCGTTCACGATCCCCCTCCCAATTGCGCGGCGATTTGCATAAAAAATTGCCACAGCGCGTGGGGCCACCACACCCCCAGCACCAGCAGCGGAATCAGCGCCAGCCACATGGGCAGCACACACCAGCCGCTCTGGTTTTGCCCCACGGCCGACGTATCGCCCCTGTCGTCGAAGTACATGCGCCGAAAATGGGCCAGGAAGCCGATGAAAATGACGATTAGCAGGACCACCATCACCGCCACGGCCCACACGTTCGGCCCGCCGAGACCGGCCCGCAGGATGGTGATCTCGCTCAGGAACAGCCCGAACGGCGGGGCCCCGGTAATGGCCACCGCCCCCGCCAGCCACAGCGCCCCGGTCACCGGCAGGCGCCCGAATACGCCACGGATCTTGCGGATCTCCTTGCTGCCATAGCTGCGCATGGCGCTGCCGGCGCCAAAGAACATGAGGGACTTATTGAGCGAATGGTTCAGCATATGGTACAGGGCGCCAGCGATTCCCAGCGGCCCGCCGAAGCCGAAGCCGAGCGCCAGAACTCCCATGTGCTCGACGCTGGAATAGGCCATCAGGCGCTTGATTTCCTCCTGGCGCACGATGAACAGCGCCGCCACGAACAGGGAAAACGCGCCCAATGCAACAAGTACCGTGTGCGGCATGGGTCCGAGGTGGGCCACGTCCACCACCGATACGAAGCGCGCGATGCCGAGCATGGCGGTGTTGAGCAGCGCGCCGGACAGCATCGCCGAAACCGGCGCCGGCCCTTCGCTATGGGCGTCGGGCAGCCAGGTATGCATGGGGGCCAGGCCGACCTTGGTGCCGAACCCCACCAGCACCAGAAGGAAGGCCAGCGTCAGCACGGTCGGGTTGATCCGGGGCGCAACCTCGCGCAGTACCGCCCAGGTCATGTCGTAAGTCGGCCCCAGCACCAGGCTGCCGCCCCAGTAGAACAGCACCGTTCCGAGCAGCGCCAGGCTGATGCCGGCGGAAACCACGATAATGTACTTCCACGCCGCCTCGATGCTCTCCCTGCCCAGTTCGAAGCCCACCAGAAAGGTGCTCACCAGGGTGGTAAGCTCGATCATGATCCAGTACACCCCCACGTTGTTCATCAACGGGGCGCACAGCATGGTTAGCGCAAAGCCGGCGAACAGCGCATAGAACCCGGGCAGCCGCTCCTCCTCCCCGAGCAGGCGCATATAGCCCACCGCGTAGATCGACGCCAGCAGGTAGACAATGGCGGTGCACAGCAGCACCCAGGCTGCGGCGGGATCGAGCACGATATATCCGTCCCAGTATAGGTGCGGGCCGCCCAAGCTCAGCCCGAGCAGCGGCAAAACGGCGAGGAATACGGCACTGGCCGCCGCAAGATTGAGCATTTCCGCAACCCGCGCGCTGCGCTGCACCAGGCAGCCCACCACCGCTGCGGTCGGCGCCAATACCAGGATGAGCAGCAAAACGGTCATCATTTCAGCCCACTAATCGCTTGAGCTCACGGCTGTCGGTGCTGCCCACGTGCGTCATCAAATAGCGCACCAGCACGCCGAAACTCGCCACCACCACCAGCAGGTCGAACAGGATCACCAATTCGAGCAGGAGCGGCATACCCGGCACCAGTATCTGGGTGCCCAGGAAAATGCCGTTTTCCAATACCAGCAGTCCCAATATCTGGCTAATGGCCTGATGACGCACCGCAAGCATGAGAAAGCCGATGAGCTTCATGGACAACATGACCGTGAGGGCGAGCACCGCTACCGTACCGGCCAGACCGAGCTGGGCACCCAGATGGCTGGACACCACGAAGGCGAAAATCACCAGTAAGGCGCCGGCCACCAGACTGGAACTGGGCTGCATGGCGATATGGAGTTCGCGCTCCACCCCCAAGCGGCGGATGATGCGCAGAATCAGGTAAGGCAGCAACAGGCCGCGAAACAGGATCGTCAGAATCGCAACCAGATAGAGTTCCGGGTAGTGGCCGTAATAACCCACCGTGGCCGAAAGGGCGGCGATCAGCCACGATTCCACGGCGAAGGCGAGCAGATAATCCTTGAGCCAGCGCGAGCCGAGCATCACGAACACCAGCACCAGACTAATGATGGCGAGCAGACTGAACAGCGAGGAGGCGAGCGGGGTGAGATGGCTGATCGGCATCGCTTACCTCAACTGGTTGGCGACGATGGCCAGCACGGCAAGGAGAAAGGACGCGGCCAGCGGCTCCTGGTAACGGTGGAACCGCAGACGCGCCTGCGCCGTTTCCACCAGCACCACCACCAGCGCCACCAGCACGAACTTGAGCAACAGGGCGGAAACAGCGCCCGCCACCCCCAGCGCACTGCCCGCCCGCGACAAGCCCCACGGTAGTGTCAGTACGTTGCAGAAGATGGTGTACAGGATGAATTGCTTCATCATGGAGGCCCATCGGAGTATACCCAGCAGCGGGCCGGAATACTCCAGAATGCGTGCCTCCTCGATCATGTACACCTCGATGTGGGTGCTGGAATGAACCGGAAGGCGGTCGGTCTCCACCAGCAGCAGGATGAAAAACGCGAACACCAGGAATAGGTGCATCGGGCTCCAGTACAGGGCCGGATTCCCCACCAGCAAATGGTTCACCACGAACGGCAGCATCGCCTTGGCCAGCAGCGTAATGCCCACGAACACTAGGATCAGGGTGGGCTCCGCCAGGATGCCCAGCATCACCGCACGGCTGGAACCGATTCCCCCGTATGCGCTGCCCGAATCCAGCCCGGCCAGCAGGATCATGAAGGAGCCCAGGGTCAGGATCAGCCCGCCGCCCAGAATGTCCCCCATGTCCGACAGCGGCAACGGGTAGTCGGTCAGCACGGGGATCAGCAGGGGGACCGTCAGCATGGCGGCAAAAGCCACCGGTGGCGCCGCCCAATAGATCCAGGACGCCGTTTCCGGTACCACCAGCTGCTTGCGGAACAGTTTCCGTAGATCGCGGTAAGGCTGGAAGATGCCGGGACCCCGGGCGCGCTGCACCCGTTCTTCGAACTGGACGATAATGCCCTGCAGCAGCGGCGACAAGACAAGCACTGCGGCCACCTGGGCCACTTGCAGCACAATGTCGCGGGTCGTCATGCCCGCGCCCCCCGTCTTGCCCATACCGTATTCAAGCCCTGCGTCTGTGCGGCTAGTATTACGGCTACAGTGCGGAATAAGTGGGGATTCCCCTTCATGGTACCGTCTTCGCCATAGTCCGTTTCACGCAAACCATCCTTTCAACACTTGACCTGATAGGTCGTTAGGCGGGCGGATGCCACTATAACGAGCGAGCAGATCTGCACGTGCGGCCACGTGCGCCTCCCGCATTGCTGCCGCACGCGGGACGCCATGAGTTCGATGGGGAAGACGGAAGACGCGGCACTCGTTTCGAGAATCGGAAGTGAACGGAAATCGTGATTCCGTATGCGCGGTTTTGCAATGGAACGGGAAGGCTGCGGCAAAACCCCGGCACAGCCGCGCACCGGATTCGGTGTCGGCGTTGGGTTCCATAAGCGAGCGAAGTCCATGGCATCCTGCAAGAAAACGAGAATCGGTTTTCTCGGGGTTCAGTGCAGGATGGGGAGCATCTCAGAGGTGAGCGGCATGCCTACATCCTCCCTTCTTCCCGAGGGGGTCTGTAGGCATCATCAGCCCGAAGGCGGTTATAAGGAGGTATGCCATCTCCTGCCCGTTCCGGCGAACCAGGGGAAGCGGTGGGCAAGCTTTTCCGTTTTTTTCTAACGCTCGGCTGGGCCGGTTCCTATTGGAACATAAGCGCACTTTGAGTGCAAGCAAGCGCGCTACGCTACGGAAGTGCGCGGCGCAGCCTTTCCAGTGCCGCCTTGGCCTTTTCCCGCACCTCGGGATCGGCGTATTTCTGTGAGGCGTCTAGTCCGCCGATTTCTTCCCGTATCTTCCGGCAACGAGCACGCTCCGCTTCTCTCCAGGCGAGGGCCAGTTCGATGACTTCGTGCTGACGCGTAATATCCGTCCCATCATCCAGGAAATCGAGTCCTTCGGTACGGGTCATCAGGCCCTTGAACGAACGGAGTATCCCGTTCACGTAATGGGCCCAGATCCTGTCTGCGACGAGTAGTGCCGCCAGGTTCGCCGCTATCAGCCCACCCAGCACGTAGAGGCTATTCTCGAGCAGCATCGGGAAGATCCGTTGGCCATCGGAATAATGGATGCGGTAGAGGTTCTGCTCCACCACCGCGCTCAGCTGCTGATACAGTACCCATACTGCCGCGCCGACCAGCAGGAGTTCCAACGCCACCAGAGCCACCAGCAGCCATTTCTGAATGGCATGGTCGACGTAGTGGATCTTCCGTTTAACGGGTCCGTGTTGCGGTTGCGATAGGGTATTCATAGGTCGTGACACTGGAAACAAAGGGCGGAACGGACATTCGGCATCACCAGCTTACCGTGCTCCTTGCTGTAACCCTCGTGGCAGGAAACGCAACTCACGCGCCCCCCGGGCAACATGATCGCCTTGGGAAGCATGGACTGCGCGCGGAATCCGCCGTAACGCATGGCGTCGGCATAGCGCATCCCGATGGGGTGGTTCAGTGAATTTCCCCCATGGCGCAGCACCAGGTTCTGGTCCACCTTTACCCCCAGCGCGTCGCCGAATGCGCCATGGCAAGCGAGGCACTGTACCGAATACGAGTCCAGGCCCTGGGCGCCCGCCCGGATACCGGCAGCCAGATGCCCGGATATCACGGAAACCCCGTGGTCCGGCATCTTTTCGAAAAACTTCTGGGCATGGCATGCCAGGCAAAGGTCGCGCCCCCTCTTGTTTCCCCGAAGCAGACCGGGGGTGTTGCCGTGAACGATGTGACAGGTGCTGCAGGTCAGGTCCCCTTTCCAATCCAACGGATATTCCGCCGGAATCTTGCCCTTGGGAATAAATCCGCTGGGATGGCTGACCTGGACCGCCTTGGGATGGCACTTCCCGCACAGGGTTTCCTGGCTGGCGAGCAACAAGCCCGCCTGATCGGGTTTGGTCTGCTTCCCCGCGAGATGGCAACTTTGGCAATCCGCCCCTGCGAGGTGGAACTGGCCGCCGCTCGCGCCCGCGCGCAACCGCCACGCGCCCAGGCCAAGGCCGATGGCAAGAAGCAGAAGCAGCCACCCGGCTCTAGAGCCGGACATGGGAATCGATCTCCTTTAATCTTGCAATGACACGCGCCGCTTCGGACCACGCCTCCTTATCATCGGATCCGAGTGCGGCCTGAACCTGGACGGCCGCCTCCCGCAGTGCGCCGTAATGCGCCTGCAGGCCGCCTATGCTCCGCTTGAGTTGCTCGTGCTCCTGTTGCAGTGAGTCGGTTTTCCGGATGGGCACCGGCGCGGTAGGTCCCCGGGCGATTTCCATTTCCAGGTTGCGGGAAAATCGGAACAGCGGCCCGGCAATGCGGAAGCTGCTGTAGAGCGAGATCAACCAAGTGATCACGGCGGTGAAAGCCAGCAGGAAAAGCCCGACAACCAGAAGTGCCGGACCGAGGTGCTGACGGGTGAGGTTGTAGGAGCCGATAATCTGCGCATAGGAGGCGCCGGATTTAGCGGACACCGACATCAGGGTCAGAATCAGCCCCACGCATGCCGTTGCTCCTACCGCCAGGGCGATCTTTCCGACGAGCTTGAGATGGAAACGTATGCTCGGCTCGTCGCGACGCCCGGTGGAATCGCATTGTTGCATTTCTTCTCCCCCGGCGTTCCCCCGTTGCGCATAAAAAACCTGGCGCACCTTACAGGGCGCATTCCCGGCACATTTTCTCACAAACCGCCGGTTCTTGCATCCCGAAGGCCTTTCCACCTATTGCTGTGCCTCGGCCGCCAGCGCATATGCGCACGGTAGCCGCAGGCTGCGGATACTTATTTGATTTATATTAGGAGTTGGAGAAATTGCAGAAGGGGTAATTTAGTTCCCCGAGCCGCCTAGGAGCCTGTCGGACTTGAAGAATCGAAGCGAAAATTCGGCTGGCCGAGGACAGATTTTGTCGATTTTGCAGGTCAATAGTCGTTCTATTGACCAAAAAAGCGGCGAAATATGGACCGGTCAGGTGGATTTGCAGCCGATTTCCTTTAAGTCCGACAGGCTCCTAGGCTGGCGGTTTGTCGGTTTTGGGTGGGGTGGCCGATGGGGCTCGAACCCACGACAACCGGAATCACAATCCGAAATACAGTAATATTGATCGCCAGTATTGACGGGCTCTTCCGACGGATATAGTCTCCGAATAATGATTTTCGGGGACAAAACGGGGACAGTGAGACGAGAAAATGGCGACAATCGATCAGAGGAAATCCGGCTGGTGGCAGGCAAAGGTAAGGCGGAAAGGGCTCGCTCCGCAGTCCCGGACCTTTCGGACGCGCGCCGAGGCTGAGGCCTGGGCGCGGGCCATCGAGGGCGAAATGGACCGGGGCGTGTTCGTCTCACGGGCCGAGGCCGAGCGCACCACCCTGGGCGAGGCCCTGACGCGCTACGAGCGCGAGGTATCGCGCCAGAAGAAGGGAGCCGAGCAGGAAAAATACCGGATCCGGACCTGGCGGGCCGACCCCCTGGCCCGGCGTAGCCTGGCCAGTCTGCGCGGTGCGGACTTCGCGGCGTGGCGGGATGCACGTCTTGCCGCCGGCGTCGCGCCGGCCACGATCCGCCTCGATATTGCGCTGATCTCCCACCTCTACACTATCGCCGAGAAAGAGTGGTCCATCCACGTCGTCAACCCGGTCCAGTCCATTCGATTGCCCCGGGCCAACAATGCACGGGAGCGCCGTCTATCGCCGGACGAGGCGCGCTACCTGCTGGCGGCCCTGGACGATCCCGGCCCGGGGGCTGGCAGCCGGCGCAACGTCTGGATGCCGGCGCTGGTCCGTCTGGCGCTGGAAACCGCAATGCGCCAGAGTGAGTTGCTGGCGCTGCGGTGGGAGCGCGTGGATCAGCTACGGCGAGTGGCCCATCTGCCGGACACGAAGAACGGCACGGCCCGGGATGTGCCGCTGTCGCCTGCGGCCGTTGCCGTCCTCGCCGCCCTCCCCCGCTCGATTTCCGGTCGCGTGTTCGACACTACGTCGACCGCGGTAAAGCAATCCTGGGTGCGAGCAGTAGCCCGGGCGCAACGGAACCTGGCCCAGGATTGCGGAGAGGATACTCCGGGGGTGTTCCTGGACGATCTGACGTTCCACGACCTGCGCCACGAGGCGACGAGCCGGCTGGCTGAGAAACTGCAGATGCACGAACTCATGAAGGTCACCGGACATAAGGACACCAGGATGCTGGCGCGGTACTACCACCCCAGGGCCGAGGATCTGGCGAGGAAGCTGGGTTGACCACAATACGGCATAGCCGTATACTTGCATCGTGTTAAAAACAGTTGCCGAAACGGAAGTTTTTCAGCGCTATGCGGCGCAAATTTGGTCGAATGCCGATCTCGCCGAATTCATCGCTTGGATCGCCGCCAATCCATTGGCTGGGGACGTGATACCTGGCGCCGGAGGCTGCCGCAAGGTACGTTGGAGTCGTTCCGGTATGGGCAAGCGCAGTGGCGCCAGAGTGATCTACTTTAATAGCTCGGATGGCCGCATCTGGTTGCTGATAGCGTATACCAAGTCGAAATTCGACAACCTGCCGGCTGGTTTTCTAGCCAGGTTGAAAGCAGAGGTAGAAAATGGATAAGGAAATAGAGCAATTCCAGAACGACCTGTTGGAGTCCGTTCACCAAATGAAGGCTGGCAAAGCGGTGCGCAAAACACGGGTGCGCCTCTCCCCCGCTGCCGAAGCGCGGGTAAAGGTTGGCATGTCGCAATCCGAATTCGCACAACTTCTTGGCGTTTCGGTGCGCACCTTGCAGGATTGGGAACAAGGAAGGCGTGAGCCGTCCGGCGCGGCAAAGACATTGCTCAAGATCGCGGCTCGGAACCCGGAAGCTGTGCGGGCGGCTGCTTAAGCAGATACCCGGAACAATGGGCCTCGACCACTACCCCATCTCATCACTGGGGTGGGAGCCCAACACCGCCACCGACCTGGCCGGCGCCCCCCCCTCTCCCCCCGCCCCCTCCCCTACCCAGGGAGGGGGAGCCGGGCGCGGGGGACCGCGCCCGATGTCTGCTTGCAGGAGGGGGTGGGGTGATGTGCGCTAACTCCGCCCTGGCGCTCCTGAATGGCGCCTCCAATTTCACCCGGGATTGGACCCGCCAGAAGGCCGATGGCCTGGCTCGGATGCAGTGCGATAACTCATTGATATTGCGCGTTCTATCCATGTCGTCTGCCGGGTGCCCAGCCCCCCTGGGGGGGGTACCCCACAGCACTAAGCCATTGCCATCGGATTACAACATCGCCATATTATTAGCACGTCCGCATACCGCCATATAGCATATCTATAGCACGACGCCATACAGCATCCGACCCAGGGCAAAATCCGTGCCAGTGTCTGCCGCCCCCCCCCCCTCCTGCAAGCAGACATCGGGCGCGGGGGACCGCGCCCGGCTCCCCCTCCCTGGGTAGGGGAGGGGGCGGGGGGAGAGGGGGGGCACGCTGGCCAGGTCTGGGGCAGTGATACCCCACCCCCGCCAGGGGGTGGGGTGGTGGTGGAGTTGGATGGCGGTCTGGGACAGTCCGCCACGGGACCGGGGGGGCGGGGGGGCTGCCTGGGGCAGTCCCCCAGTCCCCCGCCGGGGTGGTCACTGAGGTGATGGGGCGAGGTCGAGGTTGAGGTCGACGGCCGTGGCCAGGGCGCGCACTTTGTCGCGGGCCAGATGGACAAGCGTCGCTGCCCGGCGGGCGTCGGTGGGATTGTCGTCCTCGGCGAGTTTTTCAGCCCCGCGCAGCAGGTCGGCGATTTCGTGCAGTTGCTCAACCACGTTCGATGCGATCATTTTTGATTTCCTCCAGTGTTTTACGGACGAACGGGGTAAAAATTTTCCCGCCGTACTCCCAAATTTCCCATGCGTCGTGCGCGGCCAGGTACGCGGGAGAGAGGGGACGCCGCTGCCATTTGTTGACCAAGGGCCTATTGAAGTAGCGCTCGGCCAACAGCACCAAGCCCTCGCGACTCCAGATATTGTGATGCTCCAATTTTTCCTTTTCCATGGGTAAAACTCCTTGTTGCTGTTGACGAGAAACTATCACCGTGCGCGCACCCTCACCCGCCCCTGTTGGGCCTTGGCCTGACTTTGCGCCTGCCCTTTGGCCTGCTGCCGGGCTTCAGCCTTGCCTTCGCCCGGGGTCGCCTGGGCCGGCCGGGGGGCATGCCGGGCATGGTCGGCGGCTTGGTCGCCGTTCCGGATGGTCGCCTGCGCCGCCTCGCGGGCCTTGGCCATGGCGGCGGGATCGCTCACCTTCCCGCTGGCCTCCAGGAGGATCTGCGCGGCGTCCATCCTGGCGACCAGGCCGATTCTGTTCTTGGCCGCGGCGGCCTCCCAGTCTCCTTCGGCGCTTTCCGGCGGCGCGGGCGAGTAATCCAGCGTCGTGTCTTTTGCCCGCGAGCGGCTCATTTTCTTAGCGAGCGTCTTCAGCCGGGTGGAAACGTCTTTTTTGTCCTCCCAGTCGATTCCCTCCCGGTCCTCCGCCTCATCTAGAGCGCCGATCGGGAGATACATGTGAGCGGATTTTCTGTGGCGTGAGAATTGGACATAGGAAAATTCCCGGTCGTTCATTGAGGAGGCAAGGCCAAAGATATGGTCGACGGTTACCCCCTGGGATTTGTGCACCGTCACGGCGTAGCCGTGCGCGATGTCGGTATACCCGCTTTCCCCGTCCACCGAGAATTTGCGCGTCTCTCCGCCGTCCAGCAGCACCAGAAATTCGCGATCCTGGTCTTTGCCGATCGTGATTTTTTGGATCGTGCCTAGTTGGCCGTTTTTAACGTCCAACTGCCTGTTGTTTTTTGCGAATAACAGCCGGTCGCCTTCAGCGAGTTTGATTTTTCCCGCTTTTGTGGACACCTCGGTTTCGTTCGTCAGGCGGTGCGCCTTTTTCAGCATCTCCCGCGCCCTATTGTTGAGGTCCGCCACATCGGCGCGCTTCCCGGCGAGCATCAGCGCCTCCCCGGGCCGGGCTGGGTCCCACGCCTGGCGCCAGTCGCGGATGAGGTCGTTCATGGCGGCGCTTTTGTCGTCCGCTATGTTTATCCGGTCGTGCTGGAGGTATATATCGAGCGCGGCCGCGGCGTCGCCCTGGGCCAGGGCGTTGGCCGCGTCGCGGTCGGATTCTTGCTCGTGCCTCCGCACCTCGTTCAGCTTGGAGAATCCAAGCAATCGCTGGAGGGCGCGGAAAGCGCCGCCGGCGTCGATCGCTTGCAGTTGCCGTTCGTCGCCGATCAAAACGACCTTCGCCCCGGCCTGGTCGGCATGTTCCAGCAGGCGCTGCATTTGTCGGGAGCCGATCATGCCGGCCTCGTCCACTACCAGCACGTCGCGCTGGGAGAGGGCGGTTTTCCCGCTGTCCAGGTTATTGAGGATAGAATGCAACGTTTGGCTCCTGATGCCGCTTCCCTCCTCCAGGCCGGCGGCGGCTTTTCCGGCCAGGGCCACCCCGCGCACGGTGTATCCCTGGGACTGCCAGGCCATCCGGGCGGCCTGGGTCATGGTGCTTTTGCCCGACCCTGCCGCGCCGCGCACCAGCACCACCCCCCCGGGGGCCTGGGTGATGTGGCGCACCGCAGCCTGTTGCTCGGCGCTCAGGGAAAACCCCCGGGCGGTCGCAAAATCGCCGATGGCGCCGTCCACGGCGGCGGGCGCCAGAACGTGCGAGGTGTCCGATTTGCGTGCCTCGGCGGCCTGGGCCATGTTTTTTTCGATCCGGATCATTGAGCGGGTGGAGTAGCGGGTTTCGCCCTCGCGCCCCTGCAGTTTGACGATTTCGCCGCTGGCCAGCAGTTCCGCGACGCGATTTCTCACGGCGTCCAGCCCGCGCCCCTGGTGCTGCTGCTCGACGGCGGCCTGCTGCCACAGGTCGGCCTCCGAAAATGTGCTGTTTGTTTGAGTGAGGTCGGTTGGCAATAGTGGAGTCCAACGAGTTAAGCGGCGAGTTGTTTTGCATAGTATCGCTGCGTGAAGGCAGCGGGTGACAGGTAGCCGAGGCGAGCCTGTTTCCGTTGCCGGTTGTA
>JAJZUU010000053.1 GCA_021848325.1 Pseudomonadota bacterium | reverse complement strand
AACCCTCCGGGGCGGCGAGGATTCGGGCCCATGGCGTTGTTGCAGGTTCCTTGTGTGGAATAACCACACGGCGTCACCTACGCCTAGCCATGGGCCCGAATCCTCGCCGCCGCGTGTAACACTTAATGCTTAACAGGTCCAAAGCTCCCGCAGGTTCCTAGGCCAGCCGCCGGTCGTCATCCACCTGGGTCAGCAGTTCTTCCACCCGCCTGGTTCCGTCCTCGGTGGCTAGCATCTCGACGGGCGTGCGCCCACCCAACTGCAGGCTGGGCCGGTGCAGCCAATCTTGCGCCTTGGCCGGATCGCCGAAAACCCGGTTTGCCAATTCGACGATGAAAGCGCTGTCGTGCTCATGCATGGGAACATTTCCTTGTCAGTCCAGCCAGCGGGTGAGGTAGTACAGCCGGAATCCCTCCGAGGAACGCGAAGGCCCGACTACCAGGGCCGGATAAAGCCTTTTCCCCGGGTCCGCACCTTGGATGGCGGCCTCCCTGGAAGCGACCACCTGCACGCAGTTTTCGGGAAAGCGCTTGCGCTGCCGCTGGGGCGCATAGATCAGCGCAAAACACCCGTGGACAATGTTCGATTCCTCGTCGTAGTACATACCGTTCATCGGGAATTCCTCACAGAGCAGGCCGTTCCGCCCATTATCCCTCGCCGGGAAAGAGGCGGCAAGAAGCGGGCGGCCCGTTCCACGATTTGCGCTCCGGGCACGGTGGGCATGACCCGAAGCTTCCGTGCAAGGCACAGGCAGCGGCGAGGAGCGAAGGAGAATGGCGAGCACAGTCAGGTCTGTCAGGTCTCGCCCGGTCCGAACGAGAATGGCTTGCCCCGGTGGCGGATGGCAGCCGGCGTGACCGGTTGCGGGCCGAACCAGAGGGTCGCCTCAGAACCTATTTTTTTCACACAACGACCGCTTCCCGTGTCGCGGAAGCCTTTGCCGGCCACCGGGACAAACTCCCACCGGTATTCCTCCGGATACAGGGCGAGCTTCAAAACACCCCAGTTGGAACCGTTCCAGACCTCGCTGTATGCGCCGCGCAGGCTCAGGCCGTACAGCCCGGCCCCGCCGGTGCCCACTGCAAGGAACGGATGCCGCGCCTTTCGTCCCGCCGGCCCTTTGCGTCGAGCGGCCCCAGGCGTTCGTAGTCGTGATCGCGGCCGGGGACGACCACGCTCGCTCCATATTGGTAAAGGGTGTCCCAGATCGGCGCCATGCGCGCGTTGTCACCGTGGGGGCCGGAACTGAAACGGGGGTGGTGCCAGAAGGCCGGGATGCAGGAAAGGCGATTCTCGGAAAGGTCCCGGCGCAGCCATTTCATTTGCCCGGAGCCCGCGACCGTGTCTATGTTGCTGTTGATGGCGACGATATGCCAGTGGCCGAGATCGACGCTGTAGTAGCCTTTGCCGGGTGCCGAAGTAGGCGAAATAGGCCGACGCTCCCGGCGTGCGATACTCGTGGTTCCCCGGAGTCGGCAACGTGCGTGAGCGGAACTTGCCCCAGGTGGGTCCGTAGCACCGGCTGAAATCTTGCGCCGAACCTCCTGGGCAGGCCAGATCCCCCGCCGCCAGCAAGGTCGCCTCCGGGCTGGCTTGTTGCCCTGCCTGGCCGGCGAAGCCGCTTAGGACCTGTTAAGTATTAAGTGTTACACGCGGCGGCGAGGATTCGGGCCCATGGCTAGCAGCCTGTCGGACTTGAAGCCACGCTCCGCGCGGCTTCAAGTCCGACAGGCTGCTAGGCCCTGCCGACGTTGGCGTCGTTCGGGGTGTGGTAATAGTCGCTCTCTTCCGCGGATTGTTTGACCTCTTCGATCAGCAGGCGCAGGCGTTGTTCCGCCGTGCTGACCTCCGTGCAGGAGTCGCAGTGGGGGTCGCCGCAAGGCTGCCGGGAATAGAGCCAGAAATGAACGGCGCCGGCAAGGACGCCGGAGGCGACATCCCAAGGGTCCGCGTCCTCGTTTTCGTCGAGGATGCGGTTGCCCAGTTCGACCGCCTGCGCGGCGGTCTTGTCGAAAAGGGAAAGATCTTGCTCAGGAGAGGCTTTCATGGTGTATCCCTTGTGGGGTGGCGTCCGTAAAACTTGATGACGGGGATTTTACCGCGCCCCGGGGCTTATTCCCAACTTTCCCGAGCGGTTTTGGTGAGTCGTGCCGGCGGTCGGCACGGCCATACCCGTCCCATGCAGGATATCGGCTACCCGTCTTCGTTCAGGTCTGCCCACGCTTGATATGCATCCGCCACGGGGCAACCGCCGTAATGCCCGGTACCAATGCATGGCCGGCATGGAAATCCCCGGCATTTCCATTACCCGGGGCGCGGTCGCGGCTAATCTTGAGCGGGGCTCTTGCGCTTCGCCGCGAATTTCTGGCGAAATTTTGTCACCTTCGGCCCCACTACCACGCGGCAATAAGGCTGCTGCGGGTGGTTCCTGTAGTACGCCTGGTGATAATTCTCGGCCCGGTAAAACGGGGTGGCGGGACCGACCTCGGTCACAATGGGCGAGCTCCACACCCGGGCGGCGTCCAGGTCGGCGATCATGCCCTCGGCGATCGTTTTTTGTTCTGCCGAGTGATAGAAAATGGCCGAGCGGTACTGGGTGCCCCGGTCGTTGCCTTGCCGGTTCAAGGTGGTCGGGTCGTGGATCGCGAAGAATACCTCCAGGATGTCGCGATAGGAGACCAGCGCCGGATCGAAGACGATCCGCACCACCTCCGCATGCCCCGTGGTGCCGGCGCAGACCTCGTCGTAGACGGGTTTCTCGATCTGGCCGCCGGTATAGCCGGATTCCACCTGCTCGACCCCGAGCAGGTCGTCGAATACTGCCTCCAAGCACCAGAAACACCCGCCGCCCAGGGTGGCGACCTCCTTAACTGGGGGCCTCGGTGTGGGGCTATATTGCGGTTCCATGAAGCGCCTCATCGTTGCCGAGAAAAGATAGGACAGTTTGATCGGAGCAAAAATGCCCCGACGTCCTTGCTGTAGTTTCCTATTGGGCTGTTTCGTCGTGAATTTGGAACTTCTTTAGTTGCATCTTATCTCGACCCCGTCTTTTTTGGGGCTGAAGAAGAACCGTCTTCACTTCACCCTGCTGGCGATGGCGCACAATCTGCGGCGCTGGCCGGTGTCGGCGCCGTAAGGCGCAGCAGGGGGAGCCCGTCCGCAGTTGGACGAAACCCCGGAAATTGAGGAAAACGAGCCCGCCAGGCGCCTTGATTTGATACGGTTGGCCGGATGAAGATGAAAATCTCACGTTCAGAACTCTACTATGCGGTGGGGTAGCGGGATTCGGCAGATGTTTCGGAGTCTTGAACATCTCGGTTTTTGGCAGGCTAATCTGGGCCTATGGCGCGTCTCCTTTGACTTGAATTCCCCCCCTACGATCTGTCGCGGCACTTCGCGCGGCAACACGCGGAAAGCGACTTTCATTCACGGGGATCGGGAGTCGTTTCCGAGTTGTCTCGGGCACCAATTCTTTCCGGTGTTGGGGTGCGGCGCTTGCTCGGGCGGTCATGAGGCGGCGCGCGAATTCGCTCCGGGATTCGAAATGGTGAGCTTGCGCATTTTTTCCCACAGGTTCTTGCGGGTGATGCCAAGGGCGGCGGCGGTTTCCTTGATGCGCCAATGGTGTACCGTCAGCGCCTGTATGATGTAGCACCGCTCGGTGATGCGCAGGTAGTTGCCGAGGTTCTCGTCGTCCACCCGCTCGTTTTCCTGCCCTGGGGCGGGGCCAAAGAGATCCTCGGAGGTGAGGGTGGGTGCCTGGGAAAGGATGCAGGCACGTTCGATGCAGTGCCGCAGTTCGCGCACGTTGCCGGGCCAGGAATACTCCACCAGCGACTGAACGGCGGCCGGGTGGAGGTTGCGTCGGGGATGTACGGTGGAGGAAAATTCATCCAGGAAATGCTCAGCCAGCCACAGGATGTCCTCGCGTCTTTCGCGCAAGGGGGGGACGGGGATGTGAATGACGTGGATGCGGTAGTAAAGGTCTTCTCGGAATTCTCCCTGTTCTACCATTTTTTTTAGGTCCTGATGAGTCGCGCACACCAGCTTGATGTCTACCGGGATCTCTTGTTCTCCGCCAATCCGCATAACGGTGCGATCCTGGACGGCGCGCAGGAGCTTGACCTGCATCGCCAGCGGCATATCGCCGATTTCGTCGAGAAACAGGGTACCGCCGTGAGCCTGTTCAAAGAAGCCTTTCTTGCTGCGGACCGCGCCGGTGAAGGCGCCTTTTTCGTAGCCGAACAGTTCGGCCTCCAGCAGGGAGTCGGGGAGCGCTCCGCAATTGACGGCAATGAAGGGTCGGCTGCCATCCGGATCGCGAAAGCGATGCAGGGAGCGCGCAACCAGTTCCTTTCCCGTTCCCGATTCGCCGGTGACGAATACCGAACTGGAGGTTTTCGCTACCCGGGCCAGCATGCTCCCGATCTCCCTCATGGCGCTGGAGATGCCGAGGGGGGCCGTGTCGACAATGGCCACGGAATCGGTGCGGTGGCATCGGCTGCGGATCTTGTTCAACAGCACGCCGATTTCGAACGGCTTGGTCAGATAGTCATCGGCCCCTAATTTCAGCAGCCGAACCGCATCGTCGATGGCGCCATGGCCGGTGATGAAGATGAACGGCGGCAGGGGGGGGCCTTCGAGCAACATCTGCTCGAACAGCGATTTGCCACTGATGTCCGGCAGGCGAATGTCGCTGATGGCCAACTGGTAGCGTCTTTCCGTGAGCGCTGCGCGGGCCCCCTGTCCGGTGCGAAACCGGTCGCAGGCGTAGCCTTCCAGTTCGAATCGCTCCAGCAGCGCGTCGCCCATGATTTCGTCGTCCTCAATCAGACAGATACGGCAGGGTTCAATGGTCATGGTCGGTGTTCCAGGGGCAGTTGCACGACAAAGCGGACGGTGTCCGACCCATTTTCGGCGGTGATGCTTCCCCTCAGTTGTTGCACGATCTGATAGGTCACCCACAAACCGAGGCCATGCCCCATCTCCTTGGCGGTGGCGAAGGGTTCGAAAAGGCGGGCCATTTGTTCCGCCGTGAGCAGCGCGCCGGTATTGGCGACCATTATGTTGAGCCCCTCTGCTTCAGGTTCGACCCTGCACTCAATTTGGCCTCCCCCCGGGGCGGCCTGGATCGCGTTCAGCAAAAGGTTGATCACGACCTGGCGCACATAAGTGGCCGGCAGCGGAATCTCCTGTGTCAGTCCGCTATGCCACTCCAGGTCAAGTTGCTTTTCCAATAGATGGGACTGGAACAGCGTGCGCATGTCTTCGATGTCGTTGGGCGCAAGGGCGCGGTCCACTACCCTGGAGTCCACCAGCAACGCCTGCACCGTATCCCGGATCTGCATCAGGCCGCGTTCCAGTAGCCCGACGGTCTTTATGACGCGGGGGTCGATGTCCGGCCGCTGCTTGAGGGTGTCTACAGCGGTGAGCATACCGGCCAAGGGGTTATTGACCTCATGGGCGATACCCACGGCCAGCCGCCCCACCGCCGCCAGCCGCTGGGATCGCACCATTTCGTCTTTCATGCGCTCGCCCTCCCGTAGCGCCTCCACCATCTTGCCGAACGCGACGAATAGCTCCCCTACCTCGTCCCGATGGACGTAGGCGGCCGGATCGGGCGGCTCCGGAATATGTGTCCCGATTTCGCCCATGCGAGAGGAAAGCTTCATCAGGGGTAGCGCCAGGTGGCGTCCCCAGTACCAGTTGATGGGTAAAAGAATCGTCAGAACCAGCAGCGTGATGCCGCCGGCGCGGCTGGCAATGGCCAGGAAGCGCGGTACGAAAACGCTTTTAGAGTAGAAGATCAGCAATGTTCCGAGCCGCTCTTGACCCTCGGCGATAGGGGTGGCCACCACGATCTGATTCGATCCTTCCAGTTCAAAATTCCGGCTGGAGTGGTCTCTGATGCCCGGAAGCTTCTTGGCCAGTCTCTCGTAGCCCGGCCCCAACTTTCCGAAGTCGGCCAATACGGGGTAGACATAGGCTTGAGTGGAAACATATACCCGGCCTTGTTCGTTCAGCAGGACCAGGGCGCTGGCCTGCATCGGGTTTGCAGGGGTTGCGCTGTGGAACGGGGCATTGATGATCTCGTATGCGTGCCACACGTCGTCGTGGAGCATGACTGGAAACAGTGTTTTGGACAGGGTGCGTCCCAGGCTGTCGGCACTGATGAGCACATCCTGGCGCAGGTCGTCGTAAGCATGAAACATGAGGGCAAGCCCTACCGATCCGGCGGTGACCAAAATCAGCACGCTTCCCCAAAGAGGTATCTTGAAGCGAAGACTGAGGTCGTAAAGGGACCTCACCGTCCCCCCATGGCATTCATCATTTCGGCCACAGCCTGGTAGATACCGGGTTTCCCCTCCTTAAAGCCGTCCAGGTTGAGACGGCGAAGCAAGGCAACGCCTTCCGCGTTGTGGTTCATATCCAGCAGCACCTCGCGCATTGCGGCGAAGTCCTGGTCGGAAACGGTACGGTTGGCTACGAAAGGCGGAAAGCCGTATTCCGGCGAACGGGAGACGATGCGGGTGTGCGCGGTAATCTGCGGACGGACCTTGGCCAGGGAGTCCCAGACGAAGCTGTCCACCGATGCCCCCTGCGCGATACCGGCGGCCACTGCCTCGATGGCGTTGCGGTGCGACCAGGTGAAGAAGGTGCGCTTGAAGAACTTGTCTGGATCTTCCCCCATCTCGTGGAGTTGGTAACGGGGAGTAAGATAGCCGGAATTGGAATAGGGGTCGGCATAGGCGAACACCTTGCCCTTGAGCTGCAAGATGGACCGGGTATGGGTATCCCGGGCGGGAACGATGAGATAGGCGCGGTAAAGAGACCTGCCCCGGGAGTAGGGGACGGCCAGCAGGCGCACCTGTTTCTGTTTCTTGAGGTACACATAAGGATAGTCGCATACCCAGGCAAAATCGAGCTTGCCAAGGCCGAGGAGGTCCATGGTCTCCCGGTACCGGTCCCGCTCCACGAACTCGACCCGGCGGCCAAGTTTTCTCTCCAGGTAGGCGCGCCAATCGTCAAGCAATCCATACTGATCATTCAGGAAGGCCGGAGTCAGGCCGACCCGGATCGCGGAATCCCTCGCGCCGGCAGGTGTTGCGGCGGCCATCAGGAGTGCGAAGGCCAGCATCCAGAAGATATTGAATACACGGTGCGGTATCAACTTGCTCCTGCCTCGATGTTACTTTTGCGTAACCGGAAGGGCGACGACTCGCCGTGGAAGGTTACCAGATAGTGACCAATCGAAGCAATCGCCAGCTCCCCTAAACCGCTACATTCTTATGGAATCGCCCGTCTGGCGGCGGCAAGAGGAAACAACTATGGATGTGGAACGACTCTTGCTACGTCGCTTTCATGGTTAGCAGTTTCTAGAAAATACGATAGTTTTTCAACCGGGAGGTTCCGTTATGAAAAAACGCGGTAGAGCTGGGAGTGACGCATCGGACAAGATAGACAAGGTATCGGGGCACGAAGCCGGACGGCGGCTGTTTTTTCGGGCCTTGACGGGCGGTGCCGTAGGGGCGGCGGTGGCCGCATCCCTCGGTGCGAAGGCCGCGACCGCCGCGACGGCATCCGCCATTCCCGGCATGCCGTTGTTCGATCAGCCCCGCGGTGACTCGGGCCGGGATTATATCGACGGCCACGATGCCTCGGTCTACGCCTACACCGCAAAAGACGGTAACCTGGCCTTCAGGGGATTCGAGGGCAAGCGCTGGGCCATGCTCGTCGACCTCAGAAAGTGCATCGGCTGCCAGGCCTGCACAGCCGCGTGCAAGTTCGAGAACAACGTGCCGAACGCCGTTTTTCGCACCCTGGTGCCGGACGTGGAGATCGGGCGTTACCCCGATACCCGGCGTGCCTTCCTGCCCCGGCTGTGCAATCACTGCAAACGCCCCTCGTGCATCGAGGTCTGCCCAGCCGGGGCGACCTGGCAGCGCCGGGACGGCATTGTGGTGGTGGATAACGAGCGCTGCATCGGTTGCGGCGCCTGCGTGGACGCATGCCCGTACGACGCCCGCTTCATGAATCCGGTCACCAAGACCGCCGACAAATGCAATTTCTGCGCCCAGCGCACCGACCAGGGCCTGCTGCCGGCCTGTGTGGAAACCTGCGTGGGTGGCGCGCGCCAGTTCGGCGACCTCAACGATCCCAACAGCGCACCGGCGCGGGCGCTGCAACAGCAGCCGGTGCAGGTGCTCAAGCCGGAAACGGGCAATGAGCCACGCGTCTTGTACATCGGCTTGCCCGATGCCTTGCAGAACAATTTGCCCGGACGGCCGGACCTGTGGAGCGCCGACCGCCGTGCCGCCGGTGAACCGGTCGGCGACTGGAAAGTGGAGGAGGTTTCGCTATGACAATCGCTCACGAGTGGTACTGGGAATATATCAACGTGGTGCACGGGCGGACGATTACCCCGCTTCTTTCCACCTACTCTGCCATGGTCGGCATCGCCGGCGCCATTTTCCTGCTCTGGGCGTGGCGCCGCTGGCGCGGCCCCGACGGTAGCAGCGCGGAGCAGCGCTTCGCCTTGCCGCTGGCGGTTGCCCTGATGATCGCGGGACTGACCAATCCCGTGCTGGAAGTCGAACAGCCGGGCCGTCTGTGGCACACCTATGTCTTCGGCTGGGCTAACGCCGGTACCGCCATCATCAAGTTCGGCGTTGTCCTGTTGCCGCTGTTCACCCTGCTGTGCTGGTGGCTTGCTGTCGCGGTACTCGCCCCCAACATCGGGCGTGCCCTGGAAGGCCGATCTCCGGCCGCCCAGAGTATCGCCGACGTGCTTACCCTGTGGGTGCGCCGCTTCAATCCGCTGACCGGGGAATCCTTCAGCCGCGCGGTTGCCGTGATCGGCGTTATTCTGGCCGTGTTCGCCATCCTCTACTCGGGCGTCTTCCTGATGACCGAGCATGGCATCGTGCTGTGGGGCAGCGCCTTTGTGCCGGCGATTTTCTTCTCCAGCGCCATCGCCGCCGGCGCGGGGCTGCTGTGGTTGCTGGTGCCGGTCGGCAGCTACCTGCGTGACGGGCGGGCGCAGTCGGCGCAGACGGGTAATCCGACCGTGCTGTGGATCGCCGCACTCGGCAGCGTTGCGCTGTGGCTGCTGTGGCTGCAATACGCGGGGCATTTCGGCGGCGTGGAACTGCGTCGGGCGGTGGCGCTCATCGACGGCCCGTACCGCGGCCTGGCATGGCACTGGTGGTTCTGGCTCGGTGCCGTCGTGCCGGCGGTGCTGCTGTTCCCGCGGGCGCTGCGCAGCCACCCGCTGGTCTCCGCAATCGCCGCCGCAGCCGCGGTGATTGGCGCCTTCGCCCTGCGTTATGCCCTGATCATTGCCGGTCAGGCCGTGCCCAAGAGCGGAGCAGGTTATTACCTCTACGTCATGCCGCCGGAAATGTGGACCTACCTTATCCTCGACTTCGCCTATTGCATCGGCTGGATGGCACTCTTTTGGTGGGTGCTGCCCTACGGAACGGGCGCAAAAGAAATCCCGACAACAACAATTTCCAAGGAGGCAGTAAGCCATGGCTGAGAGCGGTTTCTTAAGCGTTACACGCAGAGGTTTTCTTAAGGCCATCGCCGTCGGCGGCATCGGCGCCGGGTTCATCGGATTTCGCGGCACGCTGATCGACGCGGCGTTGTTTCGCAGGCGCGGCAAGGGCGCGCTGCATCCCATCTACGGCATCTCGGATACGCCGGAATGGCTGCGCGATTTCAAGACCGGAGCGCTGGCCCCCAACCCGGACTGGATGCTGCGCCACACGGTGGACCTGCAGTGCCACAGCGAGTGCGGGCTGCGGGTCAAGATCAACCGCAAGACGGGGCGTGTCGAGCGCATCTTCGGCAACCCCTACCACCCGAACACACTGGTGGACTACACCCTGCTTCAGACCCCGCTGCTGGATACCGCCAGGCTGCCCGGTACCGTTTGCGCGCGCGGCAATGCGGGCATTCAGACGGCCTACGATCCGTATCGCATCACGGTGCCGTTGAAGCGTTCGGGGCCCCGCGGCAGCGGGCAGTGGCAGCCGATTTCCTGGAAACAGCTGATCGGCGAGGTGGTCGACGGCGGCAAGATATTCGCCGACACGGGCGACCCCGCCAGCAAGGATAGGGAGATACTCGGTTTCCGCGGGCTCTACGCCAAGCGCAAGGATCTCATGGATGCGGCGGCCCCTGAACTGGGCAATCGCACCAACGGCCTGCTCTTTCAGGGCGGACGCATTGTCGGCAGCCGTTTGGAGTTCGCGCGCCGGTTCGGAACAGCCTTCGGCACCGTGAATGTCTACGAGCACGTCAACGTGTGCGAGGTGAGCCACCACGTGGCCACGGCAATGGTCTATCCCGGCAAACACATGACCAAGCCAGACGTTATGCACGCGGAATTCATCATCTTCTGGGGGACGCAGCCCGGCGACGCCAATTTCCCCATGCAGACGCTCGGCAAATACACCGCCCAGGCGCGTGCCGAGGCCGGCGGGCTCAAGTATGTGGTGATCGATCCGCTGCTTGGCCGCGGCGGAGTCACGGGTGACAGCGCCGCCTGGATTCCCATCAAGCCGGGCACGGACGGCGCAATGGCGCTGGCCATGATCCGCTGGATCATCGAGCAGAAACGCTACAACGCGGCCTATCTCAGCCATCCGGCCCAGGGCGCTGCCGAGGCGGCGGGCGAATTGTCGTGCACCGACGCCACTCATCTGGTCATTGTCGATCCGGCCCATCCGCGCAACGGCACCTTCCTGCGCAGCGAAGACGCGGGTCTAGGCAAGTTTGGTGGCGATGAAGAAAGCGACCGCGTGGTGAGCGCCGCCGATTCCGGCCGGCCGGCCCGCGCCGCCGATGCCAAGGTGGCGCAAGTCGAGTATAGCGGCAATGTCAACGGGGTGCCGGTGAAAAGCGCCTTCACGCTGCTGCGCGAATCGGCGCAGCAACTCACGCTTGCCGAGTATGCGGCGATCTGCGGCGTGCCCGAGGCGCAGATCGTGGCCCTGGCGCGCGAGTTTACCGCCCACGGGCGCAAGGCCTGCAGCGAGATGTATCGCGGCGTGGTCAAGCATCCCAACGGTTACTACAACGGGGTAGCGGTGCTGCTGCTCAACCTTCTGGTCGGCAACCTGAATTGGAGCGGCGGCCTTACCGTCGGCGGCGGGAGCTACGATTACAAGAAAGGGCGCTACGACGTGATGGCGGTGCCCGGCGCCGAGGCCCGCGCGTTCGGCATCAAGCTTTCGCGCGAAGAGGCGCACTACGAAGACTCGAGCGAGTTCAAGGCCAAGAAAGCCGCCGGCAAGAACCCCTACCCGGCCAAACGGCCCTGGTTTCCGCTGAGTTTCGAGGTATATACGGAACTGCTGCCTTCCGCGGTGCAACACTATCCCTATGGGGTCGACATCCTCATCTGGCATATGGCCACGCCTTTCTACAGCGTGCCGAGCCAGGGCAACCAGGCGTTTGTCGACACGGTCAAGGACCCCAAGAACATCCCGCTGATCATTGCCTCCGATATCGTGGTCGGCGACACCAGCATGTATGCCGATTACATCATTCCGGACGGCAGCTTCCTCGAGTACTGGACTCACATCGGCACCCTCCCGACGACGCTGACCAAGGGAACCGGGGTGCGCTGGCCGGTAATCGAGCTGACCGAGAAGACCGAAGACGGCCGGCACATGTGCATGGAGGAGTTTTTCATCGATGTCGCCAAGCGGGTGGGCATGCCCGGCTACGGCGACAAGGCCATCCCGGACGCAGATGGCACGCTCTGGCCGCTGCACCGCAAGGAGGACTGGTATCTCAAGGCCACGGCCAACGTCGCCTTCGCCGCAGGCGGAGTGGGCGACGAGCTACCGGATATCAGTAAAATGGACTTGGAAATCTCTGATTTGAAGTCTTTCCACACCCAATTCCGCGGGACGCTGAAGGACGCAGAATGGTCCAAGGTGCTGTCGGTTATGTCCCGGGGCGGGCGTTTCGAACCTCACAGTCGGGCCCGCGAGGGGGACAAGCTCACCCACCGCTTTGCCAAGACCCTGCATTTCTATCAGGAAGAAACGGTGCAAACTCGCGATAGCATGTCCGGCCGCCAGTTCCTGGGCACCACCGGCTGGGTGGAGCCGGCAACGGCACTGGGCAAGCCGCTGGACAAGCTGGACAATTTCAACACCTGGCCGTTGACCATCATCACCAAAAAGGGCGCTTTACAAACCGCCTCGCGGCTGGCATCCAACTACGTGTTGCGCGAGATTGTGCCCGACAACGGTATCCAAATCGCGGCGGCAGACGCCGAACGCTACGGCGTCCGGGATGGCGATGAGGTCTGGGTGGTGACCCCGGAAGGGCGGCGCAAGGGACGGGCTCGCGTCAGGGAGGGGCTTCGTCCCGGCGTCATCGCCTTCACCGTCGGATACGGCCACTGGGGTTATGGCGCGACCAACTACCAGATCGGCGGCAAGCGGGTGGAAGGCGACCAGGTGCGGCGCGTCGGCATCCATCTCAACCCGGTAATGCGGCGCGACCCGGACGTTTGGCAAATGTCGCTCATGGATCTGGTGGGCGGCAGCGTCGTTTTTTACAATACGCGCGCGCGCTTGGAGAAGGCATGATGCGCGCCATGACCGAAGAGCCTCGATTCGCTGATCGCTTGGCCGCGGTAGCGGCGTTGACGTTGTGTTCCCCGACGGCGGAGGCAGTGGAAATCGTGGGTGTTGCGGCCGGCCGCAAGCTGAACGCGGACGAGGCGCGGCAGGACTTCTACGATGTCTTCTGCATCCCGCAATCCGGCCGTTACGTCCCGCCCTATGCCCATGTGCTCCGGCGCGCGCAACAGCAGGGCGAATACTGGCATTTCCCGCCGCCGCGCCATGATGGCGGCGACGAGTTCCTGCTCTGGTACCAGATGGCGGGATTCGATCCCCAGCGCCTCGACGTGAGTCCTTTGCTTCGCGGGCCACTACGGCCCCTCGACCATATCGGTTTCATCCTGGCCTACCTTGCCGGCCTGGCGGCGGCCTGGGAGACCGACCCTGCGGCGCAGGAAGTGGCCGCTGGTTTTGTCACCGAGATTCTTGGGCACTGGGCCGACCTGTATGTGGACTTGCTCGGGCAGGCGCAAGGCGACTACGCGCCGTTGGTCGCCGAGGCACTGGCTGAGGCACTGGCCGACGTGCGAGCGGTCTTTGCGTTGCCAGTAGTCGAGCGTAGACGCAATGTTGCCAAGGGTCACGTTTTGGAAGGAACGGGAAATCCCCTGCGGACGGGCGACGGCGGGTTTACGGGCATCGGTGCAGCCGCTCGCGACGAGACGGTTCCGCAGACCGGAGAGCCGGCGGCCGCAAGGCAAGGCCTGCCGAGTTGCCGTGACATCAAAGGCACGCCCCACGGCGGCGCGGAATGATCTTGCCGACATTGCGAAATGGAATCCACCCACCAATATGCGCGCAGGCGGCTGCTCAAAAGCATTCTGTCGGGTTTTGGCCTTTTCCTGATCGGTCGCGGCGTCAGAATCTGCGCCGACGACCGGTTTTCCAAGAAGACGATGGGTTACCGGGAGCGCCCAGACGGGCATAAAAAATGCGCCGATTGCAGCCATTTTCTCCCCGGCAAAAACCTTCAGGCTCCGGGACGCTGTGCCGTAGTGGAAGGAGAAATTAACCCTAATGGCTGGTGCACGGTTTGGGCGACCCGCAGGCCGATTGAGGGTTGCTGAAAGAACTAAAGAAAACAAAGACAAATGTGTCAACAAACCAACATTTTCCTTCGGCCTTCTTCAAACTTTCACACCGTGCCACTTACCGTCATGTGGTATACCCCGAAATGGCACCCGATCTCCGCCACCGCATAAGCGCCCGATAGGTAACAAAGTTTGCCGGAATGTTAGACCCCCGTGCTTTTGCGCTGCTTACCCCGAATTTTCCTTGCTACCATCAGCAGGCGCATCTGGCGACTCTTCTGTCGGGGCTTCATTTTTCTGCGCCTTTTCTTTCAGCTTGTCCTCTTTTTTCTTTTTTTTGGCGAGTTCTTTTTGACGCTTTTCGTATTGATAGTTGGGTTTGGCCAATTCGATTTCCTGTTTGTCGAAGGTTGATAAAAATTGCGAGTCGTTTTGCCTTGCATGACGGTAAGGCCTCGCGGGGTCCGGTCTTGTAACGCTACATTATACCTTTTGCCGGCAAATGACCGAGCAAGCCGCGGAACTTGCTTGCTGAAACCGATTTACGAAGCAGCGATGTCGCTTATTACAAACCGATGCTTGCCGGAGGCCGTGCGTTTTATCTCATCGACACGATTTATTTCGACAATCATATCCTGTTCGATGTCTTTTTGTATTCTTCGTTCGATAGACCTCAATATCGCCGGTTCCAGCGGAATTGGCGCCTTTATGTTTAGCGTAATCTTTTCCAGCTCGCTTTGCACAAACTGATATTGCCTGATCCCCGTCAGGCCATCCAGCAAGTGGATGAAGTACGCGGGATAGATGCGTTTGCCGGTTTTTGTCCTGATAATGTCATTGCTGCGACAGAGCCCCATTTCCATCATGGGGAAGGGTGATCCACAGGGGCAGTCGCCTTCCTTCAGCTTGCCGGAGTCGCCGATAGCGTAGCGGATGAACGGCATGACGCGGTTTGTCAGCGAGGTAACGATCAGCCGGTCTTCGTCGTGGGCATTTATCGACTCGATGTAGACCATGTCCGTAAAGATATGATAGTTCCCGTGGCGGCACTCGCAGGCCATGTTGGGGATCTCGCGGCTGCCGTATTGGTTGAATACCTTACAGGCGAAGGCGGTTTCAATCAATTCCCGTTGCCGGTCGTAGAGCACTTCCGCCGTGGAGAAAACACCCTGCAGGGTATTGGGCATCGGCATTTTGTGTTCGATGACGTGGCTGGCCAGTTCGGCGAGGACGGAGGCGTAGCCCTGCAGCAGGACCGGCCGGTAGGAGGTTATGGCCTTTGCCCAGTCATTCAATTGTGGCTCGGTATATTCGTAGGCGCCGATGATTTTTTCGGCGGCAATGAAATCACCGTATCGTTTGCGCAAGCCGCCACCCTTGAGATCCTGCTTCGCGCCCCAGAAGTTCAGGATTTTCTGGCCCGGCCGCCAACCGGACCACATATAGCTGCGGCACATGCCGGCGCGCATCAATTCCATTTTGTGTCGGTCGTAGTAAAAGGCCAGCGGCTTGCCGGTCGAACCCCCGGTGTACCCGGTGCGCAGATCGTTTCTATCGATCGTATTTGCGAGCAGGGCTTCCTTGTGGTTTATCACCTCATCCTTTCGCAGGATGGGCAGGCGGCTGACGTCGGGGCCATTGGCATTGTCCGCAACCAAGTCGCCATACTTGGTTCTGTAGTAGTCGGTATGGGCGACCGCATGTGCGACGATGCCGGCTAAATCGCGCCTCTGCTTGTCCAATAGTTGCGTCCGGGTCAGCGTCTGGTTGTGCAGAAGCTGTTCCAGAATTTCGAACCGTGCCTTGTAGCAGTTTTTGTGCAGCCGATGCTTGAGCTTATCGATCACCTGTGGGTCCCAGCCAATTATTATCCGGGCGAGTCAATTTGATTGCCGGGTTGCGCACTGTGCTGCCCTTTGGACAATACCCGTTCCCAGGCCTGCCTATCGGCGGAGTATTGCATTACGGCCGCGGCGATCTGCGAGATTCGCCGTTGTTTGTCGGCGCTGGCGTTCATCATCCGGTAACAGTATGATCCGTCGCCGTAATTATGCTCGATATTGTCAAGGAATAGCGTGAGCTGGCCCTTTGCGTCATCGAATCCGGGTGCCGTATTCCACCAATTTCCGGCATCGTGCAGGATGGTCCGCAGCCGCTCCAGCTTATTCAGAATCTCGGTGTGTTTAGCCATGTACCGGCGGTAAATCGTTTCTTCGGTCGTCTTCACGGTCTCGGTGACGACGTTCTTTGCCGGCGTATGGCCGGGATAGCCCTGGGCCGTCAGTTTTTCGATGCTGAATAACATGACGTCCCCAAAATATTGCCGCTCGAACTCCCCCGACAGATCGATCCGTTGTCGGTCGCGATTGATGCCGGGCCGGAATTCGGACCGGCCGCTGTCCTCTACGGTGCGTTTGTGCAACATGGGCAGGTTGGCCGAGACGAAGCGTTCCTTTATTTCCGCCTTTATGACCCTTCCCAGCACCGGGCCGGCCATTCTCAACTTGAGCTTGGCAAAGGGGATGAAGTACTTTAACCCCTCCGGTTTGAATACATAGTTGCCGGTGTAGACGGTCCTTGCGGGGGCGAGATTGGAGCGGACTTCCGCGTACTCATAATACGTCTTGCGTGTCGGGTGTTCGCCATAGAAAAAACGGTTCAACTGGCCGGCGAAATGGTTGAAACACCGGGCGTTGTCGTGCGGGCCGCCGAGGGTGCATTGATATTGGAATGAATGCGCCGCCTGCTTGAATCCGAACAACTCGGCCATGTCGTGATAGGCGGCGTCATCGGCCGGTTGGTGCGCTACCCCGTGAAATCGGCAGGGCGCGGTATATTCAAGATCGGCAAGCTGCTGCAAAAAGCGGATCACGTCATCCAGAAAATTGCCCGCCATCACCGCCGGCGATACGGGCGGGTCGCCGACCACCTTGCCGGTGAGCATGCAGGCATCGGTGCCGGAGAAGACCGCGTCCAGATAGTACAGGTAGTTTACGGCATATAGGTCCCGGTCGCCCCGAGGGGTGCTGGACTTGACGCGGAATTCCTGGTCGCTGTCGAGGAAATAGAACAGCACCTTTTCACGCGATTCCTGCATCTCGCCGAGTTTCAGGTAGGCGATATTGCGCGTCCGCGAAGGGCCCTTGTGATAAAAGGCCGAACGGTCCGCCTCGCCCAGGACGCCCGTCAGGGCCTGCCGATCGGTTTCCGCGAGCGCATCGATCTGCGCCAGTTGTTCTTCCGGGCCGAAGTAGATGGTTTCCAATCCTTGTTCGTTGAACTGCCGCGCGATTTCCTGGTGCTTGCCGATGTTCACTTCGTCCTTGCTGTCATCGGCGATCACCACCGAGACCTTCTTATACTTATTGTTCTCGCTCCCGCCGTAGTTAAACCGGCGACACAGTTCAAGCAGACTGTCGAGGCAGCACCTCAGGTGTTGCGGCCGGTCGGCCACGGGAATGACCAGAATAAAGTGATGTCGGTCGTCATGGCCCTTTGACGCGATATGCGCTTCCAGTTCCCGAAAGACCCGCTGATACAGTTCAAGCGGCGCACCCTCCGGGTCGCCCGACCAGATCGCTTGTTCCAGCAAGGGGATGGATTCGTTGTAGATGCCGATCAGGGCGTCAATACCGCCGTCCGCCGAAATCTTTTCAAGGCCGGCGCGCAGGTGTTTTACTGCGGGATCGTGGGCGTATCGTTCGAGAAAACGTTGCAGCGACGCATAGGTTGCCAGAGCCATCTTGCGCGAATCCGGTCTTATCGTTTGGTGACGTAATTCGGGAAGGTGTTCTTGTCGATCATGATTTCGATGAGGTTGGTGGCGTTGGCGAAGTCCGTATCACCGAACACGTGATCCAGATCGGATTCCGTGGCAACCCGTTTGTGATTTATCCCGAATGACCGGGCGAGGAATCGATAATCGGGATTGACGAAGTCGCAGTCGATATAGCGTCCCCCGTATTGCTGGGACTGGTTCTTGCGGATCAAGCCCATGGTGGAGTTGTTAAACATGATCACGTTCAAAGGGATATCGTAATTGACGGCCGTCATGATCTCCATGCAGCACATTTGAAACCCGCCGTCCCCCAGGATCGCAAAGGTGGGTTTGTTTTCGGCAAACCTGGCGCCGATGGCGGCCGGAACGGCGTGGCCCAGTGAGGAAATGCCGGAATTTGGATAGTAGCGATTTCCTGTTGTGACGTTAAAGAAGTTTTGAGCAAAGATGAGATTGTCATCGAAGATCTGGATATTTTCCGGGAAGACCTTCTCCAGCCGGGCAAAGAACTTTTCCACCAGCGGAAATCGGGATTGAAACACAGCCGCGTCGCTTTCGGCGGCGTTGCCGGCGAGCCCCTTTATCGTCTTCCGTATGTTGTTGTGCTTCCGAACGTTTTTGCCGTTCGCCTTTATCCTTTCCACTATCCCCGTCACGATCTCCTTGACGTCCCCGTGGATGGCAACATCGGCCTTGAAGACCTTTTCCAGTTGATCCTCGTTGATGTCGACCTGGGCGATCTTTTTGTTGCCGATAAGATTGTCGTCCCAGAGATAACTTGTTCTTTCATTGAATCCGGCGCCGAGAAAGATCAGCAGATCGGATTTTTCCGCGATGTACTGATAGGCGTTCCCGTACGACGTTACGCCCAGGCTGCCAAGGGAATATTCCGATCGTTCGTTGATGACGCCTTTGCCTTTCAGGCTGGTGGCCACCGGGATATGCATCATTTCACTCAGTTCCGACACGACCTTCTGTCCGCCCGACCGGATGCAGCCATAGCCGGCGACGATGACCGGGTTTTCCGCCGCCAGGACGAGATCGGCGAGCGCGCTCGCGGGTTGCGACGCGTCGGGCACGGCATAGGCGCGTCGTTCGGTTCTGATTCGGTCGAGGAGGCCATCGTCCACCAGTTCTTTCTGGATATTGAACGGAAAACTGAGCAGTACCGGCCCGGCGTTGGGGGAGAGCAACAGGTTGGAGGCCCGGTTCAGGATATTGGGCAGGTAGTCCGTGCGCTCAACGATCTTGTTGTATTTCGTTATGCCTTTGAACAAGGCGTCCTGATCGATGCTGCCCCCCTCGCCGGAGCTTTCCTGCAGGCCGCCTTTGCCGAAGATATGGGTCGATGTCTCGCCGGTGATGATCAGGAGGGGTTGTCTATCGGCATAGGCATTGGCGATGCCAGTCACGAGATTGGTGGCCCCCGGCCCCGCGGTGGTGATACAGGCGCCGATCTTGCCCGAGGCCCTGGCGTAGCCGCCTGCCATGAAGGAAGCACCCTGTTCGTGCTTGACCAGAATGCTCCGAATACTTGAGTCATACAGGCAGTCGTACACCGGCAAGATATGCGCGCCCGGCATGCCGAAGATGTACTCGATGCCCAGGCGTTCCATATATTTGACTATTAGTTCACCGACTTTTATTTTCATGTCATCAAGTGAGTGTAAGTGCTTAATAGTCCGAGGGTTAGTCAATCTCGGCATGGGGGATTCAACCATACTGACCGGGATCGCGCAACCATTGGATACGAATTTCGCTTATGCGGGGGAAACACCGGCGTTCGCTGGTTGCCCCATGTTTCCCGGCACCGGGAAGCCGGAAATCCAAAAAGGGGCGCAAGATCTATAGCCGCCACTTCCTGGCGGGAAAGCTTGCCGGCTGCAATTCCGCCGTTCCCGCGCAGGGGGAATCCGGTAAAACACGCCGGATTCCCGATTTTGCGGGAACGACGGCCCGGGGTATTTTCTGGCCGCCTTGATGGCGTAAAATGCCCGAACTGAGGAAAACAATCGTCGGCGGAAGAGGGCGCAGGCCGCCGGCTATGGGGAGAACACTCTGAGGAAATTGCCGCGAACCGTGGTCGTGCTCGGCCTGGTGAGTTTTTTCAACGACCTTGCCTCCGAGATGGTGATCCCCCTCATTCCGATCCTGCTTGCCGGCGTGCTGGGCGCGGGTCCGGTGGCGCTGGGGGCGATCGAAGGGGTGGCGGACGCGGTGGCGGCCTTTCTCAAGCTCTGGTCGGGCAGGCGTTCCGACTGGCTCGGCGGGCGGCGCAAGGGGCTGGCGTTGGCGGGCTATCTGTTGTCCAACTCGGCGCGCCCCTTGCTGGGATTTGCGGGAAGCTGGGCTGCCGTGCTGCTGCTGCGCGCCACCGACCGGGCAGGCAAGGGGCTGCGCAGCGCGCCGCGGGATGCGCTGGTGGCGGACAGCACGCCGGCGGCGATCAGGGGTTTTGCGTATGGTTTCCACCGTGCCCTGGACAACAGCGGCGCGGTGGCCGGCAGTCTGGTGGCGGCGCTGCTGGTGGGCTGGGCCGCGGATTCTCTGCCGCAGGTGATCTTCTGGTCGGCCGTGCCCGGTTTTATGGGGGTGGCGCTGCTCGCCCTGGGGGTGAAGGAGCCGCCGACCGCCGCAAGCCCCCGGCCGCCCCTTCCGCCCCTGCGCTGGGCGGGACTTTCCGCCCCCATGCGGCGCTATCTGCTGGTGCTGGGGCTGTTTACCTTTGCCCGCGCCTCGGAGACCTTCATCGTGCTGCGCGGCCACGAGCTGGGGATGGGGGTGGTGCAACTGTTGCTGCTGTGGGCGGCGCTGAACCTGGCCAAGGCGGCCACCTCTACCCGGGGCGGGCTGCTTTCCGACCGGCTGGGCAAGGAGAGGATGATCCTGATGAGCTGGGCGTCCTACGCCGTGGCCTTCGTGCTGCTCGGGCAGGTGAGCCAAGGCCACGGCTTGTGGCTGGTCACGGTGGCCTACGGACTGTTCATCGGGCTGAGCGAGGGGCCGGAACGGGCGCTTATCAGCGACCTGGCGCAGGCCGGGGAGCAGGGCACCGCCTTCGGCTGGTATCACCTGATGCTGGGAATCGCCGCCATCCCGGCGGGACTGCTGTTTGGCGCCCTATGGCATTATCTGGGCGCGGCGACGGCGTTTTCCTATGCCGGCGCGCTCGCCGTGCTGTCGGCGGGACTGTTGCACTTCTGGGCGTGGCCGGGCAGATCGGCGAGGTAGATCGGTCCTGTCGGCCTCGGCATTGGTCGGCGTTTTGTTTTGGGTCCGGATCACCCGTGCCGGCGACGTCCCCGCCCCCGGACAGGCCGCGCCCGCCTTCAGGCTGTCCGACCTGTTTCAACTGAGCGTGCTGGGGGCCCAGGTGGTGGGCATCAGCGAGGACGACTCCGCCTCCCATGCCGCGTTCGCCAATAAATATGGTTCATCCGACTTTTGTGTGGGTAAATACTTATAAAATAATCAAGTTGATACACGTTACATGGTGCAAATGTCAGCCAGTTTTTTGGGGTTAATTATCCGAGCCGGACAGATAGAAGGTCACTGTTCAATAAAGACTTTCTGCAAAATGTCGGCATAAAATTCCGGAAA
>JAJZUU010000052.1 GCA_021848325.1 Pseudomonadota bacterium | reverse complement strand
TCCCCAAATTGGTTTTTATTATACATCAACCAGCCTGAATGCCGCGCCAACACTGGCTTTTAATTCATTGTGAATTTAGGATTGTGATTCCTGTTGTCGTGGGTTCGAGTCCCATCAGCCACCCCAACGCCCCCTAAAACGCCGTTAAGTGCATGTTTCCCAAGGAAATCATGCACTTTCATCGGAAGCTGGACAACTGGTTGCTACACGGTCTGTTACACAACCCTTGTGGAGCAGACCATGAAAGCGATCTCCGATTGCATCTACACACGTGGCAAGCACGGCATCAAGTACGTGCGTCGCCGTATCCCGGCCGCCCTCCGCGCGGCCTACCCCGCCCACCAGACGCACATCATCCGCAGCCTGGGCACCACCGACCTGCGCGATGCCAAGGAACGGGCCCGCGCCGAGCTGGCGCGAATCGACGCGGAGTTCCGGCTCAAGAGCCAGCAGCTGGACCTGAGCCGGGCGTCGCTTGCCGCCAAGCGCGTGTGCAGGCTCTCCGACGAGCAACTGGAGGGCATCGCCCGTTTCTGGGTACGGCAGGTCCTGCTGAACGACGAACACCGCCGGCAGCAAGGCATGGACGATATCGAATTCGACGAGCTCGGGGCGCAGCTGGCCGACCAGCGGGCGGAACTCGGACGTATGCTCGCGCAGGGCAAGAGCCTCGGCATGTTTTCGGCTTTGCACGGGTTTCTTTATCTCTGCGGCCTGGACTTCGACCCCGACCAAGACGAGGCCAAGCGCGCCTCCTACGTCTTTCTCCGTGCGGTCGTCGCGACGCTGGATTATCAGCTCGCACGCCAGCGCGGCGATTTGGTGGACACGGACACGGTTGCCCCGGAGACACAGCACCCGCTCTTTACAGTCGTTCCAGAGCGAGCGCCGGCCGACCTAAGCGCTCCAACCTGGGACAAGGTCTTCGAGACCTGGCGCACCTATGTGGAAAATCGGCCCAAGCCGACGACCATCTCGGCGCAGACCCCATGGCGTGACTTGCGGCGCTTCGCGGAAGGCAAAGGGGTTCGCTCGCCGGCCGAGGTTACGCCTGAGCTGATGACTGACTTCGCGCATTACATGCGCGAGCGCGGCCTCGAGGTCCCGACCATTAACGAGCGCATCGGCAAGGTCCGCGCCATCTACAAAATCGCCGTCGGCAAACACGTCCTCAAGGTCAACCCGGCGGCCAACACCCTAGGCTTCAAGCAAAACGGCGTGAAGAGACGGCGCAAGCGGCGACTTCCGTTTGACGCGAACGATCTTCAACTGCTGTTTGGTTCGGAGATCTTCACCCAGCACAAACGGTCCAAAGGTCAGGCGGGCGAGGCGACCTACTGGATTCCAGTGTTGATGTTCTACACAGGCGCGCGGCCGGAAGAGGTCGCCGGCTTGGCCCTGAGCGACCTGCGGCACGACCCGAAGCTGGGCTGGTACTTCAGCATCGTCGACCGCCCTTGCGAGGAGGACCGCGACCTCTTCGATGCCGATGATGTCCCCAATAGCCACCGTCGCACGCTCAAGAACGCGCCCTCCGAGCGGCGCGTGCCGGTGGCACAGCAGCTCCTGGACTTGGGCTTGCTACGCTACGTGGAGTCGCTGCGGACCCAAGGCGCTACGGTCTTTTTCCCCACCTTGAAGAAGGACTTCCACGAAAAGTTGTCGGGATCCTTCTCGAAGTTCTTCGGCCGCTACAAGCGTGCCATCGGCATCAATGACCCACGGAAGGTCCTCTACTCCTTCCGCCACTGCATGAAAGACATGCTGGAAGCAGCGGGTGCGCCGACAAAGTATCTGCAGCGCCTGCTTGGCCATACCACTGGCGACGGCGCCGTTACCGACGGCTACGGCTCCGACCTGCCTTTGGACCGGATTGTCGAGCATTTTTCTCGGGTCCAGTTCCCGACCATCCCGGCGCTGCCCTGGGAGCCAGGGCGAGGCGTGGTTCGACTGAGGAATAGCGGCAGAAGGTAGTCAGTCGCGCAGTCTATCGGGGGAATCCGCTCCTGCCATCACGCTCCAGAACCGAGGCCGTACGCCAAACCGACCGTCAAGCCCGAAGGTTGCTAGGCTGGCACCTGGTTGCCTGGGACCAAGCCAGCCGAGGGAGGGTGTCGCCAATAGGCCCAACACCACATCTCACCCGCCCCAGCGGTGGCTGGGCCGCTGTCATCCTTACGCTCGGTCTTGTCCCCAACAGGCGTGTGCGGTTCGATGCCTTTCCCATTGACCATCCAGCCGAGCATTGGCGCTATCCCGTAAGCGGTGTCCCCGATGAGTCGCTGAGGCGTGATGTCGAACCGCGCTTCGACGCGATCGACCATGACTTGGTGGATCCCACTTCCGCTGTGCGGTGAGCCAGCCTCCTCAAAACCCGGGGCGGTTCGTGGCCAGACAATATTTAAGCCTTTGTGAGATCTGTGTTGCCGGTAATAGCCCCTTTCGATTTAATGGGGGCTTCGCCGACAAACCGCCCATAGCGCAATGCAAGACCCGGCAGGATGAGCAGGTTGAGGGCGGTGGACGTGAACAGGCCGCCCAGGATAACGATTGCCATCGGCCCCTCGATCTCGCGCCCCGGCGCGCCTGCCCCCAGGGCCAGCGGCAGCAGCCCGAGCGCGGTCACCAGCGCGGTCATAAGAATCGGAGTCAGACGGTCCGTCGCCCCCCGCAGCGCTGCTTCAGGCCCCCACTGGATGCCTTCGACCGTCACGAGGTGTTCGTAATGGGAAAGCATCATCACGGAATTGCGCAAGGTAATCCCGAACAGGGTGACGAACCCGACCAGCGCGCCAACCGACACGCCCACCCTGGATATCGCCACCGCGACCACGCCGCCCACGAGCGCAAACGGCAAATTGACGAGCACCAGGCCCAGGTTGCGGTAATTCCGCAGTACCATCGACAGAAACAGCACGATTGCGACGCCGGCGAGGGCAGAATTGATGAGCAAATCGCGGCTGGATCTTGCCTGCGCCTCGGCGGCCCCGCCGAACTCCACGTAGGTGCCTTCCGGCAACTTGATTTTTTCGGCGATCTGTCTCTTGGCGTCCGCGACAAAAGATTTCACGTCCCGGCCCGACACGTTGCAGGTGATGGCTTGCACCCGTCGCGCGCCGTTGTGGAGCACCACATAGCGCCCGGAACTTTCATAGATGTCCGCCAACTGGTGCAGCCGCACATAGGTCCCGTTCGGGTTGCGCAGCATGAGTTCGCCGACGTCCGCGATATTTTTCCTTTGCCGCGCATCGAGAATCACCGCGACGTCAAAAACCCGGTTGCCGTCGTACACTTGGCCGACGACATCGCCCTGGTAGGCGGCGCGGACCGCGTCCAGCACCTGTACGGGATCGAATCCCCAGCGCGATAACGCGTCGGGCCGCAGCCGCACGACAAGTTGGGGCATTCCAGGCGGAGACTGCACCTGCACTTCCGTCGCACCCCGAACGCGACTCAAAACCCCGGCGATTTCCTGGGCCTCCCGATCCAGGATATCGAGGTTATTGCCGTACACGTTTACCACCACCGAGGCCGTATAGCCGGACAGTGTTTCCTCGATGCGCTCCGTGAGGAAGGTCTTGACGGAAAAATTGGCGCCTGGAATCCGCGCCAGGGCGTCGCGCACTTCGTTTTGGGCATGCTCGGCGGCCTCACCCGAAAGCGGTTTGAGGCCGACATCGATTTCGCTGTACTGGGTGCCGTAAGTGTCGTCAGAGCCCTCGGCCCGTCCCGCGCGCTGCGCGACCGTGCGGACGAATGGAAGTCTGAGAAGCGCCGCCGTGGCCTCACGTCCTACGCGCAGGGACTCCTGCAATGAGGTGCCGGGTACCAGGGCCATGTGAACGATGAAATGGCCTTCCTTGAGTTCCGGAAGAAATTCGCCCCTGAGAAACGGCAGCACGGCCAGCCCCGACACGGTAGCGAGCCCCGCGACGACGACAATTGCGCGATGATGCTGCTCCACGCTCACCAGGAGAGAACGGTATCTGGCCTTGAGCCAGCGCAGAAGCGGCGGTTCTCGCTCCGGCAAAGGCTGGTTTTCCAGCAGGACGAAGCACAGGGCGGGCGTGACGGTCAGCGCCACCACTAGGGAAGCCAGCGTCACCAGGATATAGGACACGCCCAATGGCCCGAAGAGGCGGCCCGCCACGCCGGACATGGTGAGCACGGGCAGGAAGACCATGGTGATGACCAGCGTGGCATAAACCACGGCGCTGCGTACCTCCAGCGCGGCATCGAGGACCACATCAAAAGTCGCGCGCGGAGTTTCGAGCTGGCGATTTTCCCGCAGACGGCGATAGATGTTTTCCACCACGATCACGGCATCGTCGACCAACAGGCCGATTGCGATGGCAAGCCCGCCCAGGGTCATAGTGTTCAGGCTCAGCCCCAGATACGCCATGACCGTCGTGCCGGCGAGGAGGGATAGGGGTATCGCCACCAAGGAAATGGCGGCGGCCCGGAGGTTGAACAGGAACAGCATCAGCACGATGACCACCAGCACCGCCCCGATGGTCAGGGAAGTCTCCACGTTTCGCGTGGCGGTCTGGATGAAATTCGCCGGCCGAAAAACCGTGTCCAGAGCGATGCCCTGGGCATTCAGCTCGGGGCGGATATCCTGCAGCGCCCGCTCGATACGCTCGGTCACCTGTAGCGTGTTGGCGCCATACTGCTCCGAAACCACCAGTTGCACGGCCGGCTTGCCCATCACGGCCGCGGCACCGATGGGCGTCGCGGGAGCGTCGACGACTCTCGCCACGTCGCCGAGCGTCACATTCATCCCATTTTGATGAACGATGACAGTTCTGGCGATACGATCCGCGGTGAGCGCCTGGCCTTCGCTTTGCAGGACGATCCGCTGGTTCGCGCCGTCGATCACCCCTGCGCCCCGCACGCCCGTCGCCTGACGGGCCGCGGCGAGCACATCGTCAATGGAAAGGTTGAACTTGACCAGCCGCCGGGGTTCGACCTGGATTTGAAGCTGCTTCACCTCGCCGCCGAAAACGGCCACCTTGGCGACGCCGGGGATAGCCAGGAGTCTGGGTTTCAGCGTCCAGTCGGCGACCGTGCGCAGCTCCATGAGGGAGTGCTTGTCCGAGGTGAGGCCAAGCACCATCACCACGCTCGTTGAGGATGTGAGCGGGGACATTTCTGGAGGCCGAATCCCCTGCGGCAGTCGGGAGGATATGCTGGCAAGCCGTTCCGCGAGAGCCTGCCGGTCGCGATAGATATCGCTGCCGGACTTGAATGTTGCGGTGATGACCGAGAGTCCCTGGATCGAACTTGAGCGCAGCGTGTCAACGCCAGGCGCACCGTTGATCGCATTCTCGACCGGCTGGGTGACCAGCACTTCCACCTGTTCCGGCGACAGCCCCGTGGCTTCGGTCTGAATCATGACCTGGGGCGGGGCGAATTCGGGAAATACGTCGAATTTGGCGCGCGACAGGGCATAGAGCCCATAGACCACCAGGATGCACGCCAGCGCGATGATCACCCCGCGGAAGCGCAACGAAAACCGCACTATAGCGGCAAGCATGCTGGAAGCTCCGCTGGTCATTTGCGCTCGCCTTTCTCGCCCTTCTCGCCGCCTTCCTCGCCCTCTTCGCCCGATTGAATCTGGGAACGGAATTCCTGGGACAGCAATTGCTGCGCCCCGGTGACGATCACCGCCTCGCCCGCTGTAAACCCTTTCGACACGAACCAGCCGTCCTCCACCGGGTTGCTCGTGGACAGTTCACGCCTCTCGTAACGCCCCGGGCTCGGTTGCACGTAAACCCATGCGCTTCCTTGCCACCACACCACCGCGGAGGGGGGAATAACCACACCTCGCGTGAGCGCGCCCGTCGGCAAATAGGCGGTAACAGTCATGCCGGGAAGCAGGGCGTTTGCGGGCGCATGGTAGAACAGGCTTGTGCCCTGGAATCTCGGGTCGGTTCGGGGTGCCCGGGAGATCAGTTCCCCCGTCGCATAGCTGCCATCCGGGCCCTGAACCCTCACGGTTTGAGGCGGCGACGAGATGGTCGCGCCAGCCGGAACATTGACCTGTATGAGCGCCCTCTGCTGGCTCAGAAGCTGACTAAACAAGGCGCCGCCGGCCAGAACTGCCTTGGCAAGAACGCTGCCCCATTGTTGGGCGGCATTCGCTTCGATGGCCGCAAGATTTGCGCGCGATGCGCGCAGGGCCGCCTCATCGGACCGCCAAACCGCTTCGGCCGCCTGCAGAGCCTTGTCGGACACATCGCGACCATCCGCATTCAAGGCACGTAGCCGCTCGTATTCCCTGCTCGAAGCCGCCAGCGCAGCTCGCGCTTTCTCCGCTTGGGACTCCGCATCGATGTACCGGTCGTGCAGGTCGATGAAGTCCTGGAGAGGAAGAACCGTTCCGAAAGCCTGGGTTTCCTGCCGGCGGCTGACGGGCTTGAGGGCGGTTGTCACGATGCCGCTCAAAGCGAGGGTCTGCCTGTCCAAGGCAAGCATGGGTTCGGTTGCTTCCCCGTGCGCTTCCGTCCGTGGTTCGGCGGACTTCTCTACCTCGTGTGGCCCTGCTTCATTCTTTTCGGCGATGCCCCAGGTTGCAACCGCGAGCGCGCCGGCGGCGGCGCCAATTATCAAAATCAGTTTGCCTTTCATTGTTGGGTTTCCTCTTTGAGGGGGCTTGCCGCGGGAATCGCGGGAAAAGACATGGCGGGGATCAAAGGGCGCTGTATGGCATCTTCCAGCGCCGCCAGGGACTGTTGCCCCTCAATCAGAGTGTCCAGCCGGGCGCGCTTGGCCGATATCAGTTCGAACGCGCCCTCGGCCAGGGCAAGACGGTCGGTGTCGCCGGCACGGAACCGTGCTTCCAGCGAAGCCTGGCGCCTTTCCTGCTCGGTGACCAGTTCATCGGCAGTCCGAAGCTTCCGGGAAACCGCCCCGTAAGCCGCCAGCGCCAGGTCGAGGTCGCCTATGACCCTCGCCTGCAGGGCCGTAAAACTCGCGGCGGCCTGCGTGCGTCGAGCCTCGGCCTCGGCGATGGGGCCTTCGTTACGGTTGAGCAGCGGAAGCGTCAGAGACAAGCCGAGCGACCACTTGTTGACGCCCTGATCCCACTGGTAGCCCGGTCCCAAACTAAGGTCCGGGTATTGCTTGGCGATCGCCAGTTGCAGGGCGGACTGGCTTGCCTGGTATTGCGCCAGCGCGGCCAGAATGTCGGCGCGGTTCGTGAGCGCCTGCCGACGCACTTCGGATACGGGCAGCGCGTTGGGGCCCGGAATAGCGCCAAGGCCGTCGAACGATATCTCGATGCCCGCCAGGCTCACTGCCGGGACGCCGATTGCTGCGGCAAGCTTGGCGCGTGCCTCGATCTCCTGTTTCCGCGCCTCGCTCAACGCCAGCCTCGTCTGCTGCAGCGTGATCCTGGCTTGGGCCACCTCCGCGGAGGAAACGTCTCCGGCGAGGAGTCTTCGATCCAACAGGCTGGCTATCTTCGACAGGAGCGTTTCCTGCTCTTTAAGCAGAGCAGCACGTTTCTGGGCCGCGTACAAGCCAACCAAGCTTGCGCGCACCCGGCTGTAGACCTGCCATGCGGTGTCGGCGAGTCCCCAGCGGGCGGCTTCCGAGACATGCTGCGCCTGGTCGACCCGATACCCGCGCTTGCCTGCGGTCTCCACCGGAATGCTCAAATTCAATCCCCAAGTCCACGGGAAACCGCCGCTCGGGGCGTTGCGCTGCCCGAAAATGTCCAACGTCGGGTTGGGTCTCATCCCCGCCGTAACGATGCCCGCTTCGGCCACGCCCAGCCTGGATCGGGCCACGTCGAGCTCCGGGCTGTAGTAGAAGGCTGCCAACGCAAGCAGCGTCAAGTCCCACTGTTTTGGCGGCCACGAGGCGGCCTCCTGCGGAAGGTTTTGCCGCACAAAATCCCGCAGCCCGGTGCCGTCTAGCGAACGGGATTCAAACGCGGATGCCGTTTGGGCGGGCAACAAGGGCTTGGGTTGAAAACTCGCGCACCCGCCCAATAGCGATGCCAGGACGCACGGAATGGCGAATTTATTGAGAGTGGTCTTCATTGTTTGGCTCAACTCTTTCGCGATCTACAGCAGCGTCAAACCCGAAGCGACGCGTCGAGGTAGTCGAAGCGCTCGCCCTTGACGATTTTGCCGCGCACGTTCAGCTCATCCCAGGGATTTGGGAGCGGACCGCCAGTCTTGACCGGCAGATAGTTCCTGGTGCAGCGCAGGTCCTTGCACACCCGTGCCTCGCGCGAATCGATCATGGCGAACATGCCGGGGTGATCGGGCGGCGCCGCGGCCATGACGCCCCGGACGAGGATCGTCCCCTGGTAGCCCTTCGGGTCCACGGCGATGTCCTCCACCTGGAGCGTACCGGGAGGCAGCGCCCGCTGATTGGCGCCGAATAGGTCTGGCAGGCCGCCTGCCGCCAGGGATTGCAGCTGGGTGAGACTCATACTTGCATAGCCGAGGGCCGCGAGCGCAGCAAGCGCCGCGATCACGATGCCATGGCGCCACCCGGGCCGGCGTTGGCTTTTGGAATCATTCATGTTCCTCCTCCTTCATTCCGGTTGATGCGATATGTTCAGCAGCCGCGCCGAATTGAGCGCTACGAGCACGTCGGGCACCACCTCGGTCGCTGCGGCCATGACCGGCGTCAGGATGCCCACCGAGGCAAGGCCCATGGTGACCACGTCCCAGGTGATGCCGAGCGCGATGTTCTGGCGGATGGTGCGGTAGGTGCGCCGGCCTGCAATGATGGCCTGCGGAATCTGGCGCCAGTCGTCGCGCATCAGCGCGACGTGCGCGGCTTCGAGCGCCACGTCGCTGCCGACCACGCCCATGGCGATGCCGACGTCGGCCTGCGCCAGCGCGGGCGCGTCGTTCACCCCGTCGCCCACCATCGCCACCTTGAGGCCCGTTTGTTGAAGCTCACGCACGATCGCAATCTTGTCTTCGGGCAGGAGGCCCGCACGGAATTCGGTGACGCCAACCTTCGCGGCGATCGCCGCCGCCACGCGCTCGTTGTCGCCGGTGAGAAGCAGCAGGCGCTTGATGCCGAGGCGCTTGAGGGCGGCGAGGGCCGCCGGCACTTCGTCGCGGATCACGTCGGCCACGGCGATGGCACCCACGATGCTTCCATCCAGGGCCAGGAGCAGGACGGTCTTGCCGTCCTGCTCCAGCGCCTGCGCCCGGGTCTCGACGGCCGCGCTCAGGGGAACATCGCTTTCGCGCAGGAAGCGGGCGTTGCCGAGCAGCGCGGTCTTGCCCGCCACCCTGCCGCGCAGCCCCTTGCCAACCAGGTACTCGAAGCCTTCCGGATCAGGGATCGCGATGTTTTTCGCACGGGCGTGTTCCAGAATCGCCGAGGCGATGGGATGCTCGGAGTTCTTTTCGAGCGAGGCCGCATAGCGCAGGATCTCGCCCTCCGGCAGGCCGTTCACGGCAATCATGTCGGTGACCTGGGGTTTGCCGAAGGTGACGGTGCCGGTCTTGTCCATGACGACGCAGTCCACCCTGGCGAGCGCTTCGAGATAACGCCCGCCCTTGACGAGCAGCCCATGACGCGCGCCGCCGCCCACGCTCGCCACCACCGAAAGCGGGGTGGCGAGCCCCACCGCGCAGGGACAGGCCGCGACGAGCACCGCGATGGCGAAGAGCGGCTCGCCCGAAACAAGGTAGGTCAGCACTGCGGCCCCGATGGCCGCGGGGAGAAACCAGGTGGTGAAGCGATCGGCGAATTTCTGGATGGGGGCTTTAACGGCTTCGGCTTCTTCGACGAGCCTGACGATCTTGCCGAAGGTGGTGTCCGGCCCGACGCGCGTGACCCGGACTTCAACATAGCCCAGTTCGTTGAAGGTCGCGGCGTAGACCTCGTCCCCCGCCTGTTTCTCCGCCGGCACGCTCTCGCCGGTGATGGAGGCTTGGTTGACCGCGCTACGCCCGCTCACCACGACGCCGTCCGCCGGGATCTGTTCGCCAGGACGGATCGCCACCACGTCGCCCGGCTTGAGCGCCTCGACGGCAACCTCGATCTCGCGCCCGTCGAGCTTGATCCGCGCGGTCTTGGGCGACAGCCGGATCAGCTCCTGGATGGCCTTGCGCGATTTACCCGTCGTGAACTCCTCCAGGTAGTGCGCGATGTTCATGAAGAACACGATGAGCATCGCGGCGGTGTACTGGCCGAGGGCAGCGGCGCCGAGGATGCCCACGCTCATCATCATGTCGACGTTGATCTGCCTATGGATCAGCCCGAGGGCTGCGCGCTTGAAGATGGGGTAGCCGCCCAGGGCAATGGTGGCAAGCAACACCGGCATCGGGATGCGTTCCTTAGCCACCTCGAACCAACCGAGGAATTCGCCGCCGATCTCAAGCAGCGCGATCAGCGCCACGACCGCCACGAATGCAAAGCGCACCGTGTCCGGGCTGAACACGCGAGGCGAACTAAGTGTCCGAGCCACCAGTGCCCCGACCGGATGAACCTTGTAACCGAGCGCTGCAATGCTCTGGGCCACTTCCTCGGCGCTCACGCGACGGGGATCGAAGTCCACCTGCACCTTCTCGGCTGCCGTCAGGATGCGGTATTGCCGCACGCCGGGCCGGTGGGCCAGCGCCTTTTCCACCGCGACAGCGCACTCGGTGCAGCACAGGCCATCCACCCGGAGATCGACCGTGGTCTTCTCGACATTGGCTCGGCGGCTGTCCTGCGATGTTCCGGATTCCACCTGCTGATCTCTCATTGAGATGGCGCTCAGGCCAAGCGTTCTTCCAGCAAACGCATTTCACCCTTGAGCGCCGTCAGCAGTCCGGCGACTTGCAGCCGGTAATAGACCATCTTGCCGTCGTTGCGCATGGCCAGCCATCCTTGGTCGCGCAGCAGTTTCAACTGGTGCGAGGTCGCCGCCACGGTAAGCCCGAGCACGTGCGCCACATCGCACACGCACAGCTCGCCCTGGGTGAGCGCCAGCAGAATCTTCAACCGCGTCGTGTTGCCGAGCAGCTTGTACAACTCGGCGAGTTGGGGGAGCAGGTGCTCTTCTTTGGCAAGCTGCGCTTTGATGCGGTCGACCTTCTCCTGCTCGAAGCAGGTGATATTGCACACCGGGCTGGTAATGACTTTTACGGTCGAGTTCACTGGGGAGACCTCTTTCATTTCGACAATTGCGATAATGATAAAACGTAATCTCTTATTGGGTCAATGTCCTGTTCATGAGCCGGTACAGTGCTTCTGAAGCCACGCGCTGTGAGACCAGGAGCCGGTCTGGTACGTCCGCGCTATTACTTGGCGTGGGTCAGCAGACAATCTCTTTTGCCATCCGACTTGACGCCGATCCTGTTTCGAATAATATGAGTGTTGCTTTATATGCGTGCTGTTTTATATACAAGAATGAATTTTCCAGAACACGACCAAGAGCAGATCATCCCGGCACTCAAGGTGCTGGGGGAGCCGAATCGCCTGCGCATACTGTGCGGGTTGGGCCTCGAATGCCGTCCGGTGACGGACATCATCAATGCGACGGGCCTGGGACAAACCAACGTCTCGTTCCACTTGCGCGTGCTGCGCGAGGCGGGATTCGTTCGCGCCGAGCGTCGCGGGCCGTTCATCTATTACTGTCTCGCCGACCCCGAACTGCTGCGCATCCTGCACGACCTCAAGCAGTGGCTGGAGGCGCGCCAGGGATCGGCTTCAAGCGAGGGTCGTCAGAGCCGCGAGCCAGCCAAGCGCCATTCGGCGCTGGCAAGAACCAAGGAGGTGTAGTCATGTGGCCATATGGACCGTGGGGATGGTTTCCCTTGATGTGGATCTTTCCGCTGATCTTTCTGATTGTGCTCCTGGTCTTCCTCTTCCGTGGCGGGGGCGGGGGTGGAGGCGGGGGTTGGCCGATGTGCGGCGGGTGGGGGATGCGTGACCGCGGGATGCGTGACAGAGAGGAGAGCGCAAAAGAGATTCTCGACCGGCGCTACGCCCGTGGGGAAATCAGCCGGGAGGAGTATCAGCAAATGAAGAAGGAACTCGAATGATGATTCAGGAGCGCTTGTTTCCGGCCACGGGGATGCCCGACCGGAACTGGTGGCATGCCTTGTGGCCCGACCCCGATGACGTCGTCAGGGCTCTGCGTATCGAGCCAGGAATGACGGTCGTGGACCTGGGCTGCGGCTACCGTTATTTCACCGCCGCCATTGCCCGGCAGGTCGGGCCGGGGCGAGTCGTCGGATTCGACCTCGATCCGGAGATGCTGGAGCAGGCGCAAGCGGCGTGCGAGGGAATGGCGAACTGCGACTGGCTGCATGGCGACGCCATGGAACTGAGCCGCCTGCTTGGCACGCCGGCGGACTATGTCCTGATCGCCAACACCTTCCACGGCGTACCGGACAAGACGGCGCTGGCCCGTGAGGTCGCTGCCGCCCTAAAGCCGGGCGGTCGCTTTGCTATCGTCAATTGGCATCCCTTGCCGCGGGAAGAGACGACCGTCCTGGGCCAGCCGCGCGGGCCGAGTACCGAACTGCGCATGTCGCCGGAACAGACCCGCGCGGTGGTTGAGCCGGCTGGTTTTAAGCTGGAAACCTTGGTCGAATTGCCTCCCTATCACTACGGGGCAATCTTCATCCGTACCAACTAACAGGAGTGAACCATGGCCCAAAATCATGACGAAATCATCGAGCACTACAACCGCTTTCATGCGGCCGTCTACGGCCCGGAGGGCGCATTGGACAGGAAGACCCGCCACCTCATCTGTCTTGGGGTGGCGCTGGGTGCGGGCTGCGAGTTCTGCACGAAATACGCCCTCGGCGTGCTCAAGGAACTCCAGGCGAGCGATGCGGAGATCGACGAGACGATCAGCGTAGCCATGACCGTGGGCGCGAGCAACCCGAGGCTGCTGGCCAAGAAAATCCGGGCTGAAAACCCATAGAGCCCGCAGGATCAACTGAATCATTCACCAGGAGACTCAACATAGAACCGAAAGACCAGGACACCAAGGCAGGCGGCGAATCGCAGCCTGGGCAAAGCGGCGGATTCAATCCGATGGGCATGATGAAAAAGATGATGGAGAAAATGATGTCCGGCATGATGGTGCCGGAGGACATGCCACGCATGATGGAAACCATGATGGACAGCGTCTTCAAGGAAATGAGGACGGAGGATCGAATGGCCTTCATGCAGAACATGATGCCGCGCTGCATGTCCATGATATTCTCCGAGCTGGATGCCGAGACACGCCGGACACTGGCCGAGGCCATGCTTCAGCGCATGATGGAGGAGCTGAAGAGTCAGCGCGACGCCGCCGCTGCTCCGGCTGCTGCGCCTGCCGCCGAGCCCGGCAAGGAGTAATTAGCGGGGCACGCAGGTTGCGATAGCGCCGGACTTTTTCCGGCGTCACCGACAGCCCGCCCGCAGCGTCACGGCCGCTGGTTAATTTCGCAGCAGCCTCAAGCCGTTGCCAACCACCAGCAGGCTGGCGCCCACGTCGGCGAACACCGCCATCCACATGGTGCCCACGCCAATCAGGGTGAGTGCCAGAAACACGGCCTTGATGCCCAATGCCAGGGCGATGTTCTGGACCAACACCGATCGGGTGGCTTGCGACAGGCGAATGAAGGTCGGTATCTTGCGCAAATCGTCGTCCATCAAGGCCACGTCCGCCGTCTCGATCGCCGTGTCGGTGCCCATGGCGCCCATGGCAAACCCGATGTGGGCGCGCGCCAGGGCCGGCGCATCGTTGATGCCGTCGCCGACCATGCCCACCGTGCCTTCGGCCTCCAAAGCCGCGACCGCTTTCAGCTTGTCCTCGGGCAGCAGGTTGCCACGGGCCTGATCGATCCCGACCTGCCCAGCGATGGCCTCGGCGGTATGTGGATTGTCGCCGGTCAGCATCAGGGTCTTGACCCCGAGCCGGTGCAAATCGGCGATGGCGGCGCGACTGCTGTCCTTCACCGTATCGGCCACGGCAAACAAGGCCAGCACTTGCCGATCGTCGCTCAACATGACGACCGTTTTGCCTTGGCGTTCCAGCGCATCAAGGCGCGTTTCCAGATCCGGCGAGCAGAGATTGAGTTCGTGCATCAAGCGGTGGTTGCCCAGCGCATGCGCTTGGCCTTCGATCAGCCCGCGCACGCCGCGGCCGGGCAGCGCCTCGAACATTTCGACGTTCGCCCGCACAATTCCCTCGGCCTCCGCGGCTTTGGCGACGGCTTGCGACACCGGATGATCCGAGCGCGCGGCCAGGCTCGCGGCCAGCAGCCGGCAGCGTCCGGCGTCCACGCCGGCACGCAATTCAAACTCGGTCTGTGCCGGCTTGCCATGGGTGACGGTGCCGGTCTTGTCGAGCGCCAGCCAGGCCAATTTGCGGCCTTCCTCCAGATAGACACCGCCTTTGACCAGTATCCCATGCCGGGCGGCCGCGGCCAGGCCGCTGACTATCGTCACCGGCGTCGAGATCACCAGTGCGCACGGGCAGCCGATCACCAGCAGCACCAAGGCCTTGTAGACCCAGTCGTGCCAGCTCGCCTCCATCAGCAACGGCGGCACAACGGCCACGGCGAGCGCGAGCGCGAACACCATGGGCGTATAGACGCGGGCGAACTGATCGACGAAGCGTTGTGTCGGCGCCCGGGCCCCTTGCGCTTCCTCGACCGCATGGATGATGCGCGCGAGGGTGGTATGGGTCGCCGCTGCCGTGACCCGGTAGTCAAAGGCGCCGGATTCGTTGATGGTTCCCGCGAACACCGCATCGCCCGGGGCCTTTTCCACCGGCAGACTTTCGCCGGTGATCGGCGCCTGGTTCACGGTCGAACGGCCAAGGGCGACGCTGCCATCGAGCGCGATGCGCTCCCCGGGCCTCACCCGGACCACACTGCCCACCGCGACGGACTTGGCTTCCATGGCCCGCCAGGATCCATCCGCCTGCTGCACGGTGGCTCTCTCCGGGGCAAGTTGCATCAGCCCCCGGATCGCGTTGCGCGCACGATCCAGAGACTTGGCTTCGATCAGCTCGGCTACGGTGAACAGCACCATCACCATCGCCGCCTCCGGCCACTGCCCCAGCGCCATGGCACCGGTCACGGCGATATTCATCAATGCGTTGATGTTCAGGTTGCCGTTGCGTAGGGCCACCCAACCTTTCTGGTAGGTGGTCCCGCCGCAGGCGGCAATGGCGAGTATGCCGAGAGCGGCTGCCAGCCAGACTGACCCGCCCAGCCAGCTCACGGCCTCTGAGGCCGCCGCGGCGACGCCCGCCAAGGCCAACGGCCACCAGGGTTTCTTCCGCTCTTCGACAGCGGCAAGCCGCACACTGGTGCCCGGCAGCTCCGGGTGGAAGCCAAGCGAACGTACGGCCCTCAATATCGTCTCAATCGCATCCGCTTCATGCACCACCGTCAGCACGCGCTGCATCAGGTTGAACTCCATATTCCTGACCGACGGTATGCCTCCCAGCTTCTTGCGAAGCAAGGCCTCCTCGGTCGGGCAATCCATCTGCATGATGCGTATGGAAGTTCGGATGCCGTCTGCCACCGCTTCCGGCGCGGCCAGGCCCGCCAAGGCAATCGGGGCCGATACGCAACAGGGGCCGTTGGCAGGGTCATGCCCGTGGCCAGGGTCGTGATCGTCGTGGGAATGGTCGGCATGATCGTGCCCATGCAGGGTCTCGTGATCGTGGCTGTGGCTGCAGCAGTCGGCCATGGTGGATTCAGGGGTAAGTTTGTGGTGTAGTAGACACCTTGTAGTGACTACAAGGTCAAGTCCCGTGCGGGGTCAGCAATGAAAATCGGCGAATTGGCAAATACGGCCAAATGCACGACGGAAACCATCCGCTTCTACGAGAAAGCGGGCCTCCTGCCTGCCACGGGGAGAACAGCCGGCAACTACCGCCGCTACGACCTCACGCATGTGGAGCGCTTGCGCTTTATCCGCAACTGCCGGGCGCTCGACATGACCCACGACGAGATTCGCGCCCTGTTGGCCATGATGGATGCGCCGCCCGAGCACTGCGGCGCCGTCAACGCCCTGCTGGACGAGCACATCGGCCATGTGGACGCGCGGATCGAAGAGCTGTTGCAGCTCAAGCGGCAATTAAGCGCCCTGCAGCAGCAATGCCAAACCAAGCAAGCCCTCGACAGCTGCGGCATCTTGCGCGGCCTGGCGGCGATGGAGACGGAAGCCGGCCGCAAGCGGCATACGCACCTGGGGTAAGTCGTTCGTTTTCTGCGGCTTCTGGGCCGGCCGTGCAGGGAGATCGCCCGGTCGGTCGATGATGTGATTTTCTGCCAAACTCGCGGCAGTCGTCTTCAAGATAGGGGTTTCTGCGGATTTCCTAAACCGCCAACGCCGGGATGACTACGAAATAGGCATTCAGCATGTAGAGGCCGGACAACACCAACAGCAATGCGCCGGCGATCTCGAATATCTTTTGCGAGCGTGCCAGCGGCTTCAGACTTTCCAGCCAGCCCACCGCCCAGGCGCCGAGGATGATCGGCACTGCGCGGCCGAGCGCGAACGCCAGCAGCAGCATTGCGCCGAAGAGGGGCGAGCCGATCCCGGTCGCCACGCCGAGCAGGATTACCAGGGCGGGGGTGCAGAACGGACACACTGCCACGGAAAACGGAATGCCGAGCAGAAACGCCCCCCAGCCGTTGTCGGGACGCTGGGCGCGAAAACGGATGACCGGCAGCGGAAGCTTGATCCAGCCCGGCCACATCAGGCCAAGCAAGATCAGCAAGGGGCCAAGCACCAGACCCCATTCCCGGCCCATCAGCTTCTGCACCCAGTGGCCGCCGAGTCCGGCGGCGAACCCCAGCAGCACATGGGTGACAACCATGCCGGCGATGAACATGGCACCGAACAGCACGGCCCGCTTGGTCTCATGGGCTTTGGTCACGTAGGCGAGCGATACGGGGATGGCCGCCAGGGCCACCGGATTGAAGCTGAAGAGGAACCCCGTCGTGAAGCCCACCCCCAAGGAGGCGAGGCTCGCCTGCTCCAATGTGGTTTGCAGTGCCGTCAGGTCCACGTTTCAAACGCTTGTTCGCCAGATCAGCAAAGCACCGCCCAACAGCAGCAGCGCCGTGATATAGGGGCTGATGGCGGCCGCCTTGCTGAGAAAGGCCCTGTGCCCCGCAGCAAAACCGTGCGTGCTATCCCAAACGGTGGGCAGAGAAAACATCCCCGCGAACGCAAGCCCCGCCAGTATGGCCAACTCTGGCTGCCGGGTCAGGGCGGACATGATGCCCACCACGGCCACCAGCGGCAGGGTGCAGGCGGGCAGGGTCAGGCCCAGCCTGAGTCCTTGCGCCAGTCGGCCATGCCGGGGGATCAGCCGGAAGAACTCGATATGCGGCACGGGCAGGTATATCCAGCGGCTGATCAGGTAGATCGCGGCCATCGCGCTGAGCACCGCAATCGCCGCGCGCGGGGAAAAATCTTTTAGACCCAGCCACGCCGCTATGCCGAAAATCGTCGCCAGCAGGGCTGTCCGCGACAGCAGGAGTTGAGCCAGCGCGGACCACCGCTGCCGGGTGGTATCGCGCCCGGCGCGCACGGCGAAGATTGTATGGGTCGCAATGGTGCAGGGTTCGAAAAAGGCCAAAAACCCGAGTCCCGCCGCCGTGATGAGCAATACCGTATTCACCCTGCGCCCCTTGCCGTTATTTCCTCATCCCAACCGCCTGCCAAGTTCCGCCCGCAACTGGCCGTCGCTGGGCAGGGAGGAAAACACGAGCTGGCCGTCAATCGCGACGGCTGGCGAGGACATGACGCCCAGCTCCACCGCGTAATCTATTTCTGCCAGGATGTTGACCTCGCGCCAGGCCACCTTGTCCGGCCCCAGCTCTTCGGCCACAGCCCTCAGCACCGCCTTGGCCTGCGCGCATTTGCCGCAGCCGGGGGAGGAAAACACTTCCACTTTAAGCATCGCCCTCGCCTTTCATTTGTCTCGCCATGCTGTTGTCCAGCGCCGCCAGGATCGGGCACTCGTCCAGCGGCCTGGCCTCATCGTCGCAGACAGCGATCAGTTCAGTGAGCGCTTGCGACATCGCCTGAAGCGCCCTGATCTTGTGTTCCAACTGCAGCTTCTTGTTGATCGCCACGCCGCGCACATCCTTGCAGCATGCCGCATCGCTGCTTTTCAGCGCCAGCAATTCGCGTATCTCCGCCAGGCTGAAGCCGCACTGCTGAGCCTGCCGGATGAAACGCAGCCGGCGCACCGCGTCCGCGTCGTAGAGGCGATAGCCGGCATCGGTCTTTTTTGCCGGCGCAAGCAGCCCTTCTTTCTCGTAGTACCGCACCGTATCCGCGCTTACTTCGACCCGCAGCGCAAGTTTTCCGATCGTGTACATGCAGCCCTCCGCCTGACGATGATTTGAACTCTAAACCTTGGAGCAAGGACCAAGGTCAAGCGCAAACCCGAAAAAAATGAACGCTTCGTGCGCGACCAGGGAAGTAGCAACCCTCGTCGGGAGATTCATCCCCGGCCTCAGGTCGGGGTATACAAAATACAGTAACCCATGGGGCTGATGCTCCCCTCCACCAACTGACAAGTCCCGCCCGCCATCATCCCGGGCCCCATCATTCCGCCCATCATGCCGCGGCCCGCGACGCCGCCCTGGGGAATAAAGAATTTGCACATGCCGCACATCCTGCCGGCATTCGGACGATCCTGATAATGGACGGATTCCTTTGTTACCTTCTTGGCTTCGGATGCGGGGGCGGCAACGGCAGCCTCCGGCAGTGAGGGCATGGAGGCAGCAGCCGTCATGATGGCGATATGTCTCAACCAGATACGGCGCGATGCCTGGGTTTTGTCCTGAGCCTTGGCGGCTTTTCTCTGACCGTGCCTCAAACGATAAAACAGCGTCTTTCTCATGCTCAACTCCTTGAAACAAAGTGTCCGCGGCCCCGCGCATGTCTGGCGGGGGAACCGCGGACGGGGCGGGGAGATCAGGACTGTTTCTGATCTTTCATCAGGTAGCCATGTGCGCGCCAGCAGTCGTACAGGTTTCTCACGGCGGGTCTTTCCATCAACTGGTCGTGCGCCTTGAAGCAGTTCTGCATTTGCTGCACCGACGGCTCATTGGGCATTGCCTGCGCGTTGCCCATAACGCCCGCCAGAGAAATGGCGGCAATCCCCAGCGCGAAACTCAAGGCCTTCATGATGTGTGCTCCTTTGTTAAGTTGAAGCAAAAAATGTCAGCGATGGCGCGCCAACATGCGTGCGCCTTTCCTCCATCGGGACGGAAGACATTTGGGCGGCGTAATAGAATCGCGTACGCTGCCGAAATTGAAATGGTTGCCTTGAGGACATGTCGGAAATCCTTCGCAGCGAAGCACGAAATCACTGCTCCAGATCCCGCCGCATTCGTTCGTAGGTTTCCCGTTCCAGTTCGCCGCGGGCATAGCGCTCCCTGAGAAGGTCGAGGGCTTTTCCCCGGGGTTTCTCATCCTCGGCGGCCCGTGCGGAAAACCACCGCACCAGGGCCACGATCCCGGCGATGATCAACGCCCACCACAGCACCATCCACAACCAGCCGAACCCGCCCCAATAGCCCATCATGCTCGTCTCCTTGATTCATCACGGTGCACCGGATGCTTCTGCATCCGGCATGCATTTACCGGTCCATCATCTTTACGCCGTGGTTGAGCTGTTCCCTTTGCGCTTGGGTGAGCACGGCATAGGCACTCCGCTGGGCATCCAGCCGGGCATCGTACATCTGCCGCATCAGCTCGGTTTCCTTGCGGAACAGCGCCTTCTGGATGCCGGTGAGCTTGGCGACTTGGGCATCGCTGAGCGCCAAGCCTCCGTAACCCATCATCATCCCCGAGCCGAATACCATTCCCGGGCCGCGCATGCCCATCATGCCGTGCATCATGGGGCACATCTTCATCATCCCCATCATGCCCATGTTGCCGGACATCCACGGGGCGCCTGCCCCAGGCCTGCCCATCATGCCTCCCATCCCCGGGGGAACAGCGGGAGTGCTCTGGGCCTGACTTGGCGCCGCTTCAGGCTGTGCCGCTTGTTGGGCATTGGCGGAGGAGATAATGCCCAGGAATGCCGCGAGGGCCAACGCTGCGGCGAGGGGTTTGAAGTTGGTGTTCATTTGGTGCTTCCTTTCTAGTTGGGTTTGTCAAAAAAATAGCGACACGGCCACCGGTGATTTTCCGCCGAGATAGCAAGGCCTTCCGCCGGCTGCAGCAACTGTTCCGATCATTTCGACGGGGAAATCCTGATAACAACATAGTTGCCAGCCGAAGCTTTCGCGAGGTCGAAATCCACCTCGTCGCCCGCTTTGAGTCCCTTGAGCAGAGCCTTGTCCGCCACGCGGAAGCCCATGGTCATGCCGGGCCAGTTGAGCGCTTTGATGGGCCCGTGCGTGATGTTGACCGTGCCCGCCTCGGCATCGATGCGGTTGATCTTGCCGTGGGCCATGAACGACGAGTCGGCGGGGTCCTGATGAGATTTGCCGCCGGCCTGGTGCGCATCGCCCGTGCCGGACATGTTGTCCATGGTGGCCCGGGCCGGAAGTGCCGCTGACAGCGCGCAGGCCAGGAGAACTGAAGATTGAACGTGTTTCATGCAAGTCCTTTCAGTAACAAACAACAAAAATCCCCGCGATGCCTCCGGCTTGAAGCCATGCACGTCATCGCGGGGCCGAACAACACTGTGCGAGATTCACTGGACGGCTGTCCTCTCTTTTCGGGAGATGGTCGGTCATCGAAGGCCCAGACGCCGCTTCTGCCACAGGGCATACACGGCGGGAATCACCAGCAGGGCGAGCAGGCCGGCCGTGAACATGCCGCCCACCATGGGCGCGGCGATGCGCTTCATCACGTCGGCCCCGGTGCCGTGGCTGAACATGATGGGCAGCAGGCCGCCGATGACAATGGCGAAAGTCATGTTCATGGGGCGCAGGCGCAGCAAAGTCCCTTCAGTGATGGCCAGTTTCAACTCGCGCCAATCGCGCAGTTCGCCGCGCTGCTGGCGCCGATGTACTGCCTGGTCCAGATACAGCAGCATGACCACGCCGAACTCCGCCGCCACGCCGGCGAGCGCGATAAAGCCCACCGCCACGGCGACCGACAGCTTGTAGCCCAGCGCATAAACCAGCCACAGGCCGCCCACCAGGGAGAGCGGCAGCGTGAGCAGGATGATGGACACTTCCACCCAGTTCTTGAAGTTGAAATAGAGCAGCAGGCCAATCAGGGCGATCACGGCCGGGATCACCAGTTCCAGGCGCTTGGCCGCGTGCTCCATCACCTGGTATTGGCCGACCCAGGACAGGGTGTAGCCTGAGGGCAACGCCACGGCCTTGGCGATGGCC
>JAJZUU010000051.1 GCA_021848325.1 Pseudomonadota bacterium | reverse complement strand
TCCGATGTGAATGACACAACGGCGCGTCTCGCTTCTTGGCCTGCGCCCAAAGCGGCCCCAGCGTACGTCCAAGTTATTCATTAACGAGCCCTAAGCTTCATCCCCGCCGCAGCCAATCTGCCGCATCCAACGCAAAATAGGTCAAGATACCGTCGGCCCCGGCCCGCTTGAAGGCCAGCAACGCCTCCAGCACGCAAGCCCGCTCGTCCAGCCAGCCGTTTGCGGCGGCGGCCTTGAGCATGGCGTATTCGCCGCTTACCTGGTAAACGAAGGTGGGTGCCCGGTATTGCTCCTTCACCCGCCTTACGATATCCAGGTAGGGCATGCCCGGTTTGACCATCACCATGTCGGCCCCCTCCTGCAGATCCAGGCCGACCTCCCACAGGGCCTCGTCGGAGTTGGCCGGGTCCATCTGATAGGTGTACTTGTTCCCCGCGCCCAGGTTGGCCGCCGATCCGACCGCGTCCCGGAACGGGCCGTAGAAGCTGGAGGCGTACTTGGCCGAGTAGGCGAGTATCCGGGTGTGGATCTTGTTGCGGGCGTCCAGCGCCGCGCGAACGGCGGCGATGCGGCCGTCCATCATGTCCGACGGGGCCACCACGTCCGCCCCGGCCTCCGCATGCGCCGCCGCCTGTTGCGCCAGCACGGCGACGGTCTCGTCGTTCATCACGTAACCGTGCTCGTCGAGCAGGCCGTCCTGCCCATGGCTGGTATAGGGATCGAGGGCGACGTCGGTGATAATGCCCAGTTCCGGAAAGCGCTGTTTCAGCGCACTTACCGCGCGCGGCACCAGACCTTCCGGGTTGCAGGCCTCCTCGGCGTTGGGGCTCTTGAGGGCCGGGTCGATGACCGGGAACAGGGCCATGGCGGGAACCCCCAGTTCCAGGCATCGTTCGGCCTGGGGCAGGAGGTTGTCCAGGCTTCGCCGCGCGACGCCGGGCATCGAGGCCACGTCTTCCACCCGGCCCGTCCCGTCGAGAACGAACACCGGATAGATCAGGTCCGCCGCCGCCAAGCGGTGCTCGCCCATGAGGCGCCGCGAAAACGCGTCCCTGCGCATGCGGCGCATGCGCTTTTGGGGGAACCTGCCTAAGCCGGATGGGATCGAAAAGGTCATTTTGCTGTCTCCTGCCTAACTTAAAACCTTGCGCAGAGGGGCGCGGCTGTCTGCAAGCCGCGAATCTGCGCGGAACTGCCGGGCATTGTAAAATATTTTTCCTTTTCTGGAACTGCTGCTTTTTTTTGCTATCTTAAGAGGTAGACGGTTTCATACCGTCTCCCGCTTCTCCTCCCTGAGCGGGTGCCTTAATCCTTATTAAGGCTTTTTGCCCCCGGTTTTACTCCCCTTTGACCGGGGGTTTTTTATTTCCCGCATCCGGTTCTTCCGCCTCGTTGCCGTCGGCAACCGCGGCGCCACGCTCCTGCAACCAAGGCCCGATCACCCTTTCCGCCTGTTCGACGCCCTCCCGTTTCAGGCTGGAGAACAACTGCACCGAGCAGTTCGGGTACACGCGCGCCAGCTCCGCCCGGACCGAGCGCAGGGTCTGGCCTGCGCGCAGCCTGCTGAACTTGTCCGCCTTGGTGAGCAGGATATGGACCGGTTTGCCGGTGGGCAGAAACCAGTCGAGCATTTGCCGGTCGAGGGGCGTCAGCGGATGACGCGCGTCCATCACCACCACCAGCCCGCATAGCGCCGGCCGGGTTTGCAGATAGGTGCTGAGCAGCTTGCTCCAATGTTGCCTGACGCTGGCAGGCACGTTTGCATAGCCATAACCCGGCAGGTCGACCAGATAGCGGTCCGCTCCCAGGCTGAAGTAGTTGATGTGCTGGGTCCGCCCCGGGGTCTTGCTTACGAAGGCAAGGCGGATGTGCCGTGCCAGGGTGTTGATGGCGCTGGATTTTCCCGCATTGGAACGGCCCGCGAAGGCGACTTCCCGCCCGCCGTGCTCGGGCAGGTCGCGCAGGTGGTTGACCGTGGTGAGAAAAGCGGCGCTTTCAAACAAGGGCATGGCAGCAACGAATCGAAAATAATGGGGCGGCCTCTCGCCGCGGCCCGGCGCGATTGGCAGGGGCGGCAAATCTTTGGTAAGATTCAGCGCTCGTACCGGCGCCAAGACGTGGTATAGAATACACGATTCGACGTCTTTCAAGTGATTGCGCAACACTCCGAGGAGCCAAAGAATGAAGCGATCCATGGGAATGGTGCTGGCCGCGGCCTTGGCCGTCTTTGCTTCGGCCCGGGCTGACGACGTCGCAAAGGGCGACGCGGCCAAGGCGCAGCCGATCGTGACCTCGATCTGTGCGGCCTGTCACGGGGCGGACGGCAACAGCGTCAACCCGACCTATCCCAAATTGGCCGGACAGGGGGCGGCGTACATCGCCAAGCAGCTCGGGGATTTCAAGTCCGGACAGCGCAAAAACCCCATCATGTCGGATATCGTGACCAAGATTCAGCAAGGCGACATCGTCAATCTCGCGGCGTATTTCAGCCAGCAGACGATCAAGCCCGGTGCCGCCAGGGACAAGAAGCTGGCCGAGGCCGGCGAGAAGATTTTCAAGGGGGGCAACGCCGCCACGGGGGTGCCGGCATGCGCGTCCTGCCACGGCCCGGCCGGTGCCGGAATTCCCACCGAGTTTCCGCATCTCGCGGGACAGCATGCCGCCTACATCGTGGCCCAGTTGAAGGCGTTTCACAGCGGTACGCGCGCCAACGACGGCGGCAAGATGATGCGTAACATCGCGGGTAGGATGAGCGACCAGGAGATGGCGGCGGTCGCGGAATACATCTCGGGGCTGCATTAATCCTAGAAACGGCTGCTAGGAGCTTGTCGGGCTTGAAGAATCGAAGCGAAGCGGGTCAGGCAGGCAAGCCGCGTAGCGGCTGCTCGCAAAATTCGGCTGGCCGAGGACAGATTTTGTCGATTTTGCAGGTCAAATAGTCGTTCTATTGACCAAAAAAGCGGCGAAATATGGACCGGTCAGGCGGATTTGCAGCCGATTTCCTTTAAGTCCGACGGGCTCCTAGATTAATCCGCAACTTTTCGGCAAGTCCGCATACTAACCAACGGGTGGCGCAAGTCACCCTTTTTTTCCAGCGCTCCCAATGATACGGAAAACCGGTGCCCGCCTTGTCTTTTAAAAAATCCCTGTATGAGCTGTTGAGCTCGATGCGTTTCGCCATCAGCTTGCTGACGGTGCTCGCCATCGCCTCGGTGATCGGGACCGTTCTCAAGCAGAACGAGCCGTATCCGAACTACGCAATCGAGTTCGGACAGTTCTGGTTTTCCATGTTCCATACGCTGGGCCTGTTCGATGTCTACCACTCCGCGTGGTTTCTTGTCATCCTGTGTTTTCTGGTGGTCTCCACCAGCCTGTGCGTCCTGCGCAATACGCCGCTGATGTTGCGGGAGATGAGGAGCTTTCGCGAACACGCCCAGGAAAATTCCCTGCGCCACTTCGCCCACCAGGCGGAATTCGAGTCCCCGCTCCCCGGGCCGGACCTGGTGGAGCGGCTCACCGGCTACCTCTCCGGGCATGGTTTCCGTTCCAGGGTGGCGCAGGCGGGCGAAAACGGCGGGGATGTTCTGGTGGCGGCAAAGGCCGGCAGCTACCATCGGCTCGGCTATGTCCTGACGCATACGGCGATCGTCGTCATCTGCATCGGCGGGCTCATCGACGGCAACGTGCCGCTCAAAATCGAGCAACTGCTGGGCTACAAGAAAATAGAGACCCGGGACATTCCCGAAAATCAGGTGCCCCCCGTCAGTCGGCTGTCGCCGGCCAACCCCTCCTTCCGCGGCAACGTGACCATCCCGGAAGGCTCCAGCGCGGACGTGGTGTTCTTGAACGTGGGGCCCGGATACCTGGTGCAGGACCTGCCCTTCACCATTATGCTGAAGCGGTTCCATATCGAGCACTATCCCAGCGGGCAGCCGAAGAGCTTCGCCAGCGACGTGGTCGTGACCGACCGCGCGACCGGGCGCTCCTTCGATCACACCATCACCGTAAACCATCCACTGGTCTACAAGGGCGTGGCGATCTACCAGGCGAGTTTCGAAGACGGCGGCAGCAAACTCACCCTGGACGCCTGGAACCTGTTCGCGCCCACGGCCAAATTCGACGAAATCCATGCCCGGGTCAACCAGTCGCTGCAGTTCTCCTCCGGACGCAATCCCTCCACCATGGAGTTCACGGACTTTCGTGCCCTCAACATCGAAAATGCCGGGAACGAAGGGAATGGGGAGCCGCAGAAATCCCGCGGCCTGCTGAGCGATGCCATGGGGGTGTTCGGCACGAACGCCGCCGATGTGGGGAACGAAAACCTGCGCGACCTGGGGCCGAGTTTCCAGTACAAGATCCGTGACGCGCAGGGGCAGGCGACGGAATACAATAATTATATGCTGCCGATCGAAGTCGCTCATCGCTGGTACCTGATGAGCGGCATGCGCGGGAGCCCCGCCGAGCCGTTCCGCTACGTGCGCTTTCCCCTGGACGCAAACAGCCGGATCGACGGCTTCATGCGCCTGCGGGGTCTGTTGCTGGATAAGACGGCTTACCCGGAGATCGCGCGCCGCTTTGCCGACACGGCTCTGGTGGGGGGCGCGGTGAGCCAGACCCTGCGGCAGAAGTTCATGGACAGCACGGTCAAGGTGCTGCAGATGTTCGGCAGCCTGGGCTACGAAGGGGTGGCGCGGTTCATCACCCAGTCGGTGCCCCAGGCGGAACAAAAGAAGGTCGCCGACACCTATCTTAGAATCCTGGAGGGCGCGGCGTTCCAGGCATATCAGCTTTCCCGCGAGCAAGCGGGCGAGCCTCCCCTCAAGGAAGACGGAAACGGCGAGCAATTCGTGCGCGACAGCCTCAATGCGGTGAACGATTTGTTCTTCTACGGGGCACCGGTGTATCTTCAACTCACCCGCTACGACCAGATCAGGGCGAGCGGCCTGCAACTGACCCGGTCTCCCGGCAAGTACGTGGTTTACGGGGGGTCGGCGCTCCTGGTCCTGGGGGTGTTCGCCATGTTCTACATCCGGGAACGCAGGATCTGGTGCCTGGTCAAACCGCAGACCGGGCGGGTTCTGTTCGCCATGTCCGCGAATCGCAAGACACTGGATTTCGAGCGGGAATTCGATATCCACAAGCAACGCATTGCAGAGCTAATGAAAGGGTAACCATGGAACTGACGCAAAGCAGTGGTCGTGAGCGCGGCCCCATCATGAAGGGGTTTCACTGGTTCGACTGGGTTTACGCCGCCCTCTTGGTGGGCGGTGTCGCGTATGTCTTCCGCCTTTACGGGGGCACCATGGACGGCTACGAAAAGGGCATCCTGCTCCTGGCCGCGTCCTCCTTCGCGGGCTTGGGCTGGTACTGGAAGCCGGTACGGGTGTTGCTTCTGGCGGTGGCCGGCCTGAGCCTGCTCAGCATCGACCTCTACCACGGGCAGTTGGCGCGGGCGGAGCAGGTGTTCTGGCTCAAGTACCTGATATCGAGCCAGTCCGCCATCATGTGGATGAGCACCCTGTTCGTGATGGCGACCGTGGCCTACTGGATCGGCTTGCTCGCCCGCTCCGAATTCGTCGGCAAGGTGGCGAGCGCGATGACCTGGAGTGCCGCTACCATGGGTCTGGTGGGGATGATGGTGCGCTGGTACGAGTCCTACCTGATCAGCCCGGACGTGGGACATATCCCCCTGAGCAGCCTGTACGAGGTGTTCATCGTATTCTGCATCATCACCGCCCTGCTCTACCTGTTCTATGAGCAGCGCTACCAGAGCCGGCAGTTGGGGGCCTTTGTCCTGCTGGTGGTCAGCGCTGCGGTGGGATTCCTGCTGTGGTACACCTTCGACCGCCACGCCTACGGCATCCAGCCCCTGGTGCCGGCCCTGCAGTCGTATTGGATGAAGCTGCACGTGCCGGCCAACTTCATCGGCTACGGCGCGTTCTCCATGGCCGCCATGGTGGGGGTGGCCTACCTGCTGGCCAGCAAAGGGGTGCTGGCCAGCCGCCTGCCGCCCCTGGAGGTGCTGGATGATGTGATGTACAAGGCGATCGCCATCGGCTTCGCCTTTTTCACCATCGCCACCATCCTGGGGGCGATGTGGGCGGCGGAGGCATGGGGCGGCTACTGGTCCTGGGACCCGAAGGAAACCTGGGCGTTGATCGTCTGGCTGAACTACGCGGCCTGGCTTCACATCAGGCTGGTCAAGGGGTTGCGCGGTCCGATGCTGGCCTGGTGGGCGGTGGTGGGCCTATTCGTGACCGCCTTCGCCTTCCTCGGGGTGAACATGTTCCTGTCGGGGCTGCATTCCTACGGGTCGTTGTAGAGTCCGCAGCACGGCGAACTGCCGGAACAGCGGCCCCAGCACCGGTTCCAGCTTGCGCCGCATCAACGAGCCGATGGCCGTGCTGCGGGCAAAGACCGGCGCGGAAAGGTCGCTTCCCACGCAGGACAGCACCAGCATGGCGCGGACCTCCGGCTTTAGCGCAGGCACCGCCTGCAGCAGCTCTTCCAGGGCCCGGGGGCGTTCATTCCCCGTGGGCCCCGGGCCGCATAGCCGCTCCGTTTCCTCCATGATGCCCTCCACCGTGGCGTAACCGGCACGCCGGATCGGGCCGAAGTAGGCGCCGATGGCGTCCAGCACGGCGCTCACCACCTCCTGGCTCTCAGGCCGCCGCAGCACGGATTCGCAGGCGCTGAGGAAGGTCTGGCCCGGCCCTGACAACAAGCGCCGCAGTTGTTCGGCGTAGGGGTTGTTCCCGGTGCGCAGGGCGGCCAACCGGGTGTCCGCCGTGTCCCAGTCGCCCCGCGGGGGGAGTCGCCGCGGCAGCGTGTCCGGGGTCTGCTGTAGAAAGCCAACATAGTAGGTATTCTTGTGCGCCCCCTTTTTCCATAGGTTCTCCCGGGCCTGTTCGTCAAGCAGGCCGGCCCGCAACAGCACGCCCACGGTTTCCATGATGATGCAGGGGTCTTCCTCGAAGGGGAAGTGCTCCACCAGGTATTGGGCCAGCACCTTGCCCGTGCCTCCCCGGGAGACCGCCTCCCGTTCCAGCATGCGCCGCGCGTTCTCGAAGGTGGGCAGGGCCCACCATGCGCGGCGGGCCAACTCGTCGCTGAGCCCGGGGGCATGGACCACGGCCACCACCGCTTCCGGTTCCCCGGTGAGCAAAAGCTGGGGCAGGTTTTCCTCGCGCAACTGCCCCATGCGCGTCCAGCGCCGCAGGTAGATCGGGTAGCCGCCGGGTGAGTCCAGTACCTGCGCTGCCAGCATCTCGCGCACCAGGCGCGCGTACTGGTCGTTGCGGCCGACGGGATGGAGCTGGACCGCGGCCTCGCCGCGGGGGGTCAGGCCGTACACGGTCATGCTGGACTCGTCGATGCGGATGGCCTGGACGCCGGCGGCCAGCAACACGTTCAGGCACAGGGTATCTTCGTTGCTGAGTTCCATGCTACCGCCGGCCTCGGGCCAGCACCCGGTTTGCGGCCGCCACCGTCGCCGCGAGCTCATCCGGCCCGTGGGCCGCGGAGACGAATCCCGCCTCGAAGGCGGACGGGGCGAAGTAGACGCCCTCCTCCAGCATGGCGTGGAAGAAGAGGTTGAAGGCCTCCTTGTCGCACTCCATGACTTCGGCGTAACTTTGCGGCGGGCTTGCCCGGAAATAGAGACCGAACATGCCGCCGATGGCCTGCGCCGAAAAAGGCGTGCCTGCCGTGCGCGCCGCGACCGCCAGGCCTTCCGTCAGTTGGCGCGTGCTGGCCGCCAATCGGTCGTAGAACCCGGGCGCTTGCACCAGGCGCAGGGTGGCCAGGCCGGCGGCCACCGCCACCGGATTGCCGGATAGGGTGCCGGCCTGGTATACCGGCCCCAGGGGGGCGATGCACTGCATGATGTCGCGCCGTCCGCCGAAGGCGCCCACCGGCATGCCGCCGCCGATTACCTTGCCCAGGGTGGTGAGGTCCGGGGTGATGCCGAAATAGGCCTGGGCCCCGCCCAGACCGACCCGGAAGCCGGTCATCACCTCGTCGAAGATCAACACGCTGCCGTGGGCGCTGCACAGATCCCGCAACACCTTCAGAAAGTCGGGCCGAGGCAGGATCAGGTTCATGTTGCCGGCTACCGGCTCCACGATCACCGCGGCGATGTCCCTGCCCCCTTGGGCGAAGGTCTGCTCCAGGGCCTCCGCGTTGTTGTATTCCAGCACCAGGGTATGGGCCGCCGCCTCCGGGGGGATGCCGGCGGAGCTCGGCTGGCCGAAGGTGAGCGCCCCCGACCCGGCTTTGACCAGCAGGGAGTCGGCGTGGCCGTGATAACAGCCCTCGAACTTGACGATGCGGCTGCGTCCGGTGAATCCCCGGGCCAGGCGGATGGCACTCATGGTGGCCTCGGTGCCGGAGCTTACCAGGCGGACCTGCTCCATGCTCGGGACCAGTTCGCACAGCAATTCCGCGATTTCCAGTTCCTGCTCCGTGGGTGCGCCGAAGCTCAAGCCCCGGGCTGCGGCCTCCTGCACCGCGGCAACCACCTCCGGATGGGCGTGGCCGAGGATCAGTGGACCCCAGGAGCCCACATAGTCGATGTACGGCTTGTCGTCCGCGTCCCAGAAACGGGGCCCTTGGCCGCGTTTGCAAAACACCGGCGTACCGCCGACGGCCTTGAACGCCCGTACCGGGGAATTGACCCCGCCGGGGATGCGCCGTTGCGACCGTTCGAAGAGCTCTTGATTGCGTGAGGCCATTATTCTTTCCTTTGAAACGTGTTTATGAAGGCATCCCGACGCTCCGAGACCGGGAGAACAGGCCGGCGAATTCGCGGGCGGCGGTGGCGACATCGCCGCGGTCGAACAGGGCGCTTATCACGGCCAGGGCATCCGCGCCGTGCTCCACCAATGTGGGTGCGGTGGATGGGGTGATGCCCCCGATTGCCACGATCGGCAGGCGCAGGCACTGCTTTGCCCGGCTGAGCAGTTCGGGAGGGGCGACCGCCGTCCCCGGTTTGGTCGGCGAGCCGAAAAAGCTGCCGAAGGCCACGTAATCGGCGCCTTCTTCCTGGGCCAGGGAGGCCCGTTGCAGGCTGTTGTAGCAAGACACACCGATGATGATTTTCGCCCCGAGCCTGGACCGGGCCTCCCGAACGCTCCCATCCTCCGCCCCCAGATGAACCCCGTCGGCACCGATCTGCTCGGCCAGTTCGACGCTGTCGTTGATAATGAGAGGCGCCGGGAACACGCGGCATAGATCACGCAGCGCCTGTGCCTGCCGCCGCCGCAACTCCGGCGCCGCCGCCTTGTTGCGGTATTGAACCCAGGTTGCGCCGCCTTCCAGCGCCGCGCGCACGCGCTCTACCAGGGCGGCGGTATCCGCCAGGTCGGGTGTGAGCGCATACAGCCCGCTAATCCGCGTCTTCATCGTCCTCGTCCCGCGCCCAGAACAAGCGGTCTGGGATATATTGTCCCATGCCCGGGCGAAAGCCGGCGCGCAGTGTCTGCCAGGTATACTCCTGGGCTTCCTTGACCGCCTCTGCGATGTCGAAGCCGTGGGCGATGCTCGCGGTCACGGCGGCGGCCAGGGTGCAGCCGGATCCGTGATAGCTCCCCGGCAGGCGTTGCCAGGTGTCGCTGCGCAGCGCCCCCTCGCGGCCGTACAGGGTGTTCACCACCTGGGGTGTGTTTTCGTGGGTCCCGGTGATCAGCACGTATTCACAGCCCATGTCCAACAGGCGCCGCGCGCATTCGCCCAGGTCCGGGTCGTCCTCCTCGTCGCCTTCGTCCTGGGCCAGGCGACGTGCCTCCATGCTGTTGGGGATGACCAGGGTGGCCTGCGGCAACAGCAACTCGCGCATGGCGGAGATCATTTCCTCCGTCGCCAGTTGGTCGCCCCGGCCCGAAGCGAGCACCGGGTCGAGCACCAGGGGAATGTCCGGATAGTCGGAGACGATCTCCGCGATGACCGCGATGGTCTCGACGCTGCCCAGCAGCCCGATCTTGAAGGCGTCCACCGCCATGTCTTCCAGCACGCCGCGCGCCTGGTCGGAAACCAGGTCCGCATCCAGCGCCATAATGTCCTCGACCCCCAGCGTGTCCTGCACCGTAATGGCGGTGGCCACGGATAGCGGGTGGCAGCCCAGGCTGGCCAGGGTGAGGATGTCCGCCTGCAACCCCGCGCCGCCGCTGGGGTCGGTGGCGGCGAAGGTCAGGACGAGAGGGGGGGGTGGGGACATGGCGTGTCGATCGGCGAAAATGATAAAATCGGTGGGGCCTTACGAAGGACAGGCGTGCCCAAGAAGGGTTCCACGCCGCCCGTTGCAACCACTGCGTAATTCTACCGCGAAACCCAGCCCGCGCCCAGGAGGGAAGGCGGCCGTGCAGCGCATCCTCGCCCGGGCGGCCGGGGTGCGGCGAACCTCATGCAATAAGAGCATGAGATAATTGAACATTTTTTCCATACGTGGGTACGGAAATGAGCGAAACGCCCTTGTATAAGACCTATATGTGCCTGATTTGCGGTTTCATTTATGACGAGGCCAAGGGCTTGCCCGAAGAAGGCATCGCCCCCGGGACAAAGTGGGAGGACATCCCCGTGAACTGGACTTGCCCCGAGTGCGGGGCACGCAAAGAAGATTTCGAACTGATCGAGATCTAGGAGCCTGTCGGACTTAAAGGAAATCGGCTGCAAATCCACCTGACCGGTCCATATTTCGCCGCTTTTTTGGTCAATAGAACGACTATTGACCTGCAAAATCGACAAAATCTGTCCTCGGCCAGCCGAATTTTGCGAGCAGCCGCTACGCGGCTTGCCTGCCTGACCCGCTTCGCTTCGATTCTTCAAGTCCGACAGGCTCCTAGCGCGGATATTTCGCCAGACGAGCCTTAAGTGTTCCGTTTCCCTGCCGATATACCGCCTACTGAGGTGAGAACCCCGGCCGCCTTTTACCCAAGGGCAAATTTGGCCGGGTCATACTTTGAAGATATCCATTCGCGGAAAACGTTAGGTTTGGCGTGTCGAATTGTGCTACATTTTAGCACGTTGAAATAGTTTGGCGCAGCCTTCGCAGTGCCGCCGCGGGCGCGCAACATGAACCGGGAGAATGGGTGAGCGAGGCAAACAATCTAGCCGGCATCAAGGTAATGGTGATCGATGACAGCAACACCATCCGCAGAAGCGCCGAAATATTTCTTCTGCAGGCGGGTTGCGAGGTGGTTCTGGCCGAGGACGGCTTTGACGCCCTGGCCAAGATTAGCGATCATCGCCCCGCTGTCATTTTTGTCGACATCATGATGCCGCGCCTGGACGGGTATCAGACCTGTTCGCTGATCAAGAAGAACCCCAAGTTCAAGACCACCCCGGTAATCATGTTGTCCAGCAAGGATGGCCTGTTCGATCGCGCGAGGGGCAGGATGGTCGGCTCCGATGAGTACTTGACCAAACCCTTTACCAAGGAGAGCCTTCTGAAGACAGTCGGGAAGCATGCGCTCAACCGGACGACTGCTTAATAATGAGGTAAATGAGGTATATGTATGGCGATAAATACAATATTGGTGGTGGACGATTCTCCCACGGAAAGACATTTCCTGGGTGAATTTCTGACCAAAAGCGGATATCGGGTGGTGATGGCGGAAAACGGTGAAGAGGCCATGGTGAAGGCCAAGCAGGAAAGACCCGACCTGATCCTGATGGATGTCGTCATGCCGGGGCTGAACGGGTTCCAGGCAACGCGGGCCATCACCAGGGATGAGGCAACCAAGAATATCCCGGTGATCATCTGCACCACCAAAGGCCAGGAAACCGATAAGGTATGGGGCATGCGGCAAGGCGCCCGGGACTATGTGGTCAAGCCGGTCGACCAGGCGGAGTTGCTCAAGAAGATCACCGCGCTGGGCTAGGCGTGCTTTGACCCAAGGGCTGCCGACAGGCGCCCGGCCGCGGTAGGGCGGACACAAGGGCAGGAGAATGGCAAGAAAAATCAGTCTGCGGGAATTTCAGGAAGGTGTGGCTTCCAGGCTGCAGGCGCTGAGCGAGGTCGGGCCCGCTTCTTCCAAGTTGGGGCTGGAGATCGGCTCCCGGCTATGGCTGGTCGACCTGATGGACGCGAGCGAGGTCGTGCCCGTTCCGCCGTTTACCGCTGTGCCCTTGACGCGCCCCTGGCTTAAGGGGGTGGCGAGCATTCGCGGCAATTTGTATACAGTCGTGGATTTTTCCGCTTTCATGGGAGGGCAGCCGGCCTCGGCCATGCTGGAAAGCAGGCTGCTCTTGGTCCATCCAAAGTTCAAGGTGAATTCCGGGTTATTGGTGGACCGAATGCTGGGGTTGCGCAACCCGAAGCAGTTCCAGCAGAAGCGGCCGGGCCCCGACCAGGCGCCCTGGGTTGCCGCGGAATATACCGATTCGGCCAACCAGACGTGGAGGGAGCTTGACATGGCCGCGCTGGTTGGCGGTTCGGAGTTCCTGCGGGTTGGGTTGTAGTCATGGCGAACCCCTCGGCATGTTGTCCTAACCGGTTATCACAAAAATAGCTAGCACGACGGAGGCAGGAATGGCAGTCAGCATATTTTCCCGAGGCGGGCGCGACAAGAAAGAAGGAAAAGAGGGCGGCGGATTGCGCACTACCCTCATCATGGGAGGGGTCAGGAAAAGCGCCAGTGGCGAGGTTCGCAAATTGCCGTTCATCGGGCATCTGCCCACGGAAAGGCAGCAGGTGCTGCTCGTCTTCGCCATGTTGGCCTTCATCGCACTCGCGGCGGCGACGCTGGTCTACAATACCTTCCAGGTGGGGCGCCGGGCGGAATACGTCGCCACTTCCACCGAAATGCAAATGTTGTCCCAACGCCTGGCCAAGGGCGCGCAACAGGCGGTGCTGGGGAACCCGGTCGCCTTCCAGCAACTCAAGGAAAGCAAGGAAGTATTCGAGAAAGACCTCGATCGGCTGCGCAAAGGCGCCCCTTCTTCCGGGCAGGCACGGCAGGGGCTGAAGGACCTGGAGAAACTCTGGGGACCGGCCAGCAAAGAGATTGATCTCATCCTGGCGCAGCAACAGACGCTGATCGTGTTGAACCGGGCAGTGGCGGCCATCAATGCCAGCAACATCCAGTTGCTGGAACTGACCGAGCAGGTGGTGGCCCTGATGACCCAGGCGGGCTCGCCGCTGCGAGAAGTATCCATGGCCAGCCAGCAGGTCATGCTGACCCAGCGCATGGCCAAGAACGCCAACGCCCTGTTGTCCAGCGACCTGATCGATCCGGAGGTGGCGTTCCTGCTCGGAAAAGACACCAATACCTTCCGCGACGTCGTGCAGGGCCTGCTAAACGGCAGCGACGAACTGCGCCTGACCCCGGTGAAGGATACGGATACCCGCGACAAGCTCGTCGAGTTGCAGGATGTATTCAAGGATTTCGAGGCCAACGTAAACGCCGTGTTGCAGAACATGCAGCATCTGGTGAACGCCAAGCAGGCGGGACGGGGCATTTTCGTGGGCAGTGACAGTATGCTGGCCGCTACCCAGAAGCTGACCCAGGCCTACCAGGAAGGTGGGCGGCTGATCGGGGCATGGCTTTCCGTCGTCTTCGCGGTGCTGGCCCTTGCCAGCCTGATCCTGGTGGGGACCGTCAACGTAAACGAGGCCAAGCGGCGCGCCGCGCAAAGCGAACAGGAAAACAAGCGCAACCAGGAGGCGATCTTGCGCCTGCTGAACGAAATGGGCGATTTGGCGGAGGGCGACCTCACGGTTACCGCCAGAGTGACCGAAGATATTACCGGGGCCATCGCCGACTCCATCAACTACACCATCGACGAGTTGCGCTCGCTGGTGACCGGGATCAACAAGACCACCGAACAGGTCACCCTGGCCTCCCTCGACGCGCAGGCCATCTCCAGCCGGCTACTGGAAGCGGCCCAGAAACAGTTTCAGGAAATCGAGGACACCACCGCTTCCGTGCTGCAGATGGCGAATTCCATCAACGAGGTGTCCGCCAGTGCGGCAGAATCGGCGAACGTGGCGCAGCAATCCCTGCTGGCCGCCGAAAAGGGCACGGTAGCCGTGCAGAACTCCATCAAGGGCATGAACGAAATCCGCGACCAGATCCAAGAGACCGCCAAGCGGATCAAACGCCTGGGCGAAAGCTCCCAGGAAATCGGGGAAATCGTGGAACTGATCTCCGACATTACCGAGCAAACCAACGTCCTGGCGCTGAACGCAGCCATCCAGGCGGCTTCAGCCGGGGACGCGGGGCGCGGTTTCACGGTGGTGGCCGAGGAAGTGCAGCGTCTGGCGGAGCGTTCCGCCGAGGCGACCAAGCAGATCGGCGCGATCGTGAAGACCATTCAGACCGACACCCAGGATGCCGTTGCAGCCATGGAAAGGAGCACCCAGGGCGTGGTGGAGGGGACCAAGCTGTCCGACGCCGCCGGCCAGGCGCTGAACGAGATCGGCCAGGTTTCCCGCAACCTGTCCGAACTGATCGACAGCATTTCCAAGGCGACCCGGGACCAGGCCGAGTCCGCCGGCCAGGTGGCGACCAATATGCGGGACATCCAGGATATCACCACGCAAACCACGGAAGGCACCAAGCAGACCGCCGTATCCATCGGTCAACTTGCCGAACTGGCCGCCGAACTGAAGGGTTCGGTGGCCGGCTTCAAGCTGTCGTAGGAACGCAATGAGCGCAATTACGGAATTTGACTTGGGGCCCCTGACCTGGGTTCGGGATGAAATCCAGCGTGCCCTGGACCAGGCGCGGGAAAACTTGGGCCGGTTTGCGGAAAACCTGTCCGATACGACGCCCCTGCGTTTCTGCCTGACGCACCTGCACCAGGTGACCGGGGCGCTCCAGATGGTGGGTCTCGAAGGACCGGCGCGCTTTAGCGACGAGGTCGAGCAATTGGTCGGCGACGTGGAACAGGGCCGGGTGCCCGCCCGCCCGGAGCACGCCGATCTGCTCGGCCGCGCCATCGCCGCCCTGGGGGGCTATCTGGATGGCCTGATCAACGGCGAGCCGAATGTTCCCCTGAAGCTTTTCCCCGTCTATCGCGAGCTCTGCCTGGCCCGCGGTGCGGAAAAGCCCAGCGAAAGCGATCTGTTCTTTCCCGACCTGGGCATTCGGGCGCCGAAGAACCCCGCTTTCCAGGCGGTCGATGGGCCGCAACTGGCCAAATTCGCCAAGGACCAGCGCGGCCTTTTTCAACGAGGATTGCTCAAGTGGCTGCGCAACCAGGACGAGCCCGAAGGCCTCGGGGCCATGCGCGATGCCGTGGCGGTCCTCGACCGCTGCCAGCCGCTGCCGGTCCAGCGGACCTTCTGGTGGGCGGCGCTCGCCCTGCTGGACAGCCTGATAAACAAGGGCCTGGATCCGGATTTCAATGTCAAGCAGCTGTGTGCCAGGATCGACCTGCAGATGCGTCGGTTGACCGAAGGCTCGCACCAGGTGGCGGAGCGCCTGCTGCGGGACGTGCTGTACCTCGTCGCCAAAAGCCCCCCGGTGAGCGAGTCCGTGAGGGAGGTCAAACGGATATTCGAACTGGACGACCATCTCCCTTCCGCGCCCCGGGAGATGCTTGCGGAAGAGGCGGCGCTCGCCGGCCTTCAACCCCTGTTGAGGGAATTGAGGGGCACCCTGGCGGCGGCCAAGGAGGCCTGGCTCAAATACACCTCAGGCAAAAAGGACAGCCTCGACTTTTTCCGGCATCAGGTGAGCGCGCTCCACGACAAGAGCCAGGCTTTGGAAAACTCCGCCTTCAAGGGGCTGCTGGGGCAAGTAGAGGCCGCTTCCCGGGCGGCCGCCGAGGTCCCCGCCGCACGCAGGGAGGCGGTTGCCATGGAGACCGCGACGGCGCTGCTGCTGTTGGAAAGCGCGCTGGAGAACTACGCCCGCCTCACCCCGGAATTTGCGCAGCAGGCCGAGGTCCAGGGCGGGAGACTGCAGGCGAGCCTCTCCGGCGAAGCGGAAGGGACGGCGGCCCCGGCGATCCCCCTGCTGGACGAATTCGGCCGCAAGGCGCAGGAGAAACTGCTGCTGGCCCAGGTGGCGCACGAGATCCAGGCCAACCTGCGCCAGATCGAGCAGGTGCTGGATGCCTTTTTCCGCGACCAAACCAGGCGTAGCGACCTCGCCGCGCTGACTCCGCTCGTCCACCAGATATCCGGCGCCCTTGCAATGCTTGATTTGGCGAAGGCGATGGAGTTGCTTGAGGCATCCCAGACCCTGATCCGGAAGTTCGGCGACCCGGACTACGCAGTCGACCAGGCCGAATTGGAATTGGTCGCCGAAGCCCTCAGCAGCCTGGGTTTCTATATCGAAGCGGTGCAGTACGGCCGCCCCGATGCGGACAACCTCATCGAACAGGTGCTCAAGCGGGTGGCGGCCGGCCGGGGCGGCGCCGTCCCCGCGGCGGAAGAGGCGGCGCCCCAGGCCAGCGTGGAGTCGGGGCTGGCCATGCAAAAGCAGCGGGTGCGGGAGTATTTCGAGCAATGGCGCAGCCAACCGGAGGACGAGGCCCTGCGGCAGCAACTGGCGCAGGCACTGAAGAATCTGCGCCATGATGCGGATTTGGTCGCGGACGAAGCGCTGAACCGCCAGGCCGGGGAGGCGCTCAAGCTCACCGAGCAATCGCCCTCCGCGCCGGACCAGGCGCTGGCGGGGGTCATTGCAGCGATCGCCGCCGGCAAGGTGCAGGCGGAGGCGCCCTCGGCGCAAGCCTCGCGCCTGCTGCATGCCACCGAGGAGACGGTGGACGCCGAACTTCTCGGGACCTATCTGGAGGAGGCCCACGAGGTGCTGGCCGCCGTCGCGGAAAACCTCCGGGTGTGCCGGGAGCGTCCCCACGACAGGGAGGCCCTCACCACCATTCGCAGGGGGTTCCACACCCTGAAGGGCAGCGGCCGCATGGTGGGCCTGGCTAGCCTGGGCGAGGTGGCATGGAACATCGAGCAGGTGATGAATCAATGGCTGGAGGAGGAGCGCAGCGCCACGCCGGCCTTGCTGGAACTGATAGCCCGGGCGCACGGTGCCTTCTCGCGCTGGGTCCAGGAGCTGAGCGATAGCGGCGTGGCCGAGGTGGATGCAGACGATCTGTTGACTCTTGCCGGGCAGTTGAAAGCCGGCGAGCCCGCACAGCCGGACGTGCCGCTGCCGGAGCCGCAGGCCCCGATCGAATCCGCTCCGCCGGAGCCTGAGGCGGTGGCCGCGCCGGAGGTGCCGCCGCAAGAAGGCGCGCCGGTGGCGCCCGAGGTGCAGCAACCGGAGCCGGCGGCCGCGGAACCCGACATCGTTATCGGAGAAGCCGTTCTCTCTCCCGCGCTGTTCGCCATCTTCATGGATGAGGCGCAGCACCACCTCGACACGCTGGGCACGCAATTCGCCAGCGCGCAGGTCGATCCGGATGCGCCCATCGCGCACGACTTCATGCGGGCCGCGCATACCCTGTGCGGCATCGCCAGGACCACCGGCTTCCCGGCGCTTGCGGATCTGGCCCACGCGCTGGAACGCTGGCTGCAAGAAAGGCTGGAGCACCCCGGGACGCTTGGCGCCAAGCACATCAAGGTCATGGGGGACACCATCGCCGGACTGGGCAGGATGCTGCAGACTATCGCCACGTACAAGCAGCCCAAGCCGGCGAAGCAATTGATGCGTTCGCTGGAGGCGATGCTCAAGCATGCGGCCAGCGAAAGGGAGCCGGCGGAAGCGGCCGTCCCGCCGGCCGAGGTGGCGCCAAGTGCCGCGCCGCAGCCGGTAGCGGAGGCAGCGGAGGCAGCGCCGACGGCGGAGGTCCGGCCGGAGCGGCGGGTGATCCGCGACGACCTGGACCCGCAACTATTGCCGATTTTTCTCGAAGAAGCGGGAGATCTGTTCCCGGAAGTGGGCGGACAACTGCGGCAGTGGCGCGCCGAGCCGGGCGACACCCAGGCTGCCCAGGCGTTGCGGCGCACCTTGCATACGCTCAAGGGCAGCGCCCGCATGGCGGGGGCCATGCGGCTGGGCGAGCTTACCCACAATATGGAAACGCGGGTCATCGCGGCCGTGGAGGAAGGCCCCGTGCCGTCCGCGTTGTTCGACGACCTGGATGCCGATTTCGACCGCCTCGGCGACACCCTGGAGCGGCTGCAACACGGTGGCGAGGCACCTCCCGAGGCGGCTGTGGCGGAACAGCCGCCGGAGCCCGTGGCGGCGGCCGAACCCGACACCGGCCATGCCGAAGCCGAGCAGCAGCGGGCCGTGCTGCGGGTCAGGGCGGACGTGGTGGACCGCCTGGTGAACGAGGCGGGGGAGGTGAGTATCGCCCGCTCCCGGATCGAAGGCGAGATGCTGGCTTTCAAGCAGGGGGTGCTGGATCTCACCGAGAACGTGGGGCGGTTGCGCCACCAGTTGCGCGAGATCGAGATCCAGGCGGAAAGCCAGATGCAGTCCCGCTTCGCCAACACGGGAGAGGAAGACGCCACTTTCGATCCCCTGGAGTTCGACCGGTTTACCCGTTTCCAGGAACTCACCCGCATGATGGCCGAGAGCGTGAACGACGTGGCTACGGTGCAACAAACCTTGCTGCGCAACCTGGACGAGACGGAGGCGGCCCTGCTGCAGCAGGCGCGCATGAACCGCGACCTGCAGCAGGAATTGATGCGCGTGCGCATGGTGCCCCTGGCCAGTCTGGCGGAGAGGCTGCACCGCGTCGTGCGGCAGACGGCGAAAGAGCTGGGGAAGAAGGTCAACCTGGATATCCGCGGCGGTAACGTGGAGATCGACCGCAGCGTGTTGGAAAAGATGACCGCGCCGTTCGAGCATCTATTGCGCAATGCCATCGTCCACGGCCTGGAAGACACGGCCCGGCGCGTCGCGGCCGGGAAGCACGAGATCGGAGAGCTCTCGCTGGAAGCGCGCCAGCAAGGCAACGAGATTGTCCTCAAGTTCGGCGACGACGGCGCCGGCATCGACTTGGACGTGGTGCGCCAGAAGGCGGAGCAACTCGGCTTGCTGGAACCCGGGGAGCAGGCACCCGACGCACGGCTGATGGAGCTGACTTTTACGCCGGGCTTTTCCACCTCCGAACAACTTACCCAGGTCTCGGGGCGGGGCATCGGCATGGACGTGGTGCGCAGCGAGGTGATCGGCCTCGGCGGAAGGATCGAGGTCTTTTCCGAAAAGGGCCGGGGGGCAACCTTCACCATCTACCTGCCTTTGACCTTGGCCGTGACCCAGGCGGTCCTGGTGAGCGCCGCTTCACAGCTATATGCCGTGCCCTCGGTGATGGTGGAACAGGTCCAGGAGCTCAAGCCGGACGTTCTGGAACAACTCTACCGGGAAAAGGAGGTGGAGTGGCAGGGCGAGCACTATCCCTTCTTTTATCTGCCGCGGCTGCTGGGCGACCAGGAGAGCGCCCCGGCGGGCAAGCGCTACAATTCGGTCCTGCTGCTGCGTAGCGGCGCCCAGCGCGCGGCGATCCACGTGGACGATCTGGTGGGCAACCGGGAGGTGGTAGTCAAGAACATCGGTCCCCAGCTCGCTCGGGTTAGCGGCGTCGCCGGGGCCACCGTGCTGGGCAACGGCCAGGTGGTGATCATCCTCAACCCGGTGCAGCTTGCTCAGCGCGAACCCATCGTGCCGGCGACCGCCCGCAGCGCGGAAGCGGCCGGCGAGCAGGGGAAACCGGGCGCAGCACCGCTGGTCATGGTGGTGGACGACTCCCTTACGGTGCGCAAGATCACCGGCAACCTGCTCGCCCGCGAGGGCTACCAGGTGATCACCGCCAAGGACGGGGTGGAGGCGCTGCAGGCATTGCAGGACAACCGGCCGGACGTGATGCTGGTGGACATCGAGATGCCGCGCATGGACGGATTCGAACTTACCAAGAACGTGCGCAACGACCCCGCCACGGCCCACATCCCGATCATCATGATCACCTCGCGCACCGCGGAGAAGCACCGTAACTACGCCAAGGAACTCGGGGTCGACGCCTACCTCGGCAAGCCCTACCAGGAACAGGAGCTACTGGACCACATCGAGTCCTTCGTCAAGGCCGCCGTCCACTGATCCCTCAGCCCATCACCTGAAACAGTTCCGCCCGGTAGTAGACCAGGAGGATAATGCCGAACACCACCCGGTACCAGGCAAAGGCCACGAAGTCGTGGTGGGCGATGTAGCGCAGCAGCCCTTTCACGGCGAAGAAAGCACTCACGAAGGCGGTGACGAAGCCAACCGCGAACACAGCCAGGTCGTGGGCGTGCAGCAGGTGCCAGTGCTTGAACAGGTCGTAGAAGGTGGCGGCGAACATAGTGGGGATGGCCAGGAAGAAAGAGAATTCGGTGGCCGCCCGGCGCGACAGGCCGAAGATCATGCCGCCCATGATGGTCGCCCCCGAGCGGGAGGTCCCCGGTATCAGGGAAAAGGCCTGGGCGAAGCCGACCTTCAGCGCGTCGCGCCAGGTCATGTCGTCGACGTCGTCGACGCGCACCCGGAACGAGCGCCTTTCCACCCAGAAAATCACCAGCCCCCCCAGGATGAAGGCGATGGCCACGGTGAACGGGTGAAACAGGTGCGCCTTGATCGCCTTGATGAAGGCCAGGCCGAGGATCGCCGCCGGCAGGAAGGCGGTGAACAGGTTGGCCACGAAGCGCCGCGCCACCGGATCGCTGCCCAGGCCGGCGGCCACCCGGCCGATCTTCTCGCGATATTCCCAGCACACCGCCAGGATGGCGCCCAACTGGATCACGATCTCGAATACCTTGCCCACCTCGTCGTTGAAGTTCAGCAGGTCCCCGACGATGATCAGGTGGCCGGTGCTGGAGATGGGAAGAAACTCGGTGACGCCCTCGACGATGCCGAGGATGAAGGCTTTGAGCAGGATCAAGGTGGCCATAAGGTGGGGTCTTGGGAAATGGAAAACCGGAATTCTATCAGCTACCCTTGTCGACGTCCGGACAATTATCCACTTCGCTTGGAATAATTTAAAGCTTGATCGGGCTGATTGTTCCGGCGAGCGTGACCGAGAACATCGCCGGTGGCTTTGCGCCTTGCGCTTTGCGGATGAGTTTGGGATAAAGTCGGCTCACAAGCGCGGCGGTATCGGCAGCCGAGGCATCTCCCGCGGTCAGCACGAAAGCTATCACGCCATTATCGCGAAACGATTGAAGTTCGTTTGGTCTACGGCGGATATTCTTGTCGCGAGTCAGTACAATCCATCCTCGCTTCCCCGCTTCTTTGAGCCATTCGTCATCGGGGGTATTTTGCGGGAAATGCTAGTGTCACGTCACGCATGATATGTCGTATATATTATGTTAGACTCTCGCCATCTTCTTCAAGACGGCGAGGGCTTTCCGATGAAACTTTACAAAGTGACGTTGCTGGAGGATGAAAGGGGTGAGCTGGAGGC
>JAJZUU010000050.1 GCA_021848325.1 Pseudomonadota bacterium | reverse complement strand
GACGACCTCTTGGACCGGGCCTGGGGCCTGGAGCCCACCTCCCGGCTGTCGTGCCAGGCGCGGGTGGACGGCGCCGACCTGGTGGTCGAAATCCCCAAGTACACCATCAATATGGCCAAGGAAGGGCCCCCTGGCTGAAAACAGGAGAGTTTCCATGAAATGGATTGACACCCTGGAGATCGCAATCGGGCTGAGCGAGAACCACCCGGACGTGGACCCCCAATACGTGCGTTTCACCGATCTTCACCGCTGGGTGACGGGACTGGAAGGTTTCGCCGACGACCCGGACAAGTCTAATGAAAAAATCCTGGAAGCGATCCAGTTGGCATGGATCGACGAGGTGAGTTGACGTACTGTCGTGCGCATGCCACATCCGGCGCTGTTCCATAGCGGGGTGGACGAGGCGGTTCTGAAAGATAATTTGGCGTAAAATCATCTGGTTGTATAATAATAATGGCATTCTCGAGGCGTTTTGTCTTGCTGGAGCCTTAAGTCACGGTATAATCTAATAAAATGTCATTTTGCAGCGTCGGCTGACATGTTACACTAACCACCGCAACGGGGGTTGGGAATGGCCGAAGACAGCGATTTAGAACGAACAGAACCTGCGTCGCCCAGGCGAATCGAGCAAGCGCGCGAAAAGGGGCAGGTGGCGCGTTCCCGCGAATTGACCACGTTCGCTGTGCTGTTGGCCGCCGGTGCCGGTCTGATGTCCATGGGGGGCGGGCTTATCGAGAAGATGGCCTCCATGATGCGCCACGGCTTTACCCTGACGCGGGCGGATGCCTTCAATTCCCTGGCGATGCTGGAGCGCTTGCAGCGCGAATCGCTGGAGGTCCTGCTAGCCTTCTTGCCCTTCCTGTTGCTGCTGGTGGTGGCGACGGTGGCTTCTTCCATGCTGCTGAGCGGTTGGCTGTTCACCTTTCAGGCCGTGCAACCGGATTTCGGCCGGCTCAATCCGGCGAAGGGCTTCGGCCGCATTTTTTCCTGGCAGGCCGTGGTGGAACTTGCCAAGGCGATTGCCAAGTCCGCTTTGATCGGCGGGGTAGCGGCGTGGGTTATCTGGCATAACGTGGATACCCTGCTGGGCCTGGCCGGTGAACCGCTCGGCACGAGCCTTGCCCACCTCGGCAGGCTAGCGGGACACACCTTTCTCGTGGTTGTCGCCTCGATGGTTCTGATCGTGGCGATCGACGTCCCCTTTCAGCTTTGGACCTATGCCAAGCAACTCCGAATGACCAAGGAGGAGGTGCGCCAGGAGACCAAGGAGAGCGAGGGCGATCCCCAGATCAAGGCCCGTATTCGCAGCCTGCAGCGCGAGGCGGCGCGCAAGCGCATGATGGCCGAGGTTCCCAAGGCCGACGTGATCGTGACCAACCCGACCCACTATGCGGTGGCGCTGCGCTACCAGGACTCGGAAATGCGTGCGCCGCGGGTGGTAGCGAAAGGGAGCCATTTGCTGGCGGAGAGGATCCGCGCGCTCGGGGAGGAGAACGGCGTGCCCATCCTACAGGCGCCGCCTTTGGCGCGCGCCCTGTATCGCCATGCCGACCTGGGAGACGAGATCCCGTCCGCGCTGTACACGGCCGTGGCCGAAGTGCTGGCCTATGTCTATCAGTTGCGCAACTACCGCACCCATGGCGGGGCGCAGCCGAAAATGCCGGAGGAATTGGCCGTTCCGCCCGAGCTTGACCCGGGGGAGAAACCTGAATGAGTACCCCGGCCAATCCCTCGGCCGTCCTCGGCGGATTCAATCTGAACAAGCTGGCCGGGCCTGTCCTGATCATCATGATCCTGGCGATGATGATCCTGCCATTGCCGCCGTTTTTGCTGGATCTTCTGTTCACCTTCAATATCGCACTGGCCATGATTGTCCTGCTGGTCAGCCTGTACACCCAGGAAGCGCTCGAATTCTCCGTGTTTCCCACGGTCCTGCTGGTGACCACCCTGCTGCGCCTGTCGCTGAACGTGGCCTCGACCCGGGTCGTGTTGCTCTATGGGCATACCGGTCCGGCCGCCGCCGGAAAAGTGATCGAGGCATTCGGCCACTTTCTGGTGGGGGGGAATTACGCAGTCGGCCTGGTCGTGTTCATCATCCTGGTGGTGATCAACTTCGTGGTGATCACCAAAGGCGCCGGCAGGATCGCCGAGGTCAGCGCGCGCTTCACCCTGGACGCCATGCCCGGCAAGCAGATGGCCATCGACGCCGATCTCAACGCCGGTCTGATCGGGGAGGAGGAGGCTAGAAAGCGGCGTTCCAACATCTCTCAAGAGGCGGATTTCTATGGCTCCATGGATGGTGCCAGCAAATTCGTGCGCGGCGACGCCATTGCCGGCGTGATGATTTTGCTGATCAACATCATAGGCGGGCTGACGGTAGGGGTGTTGCAGCACGGCCTGGATCTTGCCACCGCCGTCAACAACTATACCCTGCTCACCATCGGCGACGGCCTGGTGGCCCAGATCCCGGCGCTGGTGATCTCCACTGCGGCCGGCATAGTGGTCAGCCGCGTCTCTACCGATCAGGACCTCGGCGAGCAGTTGCTGGGGCAGCTCTTCATGAAGTCTCAAGTGCTCTATATCACGGCGTCGATTCTGCTGATGATCGCGCTGATACCGAGTATGCCCCATGTCGCTTTCATGACCATTGCCGCTGCCCTGGGAGGCACCGGCTTCTACCTCGACCGGCGCGAAAGAATCGTCGCCGAGACGCCGGCAGCCCCGGCCGTGGCGCCGCCGCCCGAGCCGATGGAGGTGAGCTGGAACGATGTGACCCCGGTCGATACTCTCGGGCTGGAGGTGGGTTATCGGCTGATCCCGCTGGTGGACAGGAGCCAGGACGGCGAGTTGCTGCGGCGGATTCGCGGCATCCGCAAGAAGTTCGCCCAGGACATGGGGTTCCTGGTGCCGGCGGTGCATATCCGAGACAATCTGGAGTTGCGCCCCAACGGCTATCGCATCACCCTGAAGGGAGTGGAGGTCGGGCAAGGGGAAGGTTTCAGCGGCATGTATCTGGCCATCAACCCCGGCCGCGTGATGGGGACGCTGCCGGGCACACCCACCCATGACCCCACCTTTGGTTTGCCCGCGGTGTGGATTGAGGCAGGCCTGCGGGAGCAGGCCCAGACCCTAGGCTACACCGTAGTTGACGCAAGCACCGTGGTTGCGACCCATCTGAGCAATGTCATCCAGAACCACGCCGCCGAACTGCTGGGGCGGGACGAAGTGCAGCAGTTGCTGGACCATCTCGCGAAGGAGTCGCCAAAGCTGGTGGAGGACGTGGTGCCGAAGGTGGTGCCGCTGGGGACGTTGCAGAAGATCCTCCAAAACCTGCTGGAAGAGGGGGTGCATATCCGCGATATGAAGAGCATCATCGAGGCGCTGGCAGACCACGGCGCCCGAACGCAGGATGCGGACGAGTTGACCGCTGCAGTACGGGTCAAGCTGGGGCGTGCTATTATTCATCAGATTTATCCCGGTATGAACGAGTTGCAGTTGATCGCCATGGACCCCGCCCTGGAGCAGGTATTGCTGCAGGCCACCCAGACCCGGGGCGTGGAGGGCGCAGGGCTCGAGCCGGGGCTGGCGGAAAACCTGCTGCGACAGGCGGGGGCGGCGGTGCAGCAGCAGGAAATGCTGGGATTGCCCCCGGTGTTGCTGGTTCCCGGGCCCTTGCGCACAGTTCTTTCGCGGTTCCTGCGCCGTGCCGTGGCGCAGTTGAAAGTCATATCCCATGAAGAGGTGCCGGATTCCAAATCCATCAAGGTCACCGCTGTACTCGGAGGCAGGCCCCAATGATCAAGAAAATCTACGGCAGCACGACGCGTGAAGCATTGCAGCAGGTGCGCCGGACTTTGGGCGACGATGCCGTTATTTTGTCCAATCGCCAGGTGGCCGGCGGGGTAGAGATCATGGCGGTGGCCGATCGTGACATGGCCAACCTGGCCTCAGCTCAAACGGCCGCTTCGTCCCCCTTGGCGAAGGAGTTTTCCCCGCCCCCCCGTAGCACGGCGGCCGGACCAGAAGGGACGGCAGGGAAGCCCCCTGCCCAAGAGCCCGGACCGGGCCCCGAGCACAAGGTTGAAAAAGACCGAAAAGATATCCTTTCCCACGACATTTTTAAAGAGATCCGGTCCATGCGCCGCTTGCTGGAGAGCCAGCTCGCCAGCCTTGCATGGTCCGAGCAGCAACGGCGCGAGCCGGAAAAGGTGGAGATTCTTCGCTGTATGTTGATGGTGGGTCTGAGCCCCGCGTTGGCGCGTCAATTGCTGGATAAGGTGCCTGCCGGCTATGACTCCGAAAAAGCGCTCGGGTGGGTCAAATCAGTGCTGGGCTACAACCTTCGCGCGGTCACGTCGGGCAACGATATTATTGAAAAAGGCGGGGTGTATGCGTTGGTGGGGCCGACCGGTGTAGGCAAAACCACGACCGTCGCCAAATTGGCGGCCCACTATACCTTGAAGCATGGGCCGACAAGGTTGGCCTTGCTGACTACCGACAGCTACCGGATCGGCGCTCATGACCAGTTGCGTATCTACGGGCGGATCCTGGGAGTACCGGTTTACAGCGTCAAGGACGAGGCAGAACTCAAACTGACCCTCTCTGATCTCCAGAGCAGGCACCTGATCCTGGTCGACACGGTGGGGATGGGGCAGCGCGACCAGAAGCTGGGGCAGCAACTTTCCATGCTCCGCGGCGACGGGCGCGACGTGAAGAGATTGCTGCTGTTGAATGCGACTTCCCAAGGGAGCACGCTGGAAGACGTGGTCCGGGCATATCGCGGCGATGGACTGGAGGGCTGCATCCTTACCAAGGTGGACGAGGCGCTCAGCATCGGTAATGCGCTGGATGTGATCCTGCGCCGCAAACTCACCCTGCACTACGTGACCAATGGCCAGCGTGTGCCGGAGGACATCCATCTGGCCAATCCGTTCTATCTGCTGGACCGCGCATTTAAGTTGGGCGATGCGCCCTCTCCGTTTGCGTTGCAGGAATCGGATTACCCCCTGGTGATTGCCGATGACTTGGCAGACGCATCCAGCGGGGCGGAGACCTGCTCCAAGGTAAGGCGGACTCAGGGCGATGGGGTGTACCGTGGATGAGGTCTTGGACGACCAAGCCGCGGGACTGCGCCGGTTACTGGCGCGTAATCCGGTACGCGTTGTTACCCTAGCCAGCGGCAGAGAAGGCGTCGGCAAGACCAGCGACGTCTTGAATCTCGCGGTGGCGCTTGCCAAGCGGGGCCGGAACGTGATGGTGCTGGACGAAAATCCGGAGGAGCGCAATCTATCTCATTTTCTGGGGCTGCCCTCCCACTACGATCTGCTGCAGGTGATGCGGCGTGAGAAAACCCTGGAAGAGGTTACCCAGCATGGGCCGGAGGACATCGGTATCGTCTCCGCTGCGCGCGGGGTGAGGGAACTGGCTTCTTTGGATGACGATGGCCGGGAATGGCTGGTTCACTCCTTCACCCAGTTTTCCAGAACACCGGACGTGATACTGGTGGATGCGCTGGCGGGCGCGGAGAAGAACATGCTTTCCCTGAGCCTCGCGGCCCAAGAGATCGTAGTAGCGGTCTCTAGCCAACCCGCCTCGATCACGGATGCCTATGCCCTGATCAAAGTCTTAAGCCAGCAGTACGGCAGGCGTCGGTTCCGCATTTTGGTGAACAAGGTGGGGGCGGAGGACGCGCGCGCCATTTTCGGTAACATGGCGCACGCGGCAAAGCGCTTCCTGAAGGTGACCCTCGATCTGATGGGACATGTCCCGCTTGACGAGAAATTGGGGCAGTCATCCCGTCTAGGCCGATCCGTTGTGGAGGCCTTTCCGGAAACGGCATCGGCTGCCAATTTCCGCCAGCTTGCCGAGGTGCTGGAACAATGGCCTTGTCCTAAAGACGATACCGGGCAGCTAAGGGGTTTCATGCAGCGGCTGATCCACAGCAGCCGGATGGCGGCAGAAGGGCTCAGTTCCGGCATGAGTTGAGGGCCAGTCTGCGCTGGCACAATTACGGCCGCGGCGGTTTTGAAGCCGCAGCCGATCCACGCTTTGATGCGACAGGGGAGAGGTCGTCTCGAGGCTATGCTCTCGCGGGACGAGTGGTGGCTTCGGCCACGGCGCCGCATCCTCTCGCCACAAGGCTGGACCGATTATGTACGAGGCAACTGGAACTCTGGATAAAGAACAGGCTGTGACCCAATTCGCACCGATGGTGAAGCGTATCGCCTATCATCTGATGGCGCGACTCCCGTCCAGCGTGCAAGTTGACGACCTGATCCAGGCCGGCCTGATAGGGCTGCTGGACGCGGTGAGTCACTTCGACGGTGGCCAAGGCGCCCAGTTCGAAACCTATGCGGTGCAGCGGGTTCGCGGCGCCATGCTGGATGAACTGCGGCACGCCGATTGGTTGCCGCGCAATGTGCGGAAAAACATGCGCATGATCGAAGCGGCGATCACCAGGCTGGAGCAGCGGCTGGGCCGTCATCCGACCGAACAGGAATTGGCGGACGAACTGCATGTGCCCGTGGCGCAATATCAGCAAATGCTGATGGACGGACGAGGCCATCAACTTCTCTATTACGAGGATTTCCAAGACTCGGATGACGGCGACTTTTTTGAACGTTACACCGTGGACAACCGCTCAAATCCCCTGGATCTGATTCAGGACGAGCGTTTTCGCGCCATGGTGGTTGCCTCCATCGACACCCTGCCCGAGCGCGAGAAAACGGTGATGGGGCTTTACTACGAACAGGAACTGAATCTGAAGGAAATCGGACAGATCCTGGGAGTCAGCGAATCCAGGGTGTGCCAGTTGCACGGTCAGGCTGTTGCCCGGTTGCGCAGCCGGCTTAGGGAGTGGACGGAATAATATCATCCCCGCTTCTCAAGAAAATCGCGAACCTGCCGTATACCAAGAGCCGACTTAGAAAAAACAATCTCTCCAAATTTCCTTCCTTGCCGTCAGGACCCGATCGAACTCGGGGCAGTCGTGTGGAAAGAGCGGGAGAGCGAGGGCGGATTTTGACAAGTTCGAGGGGAATAGTGGACCTATTTATCGGAAATTTGGCTAAATATGGACCGTTCTCCCGCTTTTTCAGCCGATTCATCCTGAGTCCGACAGGTTCCCGGGTGCTGGCGGAGCGGCGCAAGTGGATCTAGTCAGCATATTCGGCATCCTGCTTGCCCTGACCGCGATCGTCGGCGGACAGGTGTTGGAGGGGGGGAACGTCGGTTCCATTTTGCAACTGACGGCATTCGTGATCGTCTTCGGCGGCACAATCGGCGCCATCATGTTGCAAAGTTCCGTGAAAGTATTTTTTCTGGGCATCAAGATGCTCAAATGGATCTTCATCCCGCCCAAGCTGAATCCCCAGGAACTGATCGAACAGATTATCGTTTGGAGCAGCGCATCGCGCAAGGGAGGGCTGCTCGCGCTGGAGCCGATGATCGATGAGCTTACCGATCCTTTCATGGTCAAGGGCTTGCATTTGCTGGTGGACGGCGCCGAGCCGGAGGTGTTGCGCGAAACCCTGGAAGTGGAGATCGGTACGTATGAAGAGCACTTGCGAAGCGGCGCCAAAGTTTGGGAAGGGGCAGGGGGATATGCTCCGACCATCGGCATATTGGGCGCCGTGCTTGGGCTGATCCACGTGATGGAGAACCTGTCCGATCCGTCCAAGCTGGGGGGCGGCATCGCCGTGGCGTTCGTGGCGACGGTGTACGGGGTGGGTTCCGCCAACCTTTTTTTTCTGCCGATGGCCAACAAGCTCAAGGCGCTGATTGCCCACCAGGTGGTGATGCGCGAGATGCTGATAGTGGGCCTGGTTTCGATCTCCAACGGGGAAAACCCCCGGGTGATAGAAAACAAATTGCAGGGATATATCGTGTAGTGCCGCGTCGCTACCCGCTGCGAGTCATGCACGAGGTTTCCACCAAACCAGATCAGCTCATATGGCACGGAAACACAAGCACGAAGATCACGAAAACCACGAGCGCTGGCTGGTTTCTTACGCCGATTTCATCACCTTGCTGTTCGCTTTCTTCGTGGTGATGTACTCCATTTCCCAAGTCAACGAAGGGAAGTATCGAGTCTTGAGCGATGCGTTGATCAACGCCTTCCAGAATCAACCGAAATCCTCGGTCCCGGTTCCATCTGCGATGCAAAACGGTACCTCCGGTTCACAGATGGGACAGTCCGTCATCAAGCAAATCATAGTGCTGAAGAGAGACGACCCCATCCTGGAGGCGAAGCGTAAGGCGCAAGAAAAGAAAATGAAGATTGTGGCGAAAGACATCCTCAGGGTGCTGGAGCCATTGGTGAAGGAGGGGCAGGTCAGGGTCACGCAAAGCAGCCGCGGCGTAGCGGTCGAAATCAATGCCAGCGTATTGTTCGCCTCTGGGGAAGCCGTGCTGGAAAAAAGTTCCATCAAGGCGTTGACCGCCGTAGGCCAGGTGCTGGCGGGCATTGACAACGATGTCCAGGTGGAGGGACACAGCGATAATGAGCCGATCAGCACCGCCCAATACCCCTCCAACTGGGAGTTGTCCTCTGCCCGCGCGAGCAGCGTGGTGCGTCTGTTTACCCAGAACGGCGTAAAGGGCAGCCGTTTGGAGGTGATCGGCTATGCCGACAACCGCCCGGTAGCCTCGAATGAAACGGCGGAGGGACGCGCCAGAAACCGCAGGGTCACGGTGATGATTCTTGCGGAAGGCCAAGGTTGGACTCCGGAACCCCCGCTTACGGAGGACGTTCCGAAGTTAGGTCAAAAAGACCGGAATACGGCGGTGCCGGAGGAGACGCGGGGAGAGGCAGTCAAAGAAGCCTCGACCGGGAAGCGCTGATTACGGCGGGCCGAGCCCTCAAACCTTTCCGAGGGGTCGAATGCTGCCCGGGCTGTGGGTCTTGCCATCGGGGCCGTATAAACTGAGCTGTGTCGCGGCTGACTGGAACACCGCGAGGGCCTGCTGATTGTAGCGCAGCTTCGCTTCAATCATCGCCCCGTTTGTTTCGTTGAGTCGCCGCGCGCGTTGGGCAACATCGACCAGGCGGCGCCACGCCTTGCCGATATTTCCTTCCTGCTCGGCGACATTGAGTTCGAGCCAGCGTGCCATTCCCTGCTGGTCGGGGGTTAGAGATTGAGCTATCAGGAAGCGATTGCGTTTTTCCGCCAGGCCGCTCAGCACCACGACCTTTTCCGATTTGCGTCGCGCCAGTTCCACCAGTTTGTCAATCTCTCCGGAAGTGAGCGCTTTTTCCTCGGCCTGCAGGATTTCGTAGAATTCCTCGAAGCTTTGGCATTCCGCCTTCAGATCGCTGAAAAGGCCGGCGCTGCCGCTCGTGGTTCCGAAACTGTTCAAAGGATCAGCCTTTTTGGTTAAGGACCAATTCCTTGACCGTGTTCAGCAAGCGGTCGGCGACCGCCTCCGAATTGATCTTGAACCGTCCTTCGCTGATTGCCTGCTTAATCGCGTCGACCCGAGCCGTATCCACGACGCTCACATCGGACAGCCCGCTTTCCAGTGCCTGGAGTTGGGAAGAAAGCGAAGTGATCTGAACATTGTCGCGGGCCTGCGGCTGGGGTGCGGGTTGTACGCCCCTGGCGGGACTTTGGGGCTTCGGCCCGTCGGCGGCGCTTTTCCCGGGCGTTGTCTTAATTGAATTGTCTATTTTCAAGGGGTTACCTCGCTAACATGGGAAAACCCGGTTGTTCAGGGAGCGACAAAGGAGCGTTCCTCAACAGGCCGTCCGATTTTTCTTATAGCAGTTTATCGTCAAGGAACAAAAAAACTTTAGCCATCGCTTCGGTTTGCCCGGCAAATAAAAGTATCTCAACGGACACTCAAAAACCCTACGGCTGCCCGCCAGCGGATCCCGATGCCTTGGCGCCATAGGCTGGCCGAGATTTCGGGCGGCTTTATCCCCGGTAGCCGTGGGTCAGAAGGCGATCTCAACCACGCCTTCCGGTTTCGCGATGCCGTTGATCACTTGGCCGGACTGAGTGCGCACGGGAACCACCTGGCCGGCGCTGGCATTGGCGAGTGCTTTGCCCTCGGTGCTCACCTTGAAGCCGGGGCCACGGGTGATCACCTTCACGGTCTGACCCCGCAGGATAACCGTCTGGGCGCGCAGCATTTCGATGAGAAGGGGATAGCCGGACGGTATGCTGCTGGTGATGGTTTTTCCCAGCGCCTGCGCGGGGTCGGAGATAATCCCTGCCGGCAGTCGTGTAATATCCTGATTCTGTAGCGCGAAATCGTCCCGAGTCAATACCCGGCCCTGCGCCAGCGGCCTTGTGCTGACCACTACCGGGGCGATCACCTTGACGCTGACCGGGACATAGATAGACCATGGGGACGGGCCAATGCAACGGATCCCCACGGTGCTGTTTCCCCAAAGCCGCGTTCCGGGCGGGAGGAAAGCCTCCAGGTTTTCGCACCGGCGGAGCCGCAGGCGCTGATCGATTGCGCCGACAGCCACTTCCGTTTTCCCGGGCAATTCGGCGGTCCTGGCTGCGATGTAGTTATCCACCACCTTGCGCAGGGGCGGCAACTCCTGCCAGGCGGCCATAGCGGGAATGGCGGCGAGGATGGCATACCACAAAGCGAGGCGAACCAGTAGGGACTGCATCGGCGATTCCTGGTGAAAGGGGATGGGGCCATAAGGTGCGGGGTCCCGCCGCAGAGCCTGCTTTCCGGCTAAGCGCCGGGGATCCCGCAGGGACAACGTGTCCTGATCGAGCCCATTTTAGACCAAAATGTCGCCTGGCGATATTCCGGGCCAAATTGGATCACCCGAGACCGCCGAGAGTTCCTTCGCGCGCGGGCAGGGCTTGTGTTTGTGAGGGCGGCTGGTTGGGTGATAATATGTTGCAGCGGCGGTGGCGGAAGGGCGGGCGATGCCCGTCCTCCATTGCCGAACAGCGTTCGTCCGGAACAATATGCCAAACCTGAGCAATCCGACCGATATCGCACGGGAAACCCTCAAAATCCTGTCGGTGCGGCGGATCGCGCCTACCCCTGACAATTACCGCCGGCTTTACCACGAAATCGCTGGAGCACAGGCGCCAACGGAACCCGGTGCCGAGTTGGCGCTGCAGAGGATCCTGCGCGCTAGTGGCGAGCGCCTGCCGGCGCTGAAGCAATCCATGCAACGGCTCGAAAAGGCGCTGGCGGCACGGAACTGGATGGAATTCGAGAAAGACTTCGCCGACCTGGTGGAGGAGCGCGGGGCGGAGGGAGGCTGGGCCGAGTTGATACGCGATTTGGTCAGGCAATGGGAGGCCGCGCATAGCGGAGTGACCCTGAGACGCAAGCGGGAGGGGTTGGAGCGCGTGTTGGCGAATTTCGGCAGCAATCCCGCCGCGTTGCGCACCAAGATTCGCGCGCTGGTCAATTCCTGGGCGGAGACTCCCGTGCGCCGGGGCACCCTGGTGGACGACCCCGCGGCTCCCGGGCCGTTGCCTGCCGCCCCCTCCGGGAAACCGGCGCCTCCGGAAGCGGCCGAAGCTGCCGCGTCAGAGTTCCAGATACAACTGCGCGATCTGTTGGCGCAATGCCTGGAACTCGGCGTTGCACCCCGCCTGGCACTGTTTCCGGATTTGATGGACGAAGCCGCCAGCCTGGCGAAACGGGCGCGCGAGGCGAGTGACATCCTGGTGCTGCGCGGGCTGGCCAAGGACCTGAAGCAATTCTGGTTCAAGCTGGAGATACGCGGCGAGGGCGATGCCGAAATCCACGCGGGATTGCTTAGCCTGCTGCGGTTGCTGGTGGACAATATCTCCGAGCTGGTCGCCGACGATCAGTGGCTGAAGGGGCAAATTGCGGTGGTACGGGAGGTGATCTCTCATCCGGTCACGTCACGGGAACTGTATTATGCCGAACGCAGCTTCAAGGATCTGCTTCTAAAGCAGGGGGTGCTCAAGCATGGCCTCAACGAGGCCAAGGCGACCTTGAAGCGGATGATGGCCTCTTTTGTCGACCGGCTGGGCGAGATGTCCGAGAGCACCGGCCAGTACCATGCCAAGATCGCCGGCCACGCGGCCCGGATCGGGCAGACCGAGGATATCCAACAACTCAACCAGATTCTGGAAGATCTTCAGGCGGATACCAAGGACATTCAGCGGGAGATGCTGCGTTCGCGGGAAGAGTTGCTGGAAGCCCGCAAGCGGGTCGAGGAGGCCGAGGAAAAGGTTCAACGATTGCAGGTCGAGCTGGAGCAGGTCAGCGAAATGGTGCACGAAGACCATCTCACCGGGGCACTGAACCGGCGCGGCCTGGAGGACGAATTTGAGCGCGAGATCGCCAGGGGGGACCGGCTACATTCGCCGCTCAGTATTGCTGTGCTGGACGTGGACCACTTCAAGCGCCTGAATGATACCCTGGGCCACCAAGCGGGCGACGAGGCATTGATCCATCTGGTACGGGTGGTGAAGGAAACTCTGCGCCCGACCGACGTGATCGCGCGTTATGGGGGCGAGGAGTTTGTGATCATCCTGCCCGACACCGACTCCAGGGAGGCAGTGCAGGTGATGATCCGGTTGCAAAGGGAACTCACCAAAAAATTTTTTCTGCACGACAACCGGCGCGTCCTGATCACCTTCAGTGCCGGGGTTGCGTTGCGCGCCCCGAACGAGACCAGCGAGTCTTTGATCGCACGCGCCGACCGTGCGGTGTACCAGGCCAAGCAGGCCGGCAGAAACCGCGTGGTCTCGGCCGAGGCCTAAACTTGTCCGGCGCCGCCGGCTGCCTTTCGTCTCTCATTGCCCGAAATCCGGGCGGGATTGCGTAACTTCTTGCCGCGGGCGGCAATTATTGCCGCCCGCGGCAGTGCCGGGCGGGCGGCAAATGCCGGCCTCGGTGCGCGATAGGGCGCGCCTCCTTGTGGGAAAGAACTGGCACGGTTCGTGCTGACCTTGCCCATACCAGATCCATTTGAGGTTCCGTAGGCATGGTCAACGCACTCAACGCCGCATTCGGCTTTTACGAAGACGCGCTGAATCTGCGCGCGTATCGCCAGCAATTGCTGGCGTCCAACATCGCCAATGCGGATACGCCGAATTACAAGGCGGTGGACATCGATTTCGCCAAGACGTTGCAGGGCGCCCAGGCGGCTCGCGGCGGCCTGGCGCTCGAAACCACGGAGCTCGGACATCTCCCGGGGCTTTCCTCAAATCCGCTGAATGCGCGGGTGCTGTATCGCGCGGCCGTGCAGCCCAGCATCGACGGCAATACGGTGGATACCGACGTCGAGATGGCCCAGTTCAGCGACAACGCGATTCACTACCAGGCGGGGCTCACTTTCCTGAGCAATCAGATCAAGATCATGATGACGGCTATCCAAGGGCAGTAATACTCATGTCTCTATTTAACGTATTCGATATCGCCGGCTCGGCCATGACCGCCCAGTCGAAGCGCCTTAACGTGGTTGCCAGTAATTTGGCCAATGCGGACAGCGCGACCAGTTCCACCGGGCAGCCCTATCGCGCAAAGCAGGTGGTGTTCGCCGCTACGCCCTTAAACCCGGGCGTGGCGGGGGTGGAAGGGGTGAAGGTGGCGTCGGTGATCGAAGATCCGTCGCCCATGAAGCAGGTGTACGACCCCAAGAACCCCCTGGCCGACGGAAACGGCTACGTGACGATGCCGAACGTCAACGTGGTGGAGGAGATGGTGAACATGATCTCCGCCTCGCGCTCCTACCAGACCAACGTCGACATGTTGAATACCGCAAAGAGCCTGCTGCTGAAGACCCTGGCCTTGGGGCAGTAGATTATTACCGGAAAGGAGAATCACGATGACGGCCGTGTCACCAACCGCAAGCACCACCGGGACAGGTGCAACGCTAGCCTCGCAAAGCGCCACCAGTGCGAGTTCATCAGTCAGCGACACTCAGCAGACTTTCCTGAAGCTGCTGGTCACCCAGATGCAGAATCAGGACCCGCTCAACCCCATGGACAACGCGCAGGTCACCAGCCAGCTTGCCCAGCTCAGCACGGTGGACGGGATCAACCAGCTCAATACTACGCTTCAGGGTATGGCCAGCGCCTACGCCGATACCCGCTCCATGCAGGCGGCAGGGCTGATCGGCCGGAGCGTTCTTGCGCAAGGATCGCAACTGGTGCTGCAAAACGGCGCCGCCAATGGGGGTGTCGATCTGTCCCAGGCGGTGGACGACTTGGTGGTCACGGTGAGCGATCCGGCGGGCAACGTCCAGAACAAGATCGACTTGGGTGCCCAGGCGGCGGGCGTGGTTCCGTTCCAGTGGAATGGTCAGAAGGCCGACGGCACCAACGCGCCGAGCGGAAAGTATACCTTCAGCGTGCAGGCGACGCAGGGCGGCAATAGTGTTGACGCCACGTCCCTTGCCTATGCAACGGTGGGCAGCGTTACCCTGGGGGCGCAGGACACCACATTGAATACCGACAGTCTGGGTGGGGTTGCCCTGTCCCAGGTGAAACAAATATTTTAAGACAGGGAGAGGGACATGGGATTTCAGCAGGGTTTGAGCGGCCTGAATGCCGCCAGCAAGAACCTCGACGTGATCGGCAATAACATAGCCAACAGCAACACCGTTGGCTTCAAGTCATCCCAGGCCCAGTTTGCCGACGTCTTCGCCAACTCGCTCATCGGTGCCGGCGGCTCGCAAGTGGGCATCGGCGTGTCGGTGGGGGCGGTCATGCAGCAGTTCAACCAGGGCAACCTGACCGTGACCAACAACCCGCTGGACGTGGCCATCAACGGCAACGGCTTTTTCCGTATGGCGGATAATAACGGCTCGCTGAGCTATACCCGGAACGGGCAGTTCCATCTGGACAAGAATGGCTACATCGTCAACGACAACGGGCTGAACCTTACCGGATATCCTTACGACCCGGTCTCCAAGGCCATTTTGAGTTCCACCCCCACCAAGCTGCAGCTCAGCTCCGCCGAACTGCAGCCCAACCCGACCACCCTTGCCACCATGGGGCTGAATCTGGATGCCACCTCGCCGGTGATAAACCGGACCGTGACCGCATTCAACCCGCTTAACGCCGCCACCTACACCTCGGCCACTGCATATACCGCATACGACAGCTATGGCATGGCGCACCAGGTCAGCGTGTATTTCACCCGGACCAACCCGCCTTCGCCCGCGACCTGGGAGGTGCAGCAAACCCTGGACGGCAAATATTGGAACGGCACCACCTACCTGGATCCCACCGTGACGCCGCCCACTCTGGGTGCGCCGGCGGTATCCATCGGCAATCTGGTGTTCAAGAACGACGGCACCCTGGACCAGGCCGCCTCCACCACCAACGGGATACTGGCCGCTCCGCCCTACACCCCGGGGAACGGGGCCGCCAATATGGCCATCAATCTGGATTTCACCCAGAGCACCCAGTTCGGCAGCCCATTCGGGGTGAACGCGCTGAGCCAGAACGGCTACGCGGCAGGCACCCTGAGCGGGTTCAACATCAGCGACAAGGGCGTCGTGATCGGGGCCTACACCAACGGGCAGACCAATACCCTGGGGCAGATCGCCCTGGCCAATTTCACCAATCCCCAGGGGCTTCAGCCCATGGGCAACAACCAGTGGGCGGAGACGGGCAACTCCGGGCAACCCATGGTCGGCACCCCGGGTAACAGCAACCTGGGGGTGGTGCAGGCGGCGGCGGTGGAAAGCTCCAACGTGGATCTGACCGCGGAATTGGTAAACCTGATCACCGCACAACGGGTGTACCAGGCCAATGCCCAGACCATCCAGGCCCAGTCCACTGTGCTCAACACCATCGTAAACATTAGGTAATTCCGACCAGACCGATATGGACCGCCTCATCTACATCGCCATGACCGGCGCCAATCATGTCATGTTGCAGCAGGCGTCGGTCGCCCACAATCTGGCCAATGCTACCACCACCGGTTATCGGGCGGAGACCAACTCCTTCCGTGCCCTGCCCGTGGTCGGGGAAGGGTCGCCCACCCGCGCCTTCGTGGTTGATTCGACAACGGGTGCGGATTTCGCCCCGGGCGTAATCGAGCAGACCGGGAGGGATCTGGATGTGGCGATTAACGGCAAAGGGTGGATTGCCGTGCAGGCGGTAGACGGCGGTGAGGCCTATACCCGCAGCGGCAGCCTCCAGACGGGCCCCAACGGTTTGCTGCAGACCCGCGACGGCCTGAATGTGATGGGGGACGGGGGGCCTATCGCCATTCCCCCGGATTCGGCGATTACGGTGGCCAAGGACGGGACCATCTCCACCATCCCGGCGGGGCAGACCCCCAACACGATTACGGTCCTTGGCCGCATCAAACTGGTCAACCCGCCGGACGGCAACCTGGTCCGGGGGGATGACGGTCTGTTCAGGCTCAAGGATGGTACTGCGGCACCGGCCGACGCCAACGTGGCGCTGGCTCCGTCGTCCTTGGAGAGCAGCAACGTGAACGTGGCGCAGGCCCTGGTGGACATGATCGGGCTGGCGCGCCAATTCGAGATGCAGATGAAGCTGCTGCAGACCGCCCAGAGCGATGCCAACCAGGCAGAGCAGATCATGAATATTAACGCTTAAGGATAACACCGATGATTCGCTCCCTTTGGATTGCCAAGACAGGTCTGGACGCCCAGCAGACCCAGATGGACGTGATCGCCAACAACCTGGCCAACGTCAGTACCAACGGGTTCAAGCGATCGCGCCCCGTGTTCGAGGACTTGCTTTACCAGACGCTGCGCCAGCCCGGTGCCCAGTCGTCCCAGCAAACCCAGTTGCCGTCCGGGCTGCAGCTGGGCACCGGTGTGCGCACGGTGGCGACCGAGCGGATCCATACCCAGGGCAACCTGGTGCAGACGGGTAATTCCCTGGACATCGCCATCAACGGCGGAGGGTTTTTCCAGGTGTTGATGCCGGACGGCACCACCGCCTACACCCGGGATGGATCTTTTCAACTGGACAATCAAGGGCAGGTGGTGACGGCGAGCGGCTACCCGGTGCAGCCGGCCATCACTATCCCCGCCGACGCGTTGAGCGTCACGGTGGGCAGAGACGGCACGGTTTCCGTGGTGCAACCGGGCTCTCCCTCGCCTACCCAGGTGGGAAGCCTTCAGTTGGCCAGTTTTATCAATAACGCCGGGCTGCAAGGCATGGGGGAAAACCTGTACCAGGAAACCGCCGCTTCCGGCACCCCTGCCGCCAATACTCCGGGGACCAATGGGCTCGGGGTGCTCAGCCAGGGGTTCGTGGAGACGTCCAACGTCAATGTGGCGGAGGAGCTGGTCAACATGATCGAGGCCCAGCGCGCCTACGAGATCAACTCCAAAGCCATTCAGAGCTCCGACCAGATGCTGCAGAGTTTGACCCAGCTTTGATCAGGGAGCGTTCAGTCTGGCACTTTTCTTGCTTCATGGAGCGCAGGTTTACTGTTAAGGGGTTTGCGATTCATGGCCAAGCTGATATCTCCACTCAAGGTGTCCTTGGCTGCATACGGGCTGGCCCTTTTGGCGGGCTGCGCGATGTTGCCGCCGACTACCCACGTCCACCAGCCGATGACGGCAAGACCCCAGCCGATGCCGGCACCACCCGTCGCGGACGGGGCCATCTATCATGCGGAGAATGCCAGAATCGCGCTGTTCGAGGATCGGCGCGCGCGGCACGTGGGAGACACGCTTAACATCCATATCGAAGAGAAGACCACAGCCAGCAAGGCTGCGGACACCAACGTCAGCCGCACCGGCAGCACCTCGCTTTCCGTTCCAACGATCTTCGGACTACCGGGTAAGACCTTCCAGGGGGCCAGCCTGGATGCCAGTTCTGCCAACAAATTTGAAGGGAAGGGGGCGAGTTCCAGCAACAACCTCTTTACCGGCGACATAACGGTGACCGTGATCCAAGTGCTGGCCAACGGCAACCTGCTGGTGAGCGGAGAGAAGGAGATATCCATCAACCAGGGGGACGAACATATTCGATTTTCCGGAGTAGTCAACCCCGCCATGATCGACGGAACCAACACCGTTTCTTCCACCAAGGTTGCGGATGCCCGCCTCGAATACAAGGGGTCGGGTTATATAGACGAGGCACAGACCATGGGCTGGCTGGCGAGATTCTTCCTGTCCGTGCTGCCGTTCTGAGACAAAGCCGATTCGGATGTTAACGGGTGACTAAAATGAAAATGCTGCGCGCGCTGACCAAGAGGCTGGTTCTGTTGTTTCTGCTGCTGGCGCCGGCGTACGCCTGTTTGGCGCAGGCCGAACGCATCAAGGACCTGGCGTCGATCGAGGGGGTGCGCTCCAATCAGTTGATCGGTTACGGCCTGGTCGTGGGGCTGGACGGCAGCGGCGATCAGACTACGCAGACACCCTTCACCGTGCAGAGTCTGATGAGCATGCTGTCCCAACTGGGGGTAAACCTGCCCGCCGGCACCAACCTGCAACTGAAGAATGTCGCCGCCGTGACCGTGACCGCGAGCCTGCCGCCGTTTTCCATGCCCGGGGAGACCATCGACGTGACCGTGTCCTCCATCGGCAATGCCAAGAGCCTGCGCGGCGGCACCTTGGTGATGACGCCGCTCAAGGGCGCGGATGGGCAAGTCTACGCGGTGGCGCAAGGCAACCTGCTGGTGGTGGGGGCAGGGGCGGCGGCGGGCGGCAGCAGCGCCCAGGTCAATCACCTGAGCGCCGGCCGCATTCCCGGTGGGGCAACCGTGGAAAGACAGGTGCCGATGCCCCTGGGTCAGGGAGACTTCATCAACCTGGAACTCAACACGCCGGATTTTACCACTGCCAACAGGGTGATGCAGGCCGTCAACCTGGCTGTGGGGGATGGCGCCGCCAGCGCCCTGGATGCCCGCGTGGTCAGGGTGAGGGCGCCCCGGGACAGCAGCCGGCGGGTAAGTTTCCTGGCGCGCATCGAGAACCTGCCGGTGAATCCCGGTGACGCCGCGGCCAAGGTGATCCTGAATTCCCGCACCGGCTCGGTGGTGATGAATCAGGCGGTCACCGTGGACAGTTGCGCGGTCGCCCACGGCAACCTGTCCGTGACCATCAGCAGCGAGCCCGTGGTCAGCCAACCGGCCCCTCTGTCTGGCGGACAGACGGTGGCGGCTCAAAGGGCCCAGGTAGAGGTAAAGACGGAAAAGGGCAACCTGATGCAGATGCCGGCCAGCGCGTCCCTGGGGGATGTGGTCAAGGCGCTGAATGCGCTCGGCGCCACTCCCCAGGACATGATGGCCATATTGCAAGCGATGAAGGCGGCGGGTGCGTTGCACGCGGACCTGGAAATCATCTAGGAGCCTGTCGGACTTGAAGAATCGAAGCGAAAATTCGGCTGGCCGAGGACAGATTTTGTCGATTTTGCAGGTCAATAGTCGTTCTATTGACCAAAAAAGCGGCGAAATATGGACCGGTCAGGTGGATTTGCAGCCGATTTCCTTTAAGTCCGACAGGCTCCTAGGAACGGAGAAAATCTCGGCGGTATGATCAGCCAGTTCGATATCTCGGGAAATTTCGCGCTCGACGTGCAGGGCGTGGAGAAGCTGCGCCTGAAAGCGAATACCGACGAGAAGGGGGCGATCAAGCTCGCCGCGCAACAGTTCGAATCCCTGTTCCTCGGCATGATGCTCAAGAGCATGCGCGATGCCTCCCCCAAGGGCGGCTTGTTCGACAGCGAGCAGACCGATCTTTACACCGGGCTGCTGGATCAGCAGCTCTCACAGAAACTCGCGGCCACCAAGGGATTCGGGTTTGCGGATATTATGGTCAAGCAGCTCACTTCGGCGCTGGATCGCATTGCGCAGCCCGGGGAAAGCGGAGACGGCAAACCGGTGCCTCCGGAAATGCCGCCGAGTACCGCCGTGGAACAGCCGCCGGCGGTGGAAGCGAGCGCTCCCTCGCACGCCGGATCGCCGCAGGATTTCGTGAATCGGGTATGGCCCCATGCCTTGGCGGCCGGCCGCTCTCTTGCCATACCGCCCCATTTTCTGATCGCCCAGGCGGCCCTGGAGAGCGGCTGGGGGCAACACGAAATACGCGCTGCGGACGGCACCTCCAGCCACAATCTATTCGGTATCAAGGCCGGTAAGAACTGGACCGGGCCGGTGGTGGAAGCGCCGACGACCGAATACATAAACGGTGTGCCGCGGAAATCGGTGGCGCGCTTCCGTGCCTACGCCTCCTACGGGGAGGGTTTCCGCGACTACGCCAAGCTGCTGCGCCAAAATCCCCGGTATGCTCCCCTGCTTGAGCAAGGCCAGGACCCGGCGGGGTTCGCCCGCGGACTGCAGGGGGCCGGGTATGCCACCGATCCCATGTACGCCGACAAGATACAGCGGGTCCTGAACAGCGCGACCATGCGTCGGGCCTTGTCGGCGTAACCCGGAAGATTCTTGCCGCCCGCGGCAAGAAATGCCGCTGCTGACTGGCCGTAGCGCCGTCGCCTCCTTTTTTGTCCGCGCCATCTTTACGTCCGCAGGGCTACCCGGGCTCGGGGAAAAGACCCGAGCGGGACCGGGCCGAGCGATAGGTGGAATGATTCTTGCATAGGCGCCTTGCAGGGATCGGTCGGCACACGGTCACGGGGCTCGTGGTTAAGGGCCCGCAAGGCTCAAGTTTTTCCCCGCCATGCCGCTACCGGAAGGGGACGGTTTTACGAGTGACAGCGGCCGGTGGTCACTCGCGGGTGCATCAGGAGTTAAAGTAAATGGGAAACAGTCTATTCAGTATCGGCATAAGCGGAATGCAGGCCGCCCAGCTCGGTATGCTGACCACGGAGCACAACATCTCCAATGCGAACACGCCCGGCTTTCATCAACAGCAGATCGTACAGGCCACCGCCACCGCACAATATTCCGGAGCGGGTTTCATCGGGCAGGGGGCGCAGGTCGAGAACATAACCCGCAGCTACAACGAATTCCTGGACCATCAGGTGTTGCAGGCCGACACCCAGAACAGTTATTTGCAGACCTATTCCGCCCAGATCGGCCAGATCAATAATATGCTGGCCGATCCCACCGCCGGCGTGTCGTCCGCCCTGCAGGATTTCTTCACGGCGGTCAACGGCGTTGCCACCGCCCCCACCTCCGTTCCGGCCCGGCAGGCCATGATCAGTTCCGGGCAGTCTCTGGTTTCGCGTTTTCACCTGATGGACCAGCAGCTCGGCGACATACGCAACGGCGTGAACAGCCAGATCACCAGCACGGTCGGACTCATCAATTCCTATTCCCAGCAACTGGCGCAGCTCAATCAGAAAATAGCCGATGCCAGTGCCGGTTCCAATGGGCAGCGGCTACCCAACGATCTTCTGGACCAGCGGGATAACCTGATCGCCCAGCTCAACCAGCAGGTCAATGTGACGGTCCTGAAACAGGATAACGGTGTCGAGAATATATTCATCGGCAAGGGGCAGCCCCTGGTCCTGGGCAACCAGGCGTACACCCTGCAGGCCACCCCATCCAGCGCGGACCCGTCGACCCTGGAAGTGGCCTATTCGTCGGGCAACGGCAGCATGCTGATCAGCCCCGGCAGCCTACAGGGAGGCAGTCTCGGAGGATTGCTGGCGTTCCGCACGGAGGCGCTGGATCCTACCCAGAATGCGCTGGGAAGGGTTGCCGTGGGGATCGCCGCCACCTTCAACGCCCAGCAAAAGCTGGGAATGAACCTCAACAACCAGTTCGGCACGGATTTTTTCAGCGGCGTGAACAGCCAGACGACGCCCACTACCATTCCAAACGCGCTCAACACGGGCACCGCCACCACTGCGGCCACCATCGCCGATGTGAGCAAGTTGACGGCGAGCGATTATACGCTCACTTACAGCGGCGGAAGCTGGAACCTGACCAACAATACCACCAGCCAGACGGTGGCCATGACCGGGGCGGGCACCGTCGCCAATCCGTTCGTGGCCGACGGCTTGAGCATCGTGATCGGCGGCGGCGCCCCGGCTAGCGGCGACAGCTTTCTGATCGAGCCCACCCGTAACGCCTCCGCAGACATCGGCGTGGTTTTGAGCGACACGGCGAAAATCGCTGCGGCATCGCCCATCAGCACCGGCACGGGGACGGCAAATACCGGTTCCGGGCAGATCGACGCCGGGGTGGTGCTGGACACCACGAGCGCGGGATCGGGTGCGGCGGCCTTTGCCCAGCCCAGCGGCGGCGCGC
>JAJZUU010000114.1 GCA_021848325.1 Pseudomonadota bacterium | reverse complement strand
TGGCATCGTGGCCCGCGTTCAGGTCCGCCGAAGCGCTGCCCTTGGCATGGGTGTAGCTGCCGCCCGCCGCCAGCGTGGCGTCGGCCGTCACCAGGGTATTGCCGGTGAGGATCAAGTCATGGCCGGTAAAGACATCCAGGTTGGCGGTCGCGTCCGCATTCCAGGCGGAAGATGCATCGTTCACCGTCTTGGCCTGTACGGAAATATTTCCGTTGATGGTTGTATCGGCGCCGGCATTCAGGGTCGCGCTCGCGTCGCTATAGGCATCCCCCCCGTACTCGCCTTGCTGCTGCGCTTCTGCCAGAACCAGGGTGTCGCCGGTAAGGGTTATGTTGTCGCCGGCGTTGATTTCGAGACCCGCCTTCGCATTGGCCTCACTGCCGCTGGTCATCTCGGCCTTGCTCTGCACGGCGATATTGCCGCTGACCGTCACATTTCCGCCGGCATTCAGGCTTGCCTGTGCATCGGCAGACGCAGTGTCGCCGTAAGCGCCCTTGGCATGGGCGCTCACCGTGAGATCCCCGGATATCGTGATATCGCGGCCGCTGATGTTGGCCGTGGCATAGGCGTAGGCGCTGCTGTCATAGCCGGGGTTGGCGTCCGCCGACACCAGGATCGCGCCGGTCTGGACGTTGCCGCCGGCGTTGATATTGAGGCCGGCCGAGGCGGTATCGGAGTTTCTGCCCTCCGCGATAATGCTGATATTGCCGGTGGTGATGTTGCCACCCGTCGTAGTCGTCAGGGTGATGTCGCCGGGGTGGCTTATACCGAGGTCAAGACCGCCGGTGCTCAGGGTGGCGGTATGGATGCCGCCGCTGCCCGCCGTCAAGGTGATGGCGCCGCCGTCGCCGGTGGTCTGCAGGTGGCCGATGTCGATGGTGCCATGCCCCTCCGCCCCGTCCGGGGCGGTCATGGTGATTTTGCCGGTGGTGGTGGCGATTGTGTCATTCTTGTCGACGAAGGAAATCGTGCCGCCTTGGGTCACGGTCATGGAAATATCACCAGCTCCCCCCTGTAACACATTATCGGCAAGGTCGTTCATGGTGATGGAGTGATAGGCGGACAGCGAAACATTGGTGCCGCCCACAGAAGTGGCTTCGATGTTCTGCTCATAGAACGTGGCTGAGCCGTCCGTGCCCGCGCCATCTGCAATCGTGATCGCCCAAGGGTCGAGCAGCAGCGTACCCGCTTTGCCGTTGGGCGCCGAGGCGTCCACGGTGCCCCGGTACAGCACGTTGTGGCCGCTCATCTCCACCAGGCCGCCGTCGCCGCCCTCGGTGCCGCCGCGGGCGGTCATGATGGCGCCTGACAGGAAGCGGTTGGTGCCGTCGGCCCAGGTGGTGATGGTGCCGCCGTTGCCGTTGGCGCCGCCGTCGGCGTGGACTTCGCCGCCGATGTTGGTGTCGCCCGCCGAGCTCACCAGCACGGTGCCGCCGTTCTGCCCGGCGCCCAGGGCGCTGGCGTCCACCACCCCGTTCAGGTTGACCACGCTGTGCACGATTTGCGAGGCGAGGGCGGCGGAAATGCCGATGGTGCCGGACTGGGCCTGCAGGGCGCCGGAGTTGTCCACCCCCAGTTTCGCGCCCGCGTCCTTGATGGCGTCGATGGTTTCCCTGGAGACGGAGAAGTTGATCAGCCCGTCGCCGCGCAGGTCCACCGTGAAGTTGTTGGCCGAGGCGAGCTGTATCTGCCCCAGGTTGGCCTGGATGACGCCCGTGTTTTCCACGTAGGGGGCGGCCAGCACGGCGAATCCGCCGTCGGAGACGTGGATGTTGCCCTGGTTGATGACCTGGCCGTAGCCCCCGCCGCTGAAGCTGTAGTGGTCGCCGTCGATGGTCACGTCCCTGGCGGTGGAGGCGACCAGCGCCCCGACATTGACCTGGGAGGTGCCGGTGAAGGTGATGCCGGCCTGGTTCAGCACGAACACCCGGCCGTTGGCGTTGAGGGCGCCCTGCAGCATGCTGGGCACCCCGCCGATGACCCGGTTGACGGCCACGGACACGGCGCTGGGCTGGTAGAAGTTGACCGATTCGGCCGGCAGGGTGGAGAAGGTCTGCCAGTTGACGTCGAGGCGCGGGGTGGCCTGGTTGATGTTGGTGGCGGTACCCGCCTGGGAGATGGTCCCCGCCCCCGCGGTCACCACGCCGCCGGTGGGGGCGGCCAAAGCGCCGACCGGAGCGAAGACGATCAGCTCCAGGGCCAGCAGCTTGGTGCAGATGGAGATATCGCGCTTGCCGCGCTTGGCACGGCGCCACCTGAAGATTTCTTTGGATACGACATACATGGCACACCCCCTTTTTCCGGTAAGTTATTCTGGCGTGCGGATACGTCGGCGGTTCGGGCCCGCATCCGCAGGCAACCTTACACAAACCTGACAAAAAGCCAGCAAGATCCGCGCCAATTACAATTTTGTCATTACATTTCCGTTACTTGGCGACATTTATGGATTTTGCTGCGAGGGCCAATGTAAAACTTTTCGACAGAAGTTGGGGGGCATTTTGATCCCGGGAAAAGAAGACCGGCGGCTTTTGTCGCGGCAGATCGCAATGTACGTTTCTGATCATATGGTTACCATAAGATGCGCCGCCTCGAATAGCTGTCAAGGTTTTCGACAGTCCCTTGGGACGGCTTGCCCCACCCGATTCCTGCGGCCATACTTTGGCATGGGCGGTTCGCACACATGAAGGGCCTGCAATGACAGGAAAAAATTTACCCATCCCCAAGTCCGCGGTCTCCGGCATTTCGTGGCCCGCCCTGCCCGGACCGGCGGGCGCGGCGATGCTGGCCATGCAGTTCCAGCTCGAACAGAGCCAGTGGTGGCCGCCCGAGCGTTTGGTGCAGGAGCAGTTCCGCCAACTCGAAATCCTGTTGCTGCATGCTTACCGGGCTGTGCCGTTCTATCAGAAACGGTTTCGGGATATCGGTTATGCCCCCGGTGCCGTGAGCCCGGAATGGTTCGCGCGGCTGCCCATTCTGCGCCGCGAGGACATCCAGTCGCGACGCGCCGACCTGCTTAGCCGCGGGGTACCGCCGGATCACGGCAGGTTGATCTGGCACCACACCTCCGGCTCCACCGGACGACCCATCGAAACGGTCACCACCCAGATCGGACAATTCTTCTGGTACGCCCTGACCCTGCGGGATCATCTCTGGCATAGGCGCGACCTGAGCGGGAAACTGGCCGCGATCCGCACCACGGTGCAAGATGGGATGGCGCAGGGATGGGGGCCATCCACGGACGCGGCCTTCAGGACGGGCCCGTGCGTGACGCTGAACATCCGCGCCGACATCGATCGACAGATGAAGTGGTTGCAGGAGCAAAGGCCGGACTATCTGCTGAGCCACCCTTCCAACATCCAGGCCCTCGCGCAGCATTGCATAGCGGCCCGGATCGCCCTTCCGGAGTTGCAGGAGGTGCGCACCTTCGGCGAGACGGTGGCCCCGGAACTGCGCGCCGCGTGCCGCACGGCCTGGGATGTGCCGGTGACGGACTCGTACAGCGCAGAGGAGGTCGGTTACATCGCGTTGCAATGCCCCGAACACGAGCACTACCACGTGCAAAGCGAGAACCTCCTGGTGGAGATACTGAACGACCGCGACCAGCCGTGCGCGCCGGGGGAAATCGGAAGGGTGGCGATCACCACCCTGCACAATTTCGCCATGCCCCTGATCCGGTACGAGATTCTCGACTATGCCGAGGTGGGCGAGCCCTGCCCGTGCGGCCGCGGGCTTCCGGTGCTGAAACGGGTGATGGGGCGGCGGAGAAACCTGGTCATGCTGCCGAACGGGACCCGCCACTGGCCCAGCTTTCCCGAAGAACGGTGGGGCCACATCGCGCCCATCCGCCAGATCCAACTGGTGCAGGGGGAGCCGGATCACATCCTGGCACGGCTGGTGGCGGACAGGCCGCTCTCGCCGGAAGAACAGCAACAGTTGATCGCCGTGCTGCGGGATTGCCTCGGCTACCCGTTCCGGATCGGCTTCCAGTACCTGGACCAGATCCCGCGGGGCGCCAATTTCAAGTACGAGGACTTCGTTTCGGAACTGCCCGAAAACTGAGGGGTAGCGCGACGCCTAAGACGAGCGCTGTTCTTTGGACCTGTTAAGGGCACCTCTAAAAATTCAAATTTCCGTCATTCCCGCGCAGGCGGGAATCCAGATGTTGCTGATTTACTGAGTTTTATAACCGCTGGATTCCCGC
>JAJZUU010000049.1 GCA_021848325.1 Pseudomonadota bacterium | reverse complement strand
TGACAGATGTTACCCAGAAGGTGAATCGGATTTTCCATGTAACCATCTGTTTATGCGTTGTTTAATCTGCGTGAATCTGCGCAATCTGCGGATTTTAGGATAAAAAAGGAAAAGCTTCATCGGGCCCGATCACCGGTCTGCGGGCGATAAAAAAGGGCGGGGAGCCCCCGCCCTTTTCCACTCGCCGGCCCTCGGATTACAGGCTGTAGTACATCGAGAACTCGATCGGATGGGTGGTCATGCGGAAGTTGGTGACGTCCTCCATCTTGAGCGTGATATAGGCATCGATCATGTCGTCGGAAAATACTCCGCCGCGGGTCAGGAACTCGCGATCCTGGTCCAGGGCCTCAAGCGCCATCTCAAGCGAGGAGCATACGGTGGGGATCGCCTTCGCTTCTTCCGGCGGCAGGTCGTACAGGTTCTTGTCCATGGGATCGCCCGGATGGATCTTGTTCTGGATGCCGTCCAAGCCGGCCATCATCATGGCGGTGAAGGCAAGGTAGGGGTTTGCCATCGGGTCCGGGAAGCGCACTTCGATGCGGCGCGCCTTGGGGCTGGTGACGTGCGGAATCCGGATGGAAGCGGAGCGGTTGCGCGCGGAGTAAGCCAGCATCACCGGCGCCTCGAACCCTGGCACCAGCCGCTTGTAGGAGTTGGTGGCGGGGTTGGTGATCGCGTTCAGGGCGCGCGCGTGCTTGATGATACCGCCGATGTAGTAAAGCGCGGTGTCCGACAGGCCGGCGTAGCCGTTGCCGCTGAACAGGTTTTTCCCGTCCTTCCAGACGGACTGGTGGCAATGCATGCCGGAGCCGTTGTCGCCGACGATGGGCTTGGGCATGAAGGTGGCGGTCTTGCCGTAGGAATGGGCCACGTTGTGCACCACGTATTTCAGGATCTGAGTCCAGTCGGCGCGCTTCACCAGGGTGTTGAACATGGTGCCGATCTCGCATTGGCCGGCGGTGGCCACCTCGTGGTGGTGCACTTCCACCTCGACGCCCATCTCCTCCAGGGCGAGGCACATGGCGGAACGGATATCCTGCAGGGAATCCACCGGGGGCACCGGGAAGTAGCCGCCCTTGACGCCGGGACGGTGACCGAAGTTGCCGCCTTCGAAGTCCTCGCCGGACGACCAGGAAGCCTCTTCGGAGCTAATCTTCACCATGCTGCCGGACATGTCCGCGCTCCAATGCACGGAATCGAACACGAAGAATTCGGGTTCGGGGCCGAAGTAGGCGGTGTCGCCGATGCCGGTGGACTTCAGGTAGGCCTCCGCGCGCTTGGCGATGGAACGGGGATCGCGGTCATAGCCTTTGCCGTCGGCGGGTTCCACCACGTCGCAGGTCACGATCAGGGTGGACTCGTCCATGAAGGGATCCAGCCGGACCGTCTCCGGATCGGGCATGAGCAGCATGTCAGAGGCCTGGATGCCCTTCCAGCCGGCGATGGAGGAGCCGTCGAATGCGTGGCCGCCTTCAAACCAGTCCGCGTCGACCTTGTGGGCGGGGATGGAAACGTGTTGCTCCTTGCCGCGGGTGTCCGTGAAACGGAGGTCAACGAACTTGACTTCCTGGTCCTTGATCATTTTCAGCACATCGGCTACCGCCATCATTATCTCCTAATTATGTGAAGTTCAAATTGTTAAGACTACCAACCAACCGTTCTGCCGGCACCAAACAGGCCCTCCATTAGCAGGAAGCATGCCATGGCGCAAATCGAAAAAAGGTATTGTGCCACAAACTGTTTATCAGAGGCTAACGGCCCGGAACGCACCATCCTCGTGCGCCGCGCGTCAGGGCGCCCCGTTATGGTGCGTTGCAGCGATGCAAATAGACCGCGCTGAAAAAATCGTCCCCGGAAACCATCTCGGCGATTCGCGCCTTCAACGCGTCCAGGCGCCCCGGCTCGTCACAGAATGCCGACGGCAGGAATACCTCCGCCTCCACCCTGCCTTCCAGGTAGTGCAGCACCACTTTCTCCGGCTCGGGCAGTGTCCCGCCGAGGCGCTCCTGCAGGTGATGCAGCAACTGCCTGCGGCCGGGTAGATGAGCGCTGGGCCTGGCCCGAAGGTCGTCCTCCGGGTCGACGTGTACCATGACGTCCAGCACGTCGTGATTTTTCTGCACCCGGCTGCGCGCCGTCTCCGCGATGTAATGGCCTTCCGAGACGCTGATCTTGGGGTCGACCAGAACATGGGCATCAACCAGCGCCTGATCCCCCATCTTGCGCGTCTTCAGTTCGTGCAGCCCGCGCACGCCCGGGGTACCCGCCAGGGTCTCCCGGATGGCTGCCACCTCCTGCTCGTCGAGCGCGGTGTCGATTAGCTCCGACAGGGCTCCGAATCCCATCTTCCAGCCCATGCGCACGATCATGAATGCCACCAGCACCGCAGCCACCAGATCGAGGTAGGTGTACCCCGCCAGGTTTCCCGCAATGCCCGCCACCACCACCAGGGAAGAGGCAGCGTCGGAACGGGAATGCCATGCGTTGGCCATCAGCATCTGGGAGCGCAGGCGTTTGGCCACCCGCATCATGTAGCGGAACAGGGCCTCCTTGCCGGCCAAGGTAAGGATCCCGATCCACAGGGTCGCGATGTGGACTTTTTGCAGGGTTCCCGGGGCCTGCATGCGCACCGCCGCACCCCATAACAGGGCGAGGCCCAATCCCATCAGGAAAACCCCCAGGATCAGGGTGGTGGCCGTTTCGATGCGCGCATGCCCATAGGGGTGGCTGGCATCCGCCGTGCGGCTACCGTGCCGGTTCGCGAACAGGACCAGAAAGTCGGACAGCAAGTCGGACAGCGAGTGGAGGCCATCCGCCATCAGCGCCTGGGATCTGCCGAAATGGCCGATGACGATCTGCAGCCCGGTAAGGACGACGTTGACCGCCACGCTGACCCAAGTCACCTTCTGGGCGGCGTGATACCGTTCGTGATTGGCCGGATCGATGCCGGCGGGGGTTTGCTTGTTGGAGGATGCCATTGCAGTGAGGCGCTGGTGCGCTACTTCCCCTTCGGGGGCTTCGAGCGGACTATACTTAGGATTGACCGGGTGGCCTGACACCATCGGAGCCGGTTCTGGCCCAGGGCGCGTCTGTTCGCCCGTAAAATCGACATTTTATACTTTAAATACATAAGTTAGAAGGGCAGATTCGACAGCCATGGGGCACATCACGGAGATCCTGACGAGGGCGCAGCAGCGCGCCAAGGAGCTTGGATTGCCCTACCAGGGCGCCTTGCTGCCGGAGGAGGCTTATCATCTGATGTGCGAGGCGCCGGGCGCCAAACTGGTGGACGTGCGCTCCCAGGCAGAGTGGGAACTCACCGGCACCATCCCGGGCAGCCTGCAAATCGAATGGCAGACCTATCCCGGCTGGCGGCCCAACCCGTTTTTTTCCACCGCCCTCACGCAGCAGGCGGACCCCCAGTGGTTGCTCATGTTCATCTGCCGCAGCGGGACACGTTCCCATCATGCGGCCGCGGCCGCCTCCCAGGAGGGCTACCCGGAGTGCTACAACGTGCTGCACGGTTTCGAAGGCGACCGGGACAAGGCGAGCAGCCGGCGCGGTAAGGTCAACGGATGGAAGGCCGCCGGGCTGCCTTGGGTGCAAAGCTAAGGCGTCGCCTAAGGACGCAAGCCCGCACCTGGGTTAGAATCCCATGTTTTCCAAAACAAGGCTATCGGGCAACAGCCCTCTGACAATCACCTGACACCATGAGCGACCGTTACGGCGTTATCGGCAACCCCATTGCCCACAGCAAGTCCCCGATGATCCATGCCGAGTTCGCCCGGCAAACCGGGCAGGACATCATCTATACGGCCATCCTCGCGCCGCTGGACAGGTTTGCCGAAGCGGTGACCGAGTTTCGCGCCGGGGGCGGCAGGGGGCTTAACGTGACGGTTCCGTTCAAGCAAGAGGCCTTCAAGCTGGCGACCCGGCTCACCGAGCGGGCCGCCCTGGCCCAGGCGGTCAATACCCTCAAGTTCGAGGGCGGCACGATTCTGGGCGACAACACGGACGGCGCGGGATTGGTTCGCGATATCCGAGACAATCTGCATTTTTCCATCGAGGGCAAGCGGGTCCTGCTGATGGGGGCGGGCGGCGCCGCCCGCGGGGTACTGATGCCGCTCTTGGCGCAGCGCCCCACGTCGCTGACCATCGCCAATCGCACGCTGGAGAAGGCGGTTGCCTTGCAGGAGGCCTTTTCCGCCTACGGTAACGTGGTGGCGAGCAGTTACCCCGACTTGCAGGGCCGCCAGTTCGAGTTGGTGATCAATGCCACGGCGAGCAGCCTGCATGACGAAATGCCGCCGTTGCCGGAGGGCGTCTTCGCGCCCGGCGCGCTGGCCTACGACATGATGTACGGCAAGGACTTGCCCCCCTTCCTGTGCTTCGCCGAGCAGCAGGGCGCGGCATACCTGGCGGACGGGCTGGGCATGCTGGTGGAGCAGGCGGCGGAGTCCTTCTGTCTCTGGCGCGGGGTGCGCCCCTCCACCCCGGAAACGATTTTTTTGCTGCGCGGCTGAACCATGCTCAAAACGCTATGGCGCTGGCTGTGGCGCGGTGCACTCCTGCTCCTCGCGCTGGTCCTCGTGTACCAGTTGTGGATATTCCTGCACGTCTGGTGGTGGGTGGATCACAATCCCGCCACCAGCGCATTCATGGAGGAGCGGCTGCAGGTGCTGCAATCCAAAGACCCGGAACTCGAGCTCAGGCAAAAGTGGGTGCCCTATCAACGCATTTCCGTCCACCTCAAGCGCGCCTTGATCGCCGCCGAAGACGCCAAGTTTCTGGAACACGAGGGATTCGACTGGGAAGGCATTCAGAAGGCCTACGAAAAGGACCTGAAAAAGGGCAAGATCGTGGCCGGCGGCTCGACCATCAGCCAGCAGTTGGCCAAGAACCTGTTTCTGTCCGGGCACCGCACCCCCTGGCGCAAGGCCGAGGAGGCAGTGATCACCGTAATGCTGGAGCGGATGATGAGCAAGCGCCGCATCCTGGAGATATACATGAACGTGATCGAATGGGGCAACGGGGTGTTCGGCGCCGAAGCCGCGGCGCGGCATTACTTCCATACCGGCGCCGCCAATTTGACCCCGGAGCAGGCCGCCCGGCTGGCGGCCATGGTGCCCAATCCGCGCTACTACGACAGGCACCGCAACGCCCGCGGCCTGCAGCGCAAGACGCAGATCATCCTGGCGCGCATGAATTACGCGGAAGCGCCCTGAACCGAGGGGCTGGGGGCCTCTGCGCGGCTGCAGAGGCGTTCCGCGAACCGCCGGTCAGGGGCCGGACTCCTCTTCCGGCTGCCCGGTGCTCAAGATTCCGGAATTGTAATCGTAGGCGAACAGCTCCGCGTAGCGTCCCCAGTCGATCATCACCGCCAGCACCCGCTCCGCCTCTTCCTCACTCAGGTAATCTTCCAGCTCCCGCAGGAAGCGCTGCTCGGGCGCGGTTTGCGACGGCCTCTCGGCAAGCACCCGCCGGATGTGGCCGGCAAGGGGCAGATGCTCCAGCAGGCGCTCGCCGAAGATCAACTTGCGGCGCTGGATGTCGGCTTCCACGAAGCCCCTTCCGTGACGCGTCAGGGTAATCTGCCTGCCCGAGACCTTGGCGAAGCCCAACAACTCCAAGGCGTCCAGGATGGGGAACAGGTCGTCGATCTCCATTTGCATGGCCTCGGCCAGCTCCGGCAACTCGGCGCTGCCGATGGCCGCGGGCTGGTTGATCTCCTCCAGCACCCCGGTCATTTGCGCCACGGTCACCCCGGGCAGGCGGTGGCCGATGCCGACGCGCGCCGCCTTGGCCTGCTCCGCCTCGCTGGGCACGATGGCGGTGGTCATGACGCTGTAGATGCGTTCCACCATCTGCCGAAAGGCCAGCGATTCACGGTCCCGGGGGTGCTTGAGAGTGACCCCGATATCCGCCTTTACGCGGCCCGGGCTGCTGTCCAGCACGATGATCCGGTCAGCCATCAACAGGGTCTCCTCGATGCTGTGGGACACCATGAGGATGGCCTGGGTCGGTATCTGGCGCTCGATCCACAGGTCCAGCAGGTCGTTGCGCAAGGTTTCCGAGGTGGGCACGTCCAGCGCCGAAAAGGCCTCGTCCATGAGCAGGATGTCCGGGTTGACCACCAACGCGCGCGCAAAGCCCACCCGCTGCCGCATGCCGCCGGAAAGCTCCTTGGGATAGGCCGACTCGAACCCCCCCAGCCCGATCATGTCGATCGCCTCCGAGGCGCGCCGGCGCCGCTCCGCCGGCTCGATGCCCTGGGCCTCCAGACCCAGTTCCACATTTTGCAGCACGGTGAGCCAGGGAAACAGGGCAAAGGTCTGAAACACCATGCTGATCCCGGGCATCGGCCCCGTCACCCGCTTGCCGCGATAGCGCACCTCTCCGCTGCTGGGCGGGATAAGGCCGCACATCAGACGCAGCAGGGTGGATTTGCCGCAGCCGGACTTGCCCAGGATGGCCACGATCTCACCCGCCTTCAACTCGAGGCTGATGCCCTCCAGCACATTGACGTGGCCTTTTTCGGCCGCGGCGAAGCTCTTGCTCACCCCTTCCACCCTGAGAAGAGGCTCGTTTTGGTTTGCATTCATGGCGATGGTTCCGATCAATCCAGTCGCAGCCTTTCCTGGGCATAGCGGTACAGGGTTTTCCATATCGAGCGGTTGAGGATAATCACGTACAGGCTCATCACCGCGATCCCCAGGGCGATGCGGGGATAGTCGCCGCGGGTGGTCTGCTGCGCGATATAGGCGCCGATGCCGGTGGCGGTGAGGGTCGTAGTCCCCCAGTTCACCACTTCCGACACTACGCTGGCGTTCCAGGCGCCCCCCGACGCCGTGAGCCCCCCGGTGACGTAGGAAGGAAAAATCGCCGGCAGCAGCAGGCGCCGCCAGGCGAGCCATCGATTGAGCCCCAGGTTGGCCGCCGCCTCCCGCAGGTCGTTGGGGATCGCCGCCGCACCGGCGATCACGTTGAACAGGATATACCATTGAGTGCCGAGGATCATCAGCGGGCTCACCCAGATATTCACATTGAGCCGGTAGGTGGAAATGCACAGCACCGCCAGCGGGAACAGCAGATTGGCGGGAAAGGCGGACAGGAACAGCACGATGGGCTGCGCCCTTTGCGCCCATTTCGGGCGCAGGCCGATCCACACCCCGATGGGTACCCAAAACAGGGTGGCCAGCAGGATCAGAACGAATACCCGGGCCGCCGTCGCAAGCCCCAGCAGAAACACCCGGCCGATCTCGCCATAGCTCACCTCGCTCAACACGAAACGGGCCAGCGTCAGACCGCCCAGGGTGGCGGCGGCGACCAGTCCGAATACCCACACCTTGTCCAGCAACCGCTGGTCCCTGCGGCTCATCCTGATTCCGAGCCTGGGCAGGGGCTTGGCCGGGACGTGTCGAAACAGCTTGAGGGAAATCTCCCACAACAGCCTGGGCAGGGTGAGCAGCATGCGCAACAGGCGCGTGCGCTGCATCAGGGTCAGCACCAGGGAGCTGGGCACTTCCTCGGCCTGGGACAGCTCGAACTTGAACTTGTCGGACCAGGCGATGACCGGCCGGAATATGAGCTGGTCGTAGAGCACGATCACGACAAACATGGTCAAAATGGCGTAGCCGATGGCGGCGAGGTCCTTGGCCTGGATCGCCAGGGCGATGTAGGAGCCGATTCCGGGCAGCATGATGTTGTGGCCCGAAACGCTGATGGCCTCGGAGGCCACCACGAAGAACCACCCGCCGGACACCGACATCATGGTGTTCCATACCAGGTTCGGCATCGCGAACGGCACTTCCAGCTTCCAGAATCTCTGCCAGGCGGAAAGCTGGAACAGGTGCGACACCTGGTAGAGTTCGGCAGGGATCATGCGCAGCGAATAGTAATAGCTGAACGCCATGTTCCACGCCTGGGAGGTGAAGATGGCGAAGATGGCCGCCGCCTCCGGCCCCATCAGGCTGCCCGGGAACAGCAGGATGAAGCCCGTCACCGTGATGGACAGGAAGCCGAGAATGGGCACCGACTGCAGCACGTCCAGCAGGGGGATGAGCACCACCGCGGCGCGCTCGCTCTTGGCCGCCAGGCTGGCATAACTAAAGGTGAACAGCAGCGACAGGCCCATGGCTGCGGCCATGCGCAGGGTGGTGCGCAGCGCGTACTGGGGCAGGTTGGACGGGTCCAGGGACACGGGCAGGGGCTGCCCGAGGCTGTAGGGCGCCGCCATTTGGTGGGTGCCCCACGCAAGCCCGAACAGGGCCGCCAGCACCAGGGGCATGACCAGGAAGTCCCACCGGTTGGGCAGGCCCATCGTTTCGCGCACGGCCTGGCCGGGGATCACCAAACGCATAGATGACTTTCTCCTGTTAGCGGCATGTATAATTTTGGAGAAACTATGGGGGAGTGGCGGATCTTCGCGAGACGCGTTGCGCCTCGTACCCGCCCCGCGCCACCGCCGACGCACCCGCGAACGAGTCCGAATAGGCCCCAGGCCACCCGGCATCTCCCGGGCACCGCGACTCTAATCAAAAAAGGGATGCGTGTCATCCAATTTTTCCATGCCGCCGCGGGCGGCGTCTTTGAATTAGGGCGGTTTTATGGCCGAGGCCGAAGAGATCAAGACCCGCGAGGGCGCCAAGCAAAGCCTGCGAGAGGTCACCGCGCTGCTGCAAAAGCAGCGGCTGATCGAGGAATTGGTGCACAAGCAGCAGATGCCCCGGCACGAGTTGGTGGAATCGCTGGTGCACAAGCAGAACCTCGCCAAGCTGCGGAACAAGCTGGACGAGCTTCATCCGGCCGACGTCGCCCATATCCTGGAGGCGCTGCCCCTGGGGGAACGGCTGTCCGTCTGGGACCTGGTGAAGGCGGAGCGGGACGGGGAGATCCTGCTGGAGGTCTCGGACGCGGTGCGCGAGACCCTGATCGAGCACATGGACAGCGAGGAGCTCCTCGCCGCCGCGGAAACCCTGGACACGGACGAGATCGCCGATCTGGCGCCGGACCTGCCCCGGGACGTGATCCAGGAACTGCTGCTCTCCCTCGACGTCCATAAGCGCGCCCGGCTGCAATCGGCGCTGTCCTATCCGGAAGACACCGTGGGCGCGCTGATGGATTTCGACATGGTGACCATTCGCTCCGACGTCACCCTGGAGGTGGCATTGCGCTACCTGAGGCGCCTTGGGGAACTGCCCGACCAGACCGACAAGCTGTTCGTGGTGGACCGGGAGGAAGGCGCCCTGGTCGGGGTGCTGCCCCTCAAGCGCCTGCTGATCCACGACCCCGAGGTGCATGTGGCGGCGGTCATGGCCGACGACCCGGTTACCCTTCACCCCGGCGACCAGGCGGCCCAGGCGGCCCAGGCGTTCGAGCGCTACGACCTGGTGTCGGCCCCGGTGGTGGACGAGGGCGACCGATTGATCGGGCGCGTCACCGTGGACGCGGTGCTGGATTTCATCCGCGAAGAGTCCGACACCGACCTGCTCAACCTGGCCGGCCTGAGAGAGGAGGAAGACCTGTTCTCCACCGTGTGGAAGAGCGCCAAGAACCGCTGGATGTGGCTTGCCGTCAACCTGTGCACCGCCTTTATCGCCTCCCGCGTGATCGACCTGTTCGAGGGGACCATCGCCAAGCTGGTGGCGCTCGCCGCCCTGATGCCCATCATCGCCGGCATCGGCGGCAACTCGGGCAACCAGACCACCACTCTCATCATCCGCGCCCTCGCCCTGGGGCAGATCAACGTCGGCAACGCCCGCCAACTGGTGACCAAGGAAGTGGGCATCAGCCTGCTCAACGGCGTGGTGTGGGGCAGCGCGGTGGGGCTGTTTGCGTACGCGCTGTACCAGCAGGTTTCTCTCGGCCTGGTGATGGCCTCCGCCATGCTGCTCAACCTCCTGGTGGCCGCGATCATGGGCATCCTCATCCCCTTGGGAATGCACAAGCTGGGCCGCGATCCCGCCTTGGGTTCCAGCGTGCTGCTCACCGCCACCACCGACAGCATGGGTTTTTTCATCTTCCTCGGCCTGGCCAAGATATTCCTGACCTGAGTGTCGCGCTCCTTGCGGCGGCCCGCCGGCTACCCCTCAATCTCTTCGCGGTCTCGAAGTCGTGAGTGATCTGGGCCGTTTTGCCTAGGAGCCTGTCGGACTTGAAGAATCGAAGCGAAGCGGGTCAGGCAGGCAAGCCGCGTAGCGGCTGCTCGCAAAATTCGGCTGGTCGAGGACAGATTTTGTCGATTTTGCAGGTCAATAGTCGTTCTATTGACCAAAAAAGCGGCGAAATATGGACCGGTCAGGCGGATTTGCAGCCGATTTCCTTTAAGTCCGACAGGCTCCTAGCATGATGGAGGGCGGCTGCGACGCGGTAGCCGCAGGCCCGGTGCGGGAGCAGCCGCAGAGAGGCCTCCGCGGCTAGGCTTCCAGTATCTCGAAGTCGTGAGTGATCTGGGCCGTTTTGCCTAGCATGATGGAGGCCGAACAGTATTTCTCCGCCGACAGGCTGATGGCGCGCTCCACCTGTTCCGGCTTGAGGCCCTTGCCGCTGACGACGAAGTGGAAATGGATCCGGGTGAATACCTTGGGGTCGGTTTCCGCCCGCTCCGCCTCGATCTCCGCCACGCAGTCGGTCACCTGCTGCCGCGTCTTTTTCAGGATGTGCACCACGTCGAAGCTGGTGCAGCCGCCGGCGCCGATCAACACCATCTCCATCGGGCGGGGCCCCATATTGTTCCCACCGGCTTCCGGCGGCCCGTCCATCAATACCCCGTGACCGCTCTCGGTCTGCCCCAGAAAGCTGACCCCCTCCACCCATTTGATGCGCGCCCGCATGGCTCGTCCTTTGCCGGTCAAAGACTGAATATTCTACCGTCTTTCGCGGCACCGTCCATCCCGTCCGGCCGGGACCGTCCAAAATCCGCGAGGGGCGTAGACATGACAAACAGTTGACACTTTTTCTTGTCGCCGGTATGGTTTGAGACAATCCATGTCCCCGCTCAATAACTTGATTATATTATAAGTTTCTTATGTTCCGGGGGTGGATTCCCGTCGCGGTACCGTGGTTTAAGAAATCGACCAATATTTAGAGGAGAGAGCGGTATGAAAAAAACAAACGGCGCAAGAAGGATTCACGGCCTGATTGCGGGGGCCGCCATCGCATTGGGGGCTTCCCAGGCCGCCCAGGCCGCCAACTGGCTCGAGCTGCAGGGCAACGAGGCCCCCGGCGCCAAGGCGGTCACGATCTGGGGCTTCGTGCAGCCCCAGTACGTCCACAACGAGGGGGGGGCGGTGACCGGGTTGAAGGGGCCGGCGGCGCCGTACAACGGGCAAACGGCGGTGTTTAACCTGGTGGCGCCGGACAACGACCATAGCGACCAGTTCCAGGTGTTTCGCGCGCGGCTGGGCGCGCGCGGCGTGCTGAGCGCCATTGATGACCGCATCAACTACTTCGTGCTGGGCGAGGTGGGCAACAACGGCCTGACCCTGGAGCACAATCCGGTCCTGACCGACGCCTCGGTCACCTTCAACTACATCCCCGGGGCGCGGATCCGCGCCGGCCTGTTCAAGACCCCCACCGGCGAGGAGGCGCTGGAGGCCGTTCAGGTGATGGACTACATCAATTTCTCAAACGTCACAGACAACCTGCTGAACGAGCGCTTCGTCGAACCCTACACTGTTACCCCCCCGCGAACCGCTGCACCTCTTTCCTCGGCGTTGAGATCGGCTCAACTCACGGGCGCCACCAGCGGCTTCCGCGACGTCGGGGTGCAGGTGTACGACTGGTTTCAAAGGGACAAGTGGGAGTACACCTACGCGGTGATGGTAAGCAACGGCAACGGGATCAATTTCAACGATACCAACAGCAAGCTGGACCTCACGGCCCACCTGCAGGCCGCCTATATCTTCGGGGGCAAGGGCCCGCGGCGCGAGGATGCCACGGTCTACGTGTGGCATCAGGAGGGAACGCGCACCTTCGGCACCCAGGGTTACAACCGGGTCCGCGACGGCGTCGGCGTCAGGTATCTCAAGCAGCCGTTCCGAGTCTCCGGCGAGTATATGCAGGGCAAGGGCATGATCTTCAACGGGCCCAACCCGCCGTTCAACGATCTCGGCTCCGGCCTGCAGCCGGTGACCACCGTGGGGCCGGAAGGCAAGGCCCATGGCTGGTATCTGGACGGCGGCTGGCACATCACGCCGAAATGGGAGGTGGATGCCCGCTACGACGAGTTCAATCGGATGACCAACTCCGCCCCGGACGAGCGCAAATTCACCACCTGGACCGCCGGGTTGCAGTATTTCTTCACCCCCAAACTGCGGGTGGCGTTGAACTATGAGTGGCGCGACCTCAAGGTGGTGAACCCGTCCGCCATAACCCCGGCGGCTAACCAGACCAACGCCGAGGCCGTCGCCGCCAGCATGGGCAACCGGGTGAGCACGCAGCTCACCTGGGTGTTCTGAAGCGGCAGTGCCGGTGGGCCGTTTCCGTCGGGAACCGGCCCCGCCCGCGGGCCTCTACTTGAGCGCGTACCAGGCGAGGCCGATCGCTTCGTGCAGGGCGTAATAGCTCTTGAGCAGGTCCTTGGCGCGGGGCAGGAAGTCCAGCGCCCCGGTGCGCCCGCGCGTGGTGAAGCCGGTGGGGGCAGGGACGACATCGAAGCCCGCCTTTTCGAATGCCCGCGCCGCGCGGGGCATGTGCCAGGCGTGGGTCACCAGGTAGATGCGTCTTATGCCGGCCTGTTTCAGGATGCGGTAGCTGAAGCGCGCGTTCTCATCGGTGTCCCGGGCCGCGGTTTCCGTCCAGCGTACCGGAACCCTGAAGTCGTCTTCCAGCGCCCTTTTCATGAGCAAGCCTTCCGGCGTGCCCCCGGCGGGATTGCCGCCGGTGACCAGGATCGGCTTGCCGGTTGACCGGTAGAGTCGCGCGGCGTAGCGCAGCCGCTCCAGCGCCAGACGATTGACCGTATCGCCCCCGTATTCCGGCGCGCCGAAGTAAGTGCCCGCTCCCAGCACCACGATCGCTCCGACGTTGTCCGTGGGCGCGGCAGGCAGCGCGGGCCGGGTTTCCAGGGCGCCCAGCAGCCGGTCTGCGACCACAGCGGTGGAGAGCAGATAGAGCAGGGCCAGCGCCGTCGCGATCAACCCCTTCCCGAGCCGCGGACGTGGGCGAAGCATCAGGAGACCGACCGAACCCAGCAGCAACAGATCCAGCGGGGGAAGCAGAAAGGCGCTGACAAATTTGACGGCAAACCAGCCCATGGGCCATCTCGCATTCGGTGGTCGGTCTTCGCGGGAAACCGCGGCCGGAGCCTTGGCCTTCGCACGTCCCGGTCGTTCGCCGCCTCATCACCGGTTTGACAGGACGGTAAATTCTGGCATAAAATGCGCAGCTTTCCTCAATTAATTAAGTTACCGAGGTTTCTCTGATGAAAACCTTCTCTGCAAAACCGCATGAAGTGAAGCGCGATTGGTTCGTGGTGGACGCCGCCGACAAGGTTCTGGGCCGGGTCGCCGCGGAGATCGCGTATCGGCTGCGCGGCAAGCACAAACCCGAATTTACGCCCCATGTGGATACCGGCGATTATATCGTGGTGGTGAACGCGGAAAAATTGCGCGTAACCGGCAACAAGGCGGAACAGAAGAAATACTATCGCCATAGCGGCTTCCCCGGCGGTATCTACGAAACGACTTTTGCCAAGCTGCAGGAGCGGGCCCCCGGCCGGGTCCTGGAAAAGGCGGTCAAGGGTATGCTGCCCAAAGGGCCGTTGGGATACGCCATGCTGAAGAAGCTCAAGGTGTACAGCGGCACCCAGCATCCCCATAGCGCGCAGCAACCCAAGGCACTGGAAATCAAAGGATAAACCATGATCGGAAGTTACTATTACGGGACCGGTCGGCGCAAGAACGCGGTGGCCCGTGTATTCATCAAGCCGGGCAAGGGCCAGATCACGGTCAATGACAAGCCGATTGACGTGTACTTCTCCCGCGAGACCGGCCGCATGGTCGTGCGCCAGCCGCTGGAGCTGACCAACCACCAGGGCACGTTCGATATCCGGGTAAATGTCGCCGGCGGCGGAGAATCTGGGCAGGCGGGTGCGACCCGTCACGGGATCACCCGCGCCCTGATGGAATACGATCCCACCCTGAAGCCCGTTCTGAGGCAGGCGGGCTTCGTGACCCGCGACGCGCGGGAGGTGGAGCGCAAGAAGGTGGGCCTGCACAAGGCGCGCAAGCGCAAGCAGTTCTCCAAGCGCTAAGCGGGATTACCATTTGGTCAGAAAGCCGCCCGCGGGCGGCTTTTTTATTGCCTAGATCGTATTCGCTGTTTAATATTCCAAGTTCCATATTAAGAAGTCAGGTCGTTGCCCATGATCAAGGTCGGAATAGTCGGGGGGACGGGTTATACCGGGGTCGAACTGCTTCGCCTCCTGGTCCAGCATCCCCACGTCGAACTGGTAGCCATCACTTCCCGCAAGGAGGTGGGCATGCCGGTGAGCGATATGTTCCCCAACCTGCGGGGCAGGGTGGGGCTCAAATTCGTTGACCCCGGCGAGGCGCCGCTCAAGCAGTGTGACGTAGTGTTTTTCGCCACGCCCAACGGCATTGCCATGCAGCAGGCGCCGGAACTCCTGGGTGCGGGCGTGCGCGTGATCGACCTGGCAGCGGATTTTCGTATCAAGGACGTGGCGGTATGGGAAAAGTGGTACGGCATGCCCCATGCCTGTCCCGATCTGGTGCCGGAGGCCGTGTATGGCCTGGTGGAGGTGAACCGGGAGCAGATCGGCCAGGCGCGCCTGGTGGCCAATCCCGGATGCTACCCGACCGCAGTGCAACTGGGTTTCCTTCCACTGGTGGAAGCTGGACTGGTGGATGTCGGCCACCTCGTGGCCGACGCCAAGTCGGGGGTGAGCGGCGCGGGACGCAAGGCGGAGGTGCATGCCTTGCTGGCGGAGGCGGGGGACAACTTCAAGGCATACGCCGTGGCCGGCCATCGCCACCTTCCGGAGATCAGCCAGGGACTTTCCGCCTGGGCCGGAAGAAAGGTCGGTCTCACTTTCGTGCCCCATCTGACGCCCCTCATCCGCGGCATCCATGCCACTCTCTACGGGCGGCTAACGAGAGAGGCGGACTTGCAGGCGCTTTTCGAGGAGCGCTATGCCGGCGAGTATTTCGTCGACGTTCTGCCTGCCGGGGCTCACCCGGAGACGCGCTCGGTAAGGGGCGCGAACTTTTGCCGCATCGCGGTGCACCGGCCGCAGGGAGGGGATACGGTGGTGGTGCTGGCGGTGATCGACAACTTGGTGAAGGGGGCTTCGGGCCAGGCGGTGCAGAACATGAACATCATGTTCGGCCTTCCTGAAACTGCGGGCCTGGAGCATGTGCCTCTGCTGCCATGAGGCTCGCGCGGGCGGTCAAGCGCAGATTCGGTATCGCCGCGCCCCGCATGGCGGTGCGCACGCACGTAGCGTGGTACTGGCGCTGGCTCCTGATAAGCTTTTCGCTTGCCGCCGGCCTGGCCTCGGCTTGGTGGATATATGATATCGGCAGTCGGTTGGCCGGGTTCAACCGCGGCGAGGCGGATAGAAGCCTGGCTGCCCTGAGCCGGCAGGTGACGGGCCTGCAACGGGAAAACGGGCTTCTGCAGGCGCGCGTCGCGGCAAGCGAGAGACAGCTCCAGATCGAACTCGCGACGCGCAAGGAGCTGACCAAGTCGCTCAAGGCGTTGCAGGATCAAAATGCGCATCTCAACGAGGACTTGGCGTTCTTTCGCGACCTGATGTCGCCCGCCGGGAAAGAGGGCGCCATAAGCATTTATCGCTTCAAGGTCGAGCATAACTTGCTGCCGGGGGAATATCGCTACCGGCTGCTGTTGTTGCAAGCCGGGCAGCGCGATCGGCCGTTCCGCGGCAGGCTGGAGCTTCTGGTCAATGCGTCGCAGAACGGGAAGAAGATCGTGGTCGCGGTCCCGTCGGGTGGGAGCGCGGCATCCCCGAGCTTCGACCTCAACTTCAAGTATTATCAGCGGGTGGAGGGCGCTTTCCGGATCGCGCCGGAGGCGGTGGTAAAAAGCGTGCAGGTGCGTGTCTTTGAGAACGGGGTGACCCAACCCAGTCTCATGCAGGCGGTCAATTTATCGTAATAAGGGCTCGGCCATGTTTTTCGGGAACAAGAAGGGCAAACTGCAGAACCGCATAGACAGCCTTATCGGCACGGGAACCAGGATCGAGGGGAACGTGATCTTCAGCGGCGGCTTGCGTGTGGACGGCTATATTAAAGGAAATGTGGTTGCCGAGGGCGACAAGCCCGGCACCCTGGTGCTGAGCGAGCAGGCGCGTGTCGAGGGTGCGATCGAGGTCTCCCATGTGGTGATCAACGGCACCGTGATAGGCCCCGTGCGCGCTAGCGAATACGTTGAACTACAGGCCAAGTCCAAGGTCTCAGGGGACGTGCATTACAAGACCTTGGAGATGCACCTGGGCGCGGTGGTCGAAGGCAAGATGGTGCACCAGCAGGTGGCCGGAGCGGAGCCCGTGGTGGAGTTCAAGGCGGTTTCCAACAATTGACCTGCGGACAGTTGCATCGGATAATGCTTATTTGAATTTGTGCAAGGAGTGCGATATATGAACGCGATGACGGAAATGGACAGCCCCCTGATCTTTACCGAGAGCGCGGCGAACAAGGTAAGGCAGTTGATCGAGGAAGAAGGCAATCCGGATCTTAAGCTGCGCGTCTTCGTGAGCGGCGGCGGCTGCTCAGGGTTTCAATACGGCTTCACCTTCGACGAAGTGACCAACGAAGACGATACCGCCATGGAAAAGAACGGGGTGACGCTACTGGTCGATCCCATGAGCTTCCAGTACCTGGTGGGGGCGGAGATCGACTATCAGGAGGGCCTGGAAGGCGCGCAATTCGTAATCAGAAATCCGAACGCGACCTCCACCTGCGGCTGCGGCTCTTCCTTCTCCGCTTAAGAATTAAAGCGTACAAATACGCTGCGAAATTGTCTTGCTAAGGAGGCGCGCGACGCCTCCTTATTATTTCCGAGAAGTCTATGAACGAATACGTCCCCGGCCTTGAAGGTATACCGGCCACAAAATCCAATATTTCCTCCATCGACGGGGGGAAAGGGATATTGAGCTATCGCGGTTACCCCATCGAGGTGCTGGCCGAGCGCAGTACCTTCGAGGAAGTTGCGCTCATGCTGCTGGACGGGCAACTGCCGACCGTGGCGGCGCTCAAGGAGTTCGATCAGCACATGCGCAAGAATCGCCGCATCAAGTTTCGCATTCGCGAGCTGATGCGGCAACTGCCGCCAACCGCCCATCCGATGGACATGCTGCAGGCCATGGTGTCCTGCCTCGGGATGTTCTATCCGGGAAGCGATTGCCTGACCGAGGTGGGCGCGTGCACCGACCTGAACTACGTGCACAACATGTCGGTCAAGATCATGGCCCGCCTGCCCACCATGATAGCCATGTGGGAGCACATCCGGAATGGCTACGATCCGATCGAACCGCGTACCGACCTGAGCCACGCGGAGAATTTCCTGTGGATGCTGAGCGGTGAGGAACCGGACCGCTATATCGCGCGCATTCTGGATATCTGCCTTATCCTGCACGCCGAACACACTATCAACGCTTCCACCTTCGCAGTATTGGTGGCGGGCTCAACTCTGGCCAGCCCATACGGGGTCATCGCCTCCGGCATTGCGACCTTGGCCGGGCCGCTGCACGGGGGCGCCAACCAGCAGGTGGTGAAGATGCTGGAGGAGATCGGCAGTCCCGACAAGGCCGAGGCCTATATCGCAAACCAGTTGGCGAACAAAAGGAAGATCTGGGGTTTCGGTCATCGCGAGTACAGCACCAAGGACCCGCGGGCGATCATACTGGAAATTCTCATGCGCAAGCTGGTGGAATACAAGTCGGGTAACGTGGGGCCGCTATTCGAGGTCGCGCTGGCGGTGGAAAAGGTGGCCACCGAACGCCTGGCGGGCAAGGGGATCTATCCCAACGTGGATTTCTATTCGGGCGTGCTGTACAAGGAAATGGGGATCGCCCCCGACCAGTTTCCCTCCGTGTTCGCCATGGCGCGTTGCGCGGGCTGGCTCGCGCACTGGAAAGAGCAACTCAGCAACAACCGGATATTCCGGCCTACCCAGGTCTATACCGGGGAACTCAACAGGGAATATATCCCCCTGGAAAAGCGCGGCTGAGCCGGCCCCGAAAAGAAGCGGCACGTTCCCTACGCCGGGTGGATCGCGCCGAGCACGCACGGATGACGCGCCCCGGTGACCGCCGGCAGGTTCCCCGTTTTCCCGTTCACGGTCTGCCGTGCCAGCCATGCGAAGGCAAAGGCCTCCAACCAGTCGGCATCCACCCCCAACTCATCCGTCAACGCTACGTGCGTGCCCGCAAGGGCATGCCGCAGGTGCGCCACCAGCGCCTTGTTTCGCGCGCCGCCGCCGCACAGATACACCTCCCGGGCCAGCGGGCAGCACCTGCCGATGGCGCCGACGATGCCCTCCACGGTAAGTTGCAGCAGGGTCGCCTGGACGTCCCGGTCCGATTCGCTCCCCTTCAAGTGGCGCGCGACCCAATCCGGGTTGAAGGTCTCCCGCCCCGCGCTTTTCGGCGGCGCCTGATGGAAGAAGGGGTGCTCGAGCAGTGCCTGCAGCAATCCCGGAATGACCGTGCCTCCGGCGGCCCAGGAACCGTCGCGGTCGTAGGTTTCCCCCCTCCGGCTGCCGATCCAGGCATCGAGCAGCAGGTTACCGGGTCCGCAGTCGAACCCGGTAACCTCTCCCTCCGGGGGCAGATTCGTCAAATTGGCTATGCCGCCGACGTTGACGATCACCCGGTGGCGTTCTCCGTGATGGAACATGGCGGCGTGGAAGGCCGGCACCAGGGGCGCGCCCTGGCCGCCGGCGGCGATGTCCCGGCTTCTGAAGTCGGCCACGATGGCAACGCCGCTGAGTTCGGCGAGCAGTGCCGGATTGCCTAGCTGAATGGTATAGCTGTGCTCGGGCCGGTGGCGTATGGTTTGCCCGTGGCACCCGATCGCCGCCACCCGTTGCGGCGCGATGTCCGCCTCTTGCAGGAGCTGCGCGACCGCCGCCGCGTAGCGATGGGCCAGTTCGTTGCCGGCCAAGGCTGCAAGATGCAGCTCTTCCGCCTGGGGCTCGTGCAGCAACAGCAGCCGCTGGCGAAGTTCCGGGGAGTAGGGATGGTATACCGCATGCAGCAAGCGTCCGCGCCCTGCGGAAAAGTCAACCAGAACGGCATCGATCCCGTCTAGACTGGTGCCGGACATGAGTCCGGCATAATATTCGCTGTTCCCGCCCAAGCTTGGCCTTCCGAGCGCGCGGATGATCGGGCGGGACGCCGGCGCCTAGTCGAGGCTCGCCATATTGATGCCTTGCAGCATGCCAAGCTGGGCGACCAACGGCCTGGCTGTTTCGGTGAAAGCCTGCCGGTACCGGGGGGCGATGGGGAATGCCGTGGGCAGCGCCACCGTCATCGGATTGCGTGCGATGCCGGCAACCCGGAACTCGTAATGCAAATGCGGGCCGGTGGCAAGGCCCGTCATTCCGACATAGGCGATGACTTCGCCCTGGGTTACCTTGGAACCTCGGTGCAGTCCCTTGGCGAAACGCGAAAGATGGCCGTAGGCGGTGCTGAGATTGCCTTGGTGTTTCAGCACGATGAAGTTGCCATACCCATTTTCCTTGCCGATGAACGCCACAGCGCCGTCCGCCGTTGCCCTGACCGGGGTGCCGATGGGGGCCGTGAAGTCCGTCCCCGTGTGGGCGCGCCATTTATGCAGGATGGGGTGGTACCGGGCCATGCTAAAGCCCGAGGTGATCCGGGTGAAAGGCAGCGGCGAGCGCAGGAAGGCCTTGTGCAGGTTCTTGCCCTCGGGGGTATAGTAGCCCCCCCTGCCCTGGCCGTCCTCGAAATAGACGGCGCGGTAGACCTTGCCCTGGTTCACGAACTCCGCAGCCAGCACGCGGCCGGCCTTCAGAAGCGTCCCTCCGTTGTACAGGGACTGGTAGATCACCGTGAATCTGTCCCCTTTTCGCAGGTCGTGGTGGAAATCGATATCGGTCGAAAAGATGTCCACCAGTTGCGAAGCCACGGCATCCGGAAGATCGACCGCGTCGGTCGCGGCAAACAGGGAACTTCTGATTTCCCCGGACTTTATGGTGGTCTGCGCTTCGAGCGGGGCCTGTTGTTCGGCCGCTGTAAAGCCGTCTCCAGCTTTTTCAACCTTCAGCAGGGTGCCGTCCGGGTGGAGGTAACGCAGAGATAGCAATTCCCCGTTGGCGCCGGTTTCGGCGCTGATGGTCTTGCCGGGCATGAGCTGATACAGCGTCTTGGCGTCTTTGTTGCTGTTGACGAAATTCAGCGCCTCCCGGTCGTTCACATGGAGGCGGGCGAGCAAACTGGCCACCGTGTCGCCGCGCTGGATACGCGCGGTTCGCCAATATTCCGCGTTTGCGCCTTCGGGCTGGGCGGTCGCGGGAAGCGAGAGATTCTCGACCACCGTTTGTACATTTAACGGGGCGGTGTCCGTTTGGGGTGCAATACCGAAGGCCGCGACGATACCGAATAGGGGAATGGCGGATAGCGCCACCAACCAGCGCAGACCCAATTTCCGCTCTTGCTCCGCGCCCTTTTGAGCTAGAATCACGCTTTTGTCGTTTCGCATTGTTTTTTGGCTTCAATTTGGTGAAAATCAGCGGCTAGGGTAACAGAAAACCGCGATATGACAAAATTATGGATTTGTAACCATTATTGTGACAGCTCTGGCCGGCGCCGAGTCGCCTAGCCAGCATGAATAGTTCGGCCGAGGAAAGTATGACGGAGATCGATGAAGCCCTGGGGATGATCAGGAGGGGGTGCGACGAGCTGTTGCTGGAAACGGAGATGAAGGAAAGGCTTGTCCAGGGGAAGGTGCTGCGGGTCAAGGCGGGCTTTGATCCCACCGCGCCTGATCTCCACCTGGGGCATACGGTGCTGCTCAACAAGCTGCGCCAGTTCCAGGACCTGGGGCATGAGGCCTTGTTCCTGATCGGGGATTTTACCGGCATGATCGGCGATCCTACCGGCAAGAACGTCACCCGCAAGCCGCTTAGCCGGGACCAGGTAATCGAAAACGCCCGCACTTACGAGCAGCAGATCTTCAAGGTCCTCGATCCGGAAAAAACGCTGGTGATGTTCAATTCCAGTTGGATGAACGGGATGAGCGCGGCCGATCTGATCGGCCTTGCAGCCAAGCATACCGTTGCGCGCATGCTGGAGCGGGACGATTTCCACAGGCGCTACGGGTCGGGCCAATCCATTGCCATTCACGAATTTCTCTATCCCCTCGTCCAGGGATACGATTCGGTTGCCATGCGTGCCGACGTGGAACTGGGCGGCACCGATCAAAAGTTCAATCTCCTGGTGGGCCGCGAATTGCAGAGACATTATGGACAGTCTCCGCAAGTGGTGCTGACCATGCCTATCCTGGAGGGGCTGGACGGTGGGCAGAAGATGTCCAAGTCGCTGGGCAACTACATCGGTATCAATGAACCCCCGGACGAAATGTTCGGCAAGCTCATGTCGATTTCCGATGATCTGATGTGGCGCTACCTGGAGTTGTTGAGTTTCAGGCCGGCGGCCGAGATCGAGGGCTGGAAGCGGCAGGTAACCGCGGGCGCCAATCCGCGGGACATGAAAGTGCTGCTGGCGGAAGAGGTGGTCGAGCGCTTTCACAGCCGCGCCGCCGCGCTGCGTGCCCACGAGGGCTTCGTGGCGCGCTTCCAGAAGGGCGCCATGCCGGACGACCTGCCGCAGGTGACGCTGCATGCCGCGCAGGAGACGTTGCCCATCGCCCAGGTGCTTAAACAGGCGGGGCTGACCGCCAGCACCTCCGAGGCGCTGCGCATGATCGAGCAGGGGGGGGTGCGGCTGAACGGCGAGAAAGTGAGCGACAAGTCCCTCGTGCTGGCCAGGGGGGGCGCCGTAGTGCTCCAAGTGGGTAAGCGCAAGTTCGCCCGGGTCGTCATCGCCTGAGGCGGGCCCTTGGGCCGATAAGTGCGACCCGTGGGGAGTGCCCGTCAGGCCATGCAGTTCGGCTAACCCGCTGCTGAATAAAGGGAAAGAAAATGGGTGTAAGAAAAGTGCAAAAATCCTGTTGACCCGCCTTGTCACGTCTGTATAATGCGCACCTTCTCGTTGCGTTAGCGAAAGCGAATGCAAGCGGGAATGCGGAGATCGCTTGACCTCTCCGCCAAGGTCTGTATAATTCGCACCTCGCTGCCGACGCGGCGACGCGAAAACAACCACCAGCTCTTTAAAAATATACAGCCGATAAGTGTGGGCACTTGTCTTTGGGGTTCCGTGATGTCTTGAATTGGCATTACGGTAAACTTTAAGAGTAGAAGTGCTTACGAGCTTAAGTCAAAT
>JAJZUU010000048.1 GCA_021848325.1 Pseudomonadota bacterium | reverse complement strand
ACGTACCAAACTCCATCAGAACGCTTCGCCACGCAGTCGCACGAGCGATCGCCAACCGGCTTCCTCGCTGCCCTTGCTGCGGCGTGGCCGTCAGGCATGATCGCTTTTAATAACACAGTCCAACTAAGGAGACATGATGGAGGCCAAGCCGGTCTATCTCGACTACAACGCCACCACGCCCGTGGACCCGCGGGTGGCGGATGCCATCGAGCCCTTCCTGCGCGAGCATTTCGGCAACCCTTCCTCCAGTCACGTCTTTGGGCAGCGGGCGAGGATGGCGGTGGAAGCGGCCCGCGCCCGGGTGGCGGCACTCATGGGTGCAGGCCCTTCCGAGATCGTGTTTACCGGGTGCGCCACGGAAGCCAACAACTTGGCGATCCGGGGTGTCGCACGCGCGCTTCGGAGTCGTGGGCGGCATATCGTCACCAGTGCCGTGGAGCATCCGTCCGTTGCGCAGCCTTGCCACAGGCTGCGGGAAGACGGATGGGCCGTGACGGTGGTTCCGGCAGACGAATACGGACGAGTGAGTCCGGAAGCCGTGGCTCGTGCCCTCAGGCCCGATACCGTGCTGGTCACTATTATGCACGCGAACAACGAAACCGGCTCGATCCAGCCGATAGCCGAGATTGCAAACATTGTGCGCGCGCGCGGCATCTTGTTGCACACCGATGCGGCCCAGTCGATCGGTAAAATCCCGGTGGACGTCGATGCCTTGGGGGCAGACCTGCTCACGGTCGCGGGCCACAAATTTTATGCCACGAAGGGCGTAGGCGCCCTGTACGTCCGGTCCGGAACGCCCCTTGCACCCCTGATGGTCGGTGCGGAGCACGAACGCGGCCTGCGTCCCGGCACGGAAAATGTACCGCTGATCGCGGGCTTGCAGGAAGCGGCGCGCATTGCGGGAGAGGGGCTGCCGGACGCCTCCCGGCACATGCGCCGCTTGCGGGACCGGCTGCACCAGCGGCTGGCGCGGGACATTCCGGGGCTGCTCCTGAACGGCCACCCGGACGAACGCCTGCCTAATACCCTCAATGTGTCTTTTCCCGGCGTCAAGGGGCGCGAGCTGTTGCAGGCCGTAGCGGCGGACTTGGCCGCGTCGGTGGGATCGGCGTGCCACGAGGACGAAACAAAGGCAAGCGGCGTGCTGGCGGCGATGGGCGCGAACGCCGAGCGTGCGGCGGGCGCTGTGCGCTTTTCGGTCGGCCTTCCGACCACCGAAGAGGAAATCGACCATGCCGCAGAGGTCCTCCTGGCGGCGTGGGGGCGGCTGGCCTGATGGTTTCGCAGGGATGAGGGATCGAGCGGTGGATGCCGCAGCTTACGAAGCCTGGTACCACACCCCGCGCGGCCGTTGGATCGGCGATGTGGAATTTCGCCTTATCCGGCGCATGCTTCTCCCGAGCCCCGGGGAAAGCCTCCTCGACGTGGGCTGCGGTACAGGCTATTTCACTCGGCGGTTCGCGCTGGAAGAAGGGGTCCGCACTGTCGGGCTCGACCCGAATCCATTGTGGACGCAATTCGCCAAAGCACATGCGGTGGCGGATGAATTTTACCAAGTAGGCAGGGCGGAAACGCTTCCCTTCGCCGATCACAGCTTCGACCGCACCGTCTCGGTAACCGCCCTGTGCTTTGTCGAGGATCAAAGGCGGGCGGTGCGGGAGATCCTGCGCGTGACCCGCAAACGCTTTGCCATCGGCCTATTGAATCGACACAGCATCCTGTACCTGCAGAAGGGCATTGGTGGCGGGGCGGGCGCGTATCGCGGGGCTCACTGGCACACCGGCGGAGAAATCCGCGCGCTGTTTGCAGGATTGGCCGTAACCGACCTGAGCATCAGGAGCGTGGTGTTCATGCCAGGCGGCGGGCCGATCGGCCGCGCCATCGAATTCGTTGCGCCGAACCGGCTGCCGTTCGGCGCCTTCATCGTGGTGGCGGGCGATAGCCGGCAACCGGGAGCGTAGGGCCAGGCCGAAACGGCTAATGGAGAGGGTGTTTCTCCCCGGCCCGCCGCCAGGGGCCGCTGAAAAAACCTGCCGCAGCCTGTCCTGGCACGATTTTTTCAGCCCTAAATCCAGGTCACCCCACTCACATGTGACACCGATTTTTCTTGGCCTGCTCCCGGAGCACAAGATTGTCATTCCATCTCTTGACTCTATACCTAACTGTAAGGTGTATGCTTCACAACAAGACGGGGGTTAGACATGCAAACCATGACCATCGGCAAGTTGGCGAAACAAAGCGGGGTGGGTGCGGGCACCTTGCGCTACTACGAGCGCCTGGGCCTGATTGTGCCGCCGCAGCGCACGGCAGCGGGCTACCGCATGTACCGCGCGGATGCGGCGCAGCGGTTGCGCTTCATCCGCCGCGCCCAGACGCTGGGTTTCTCCCTTGAACAGATCGCGGAGCTGCTGGCCTTGAGCGACAACCCCGGCGCCGGCGCCGCCGAGGTCAAGCGCCTGACCCGGGAAAAAATTGCCGATATCGAGGCGCGCATCCGCGATCTCGAACGCATGAAGCAGGGACTCAAGACCCTGGAGGAGCGCTGCCCCGGTCACGGCTCCACGGCAAACTGCCCGATCCTGGCGGCCTTGAATCAAGGAGAGGGTTAACCTTGGCTTCCTCCCAGAGCATAGAACTCGGCATCGAAGGCATGACCTGCGCCAGTTGCAGCGCCCGGGTCGAGCGCGCCCTGAAAAAACTGCCCGGGGTGCTGGAGGCCGCTGTCAATCTGGCCACCGAGCGGGCCAGCGTCCGCTTCGACGGACAGGCGATCGGTCTTGCGGGGATCGTCGAGGCCGTGCGTGACGTAGGATACACGCCGCTGACCGCGGAACTGGAGATCGGCGTGGGCGGCATGACCTGCGCCAGTTGCAGCGCCCGGGTCGAGCGCGCCCTGAAAAAACTGCCCGGGGTGCTGGAGGCCAGCGTCAACCCCGCCACCGAACGGGCCAGCCTGCACTACCTGCCCGCGAGCCTGGGGCCGGACGAGGTGGCCCGCGCCATCGAGGAGGCCGGCTACGAGCCCCGATTGCTGGACCAAGAAGCCGTCGAGGACCGCGATGCCGAGGCGCGCCGCAAGAGCCTGCGCGCCATGCGCCGCGACCTGTGGCTGGCCGTGCTGTTCACGCTGCCGCTGTTGTTCATCGCCATGGGGGCCGCATTTCTCCCCGAAGTGGGAAAGGGATTCGAGGCCTTGGCGCCGTGGCCGCGTTTCTGGGGCTGGGTGGAATTCATGTTTGCCAGCGTGGTGATGTTCGGTCCCGGGCGGCGCTTTTTCCGCCCCGGCTGGATCGCCTACCGCCATCTTTCCCCGGACATGAACAGCCTGGTGATGACCGGCACCGGCGCCGCCTACCTCTACAGCCTGGCGGTGCTGATCCTGCCTTTCCTGTTCCCGGCCGAGGCGCGCAACCTCTACTTCGACTCGGCCGCCGTGGTCGTTACCGTGATCCTGCTCGGCAAATATCTGGAGGAAATCGCCAAGGGCCGCACCGGCGCGGCGATCAAGAAGCTCCTCGGCCTGCAGGCCAAAACCGCCCGCGTGGTGCGCGACGGCATGGAGCAGGAGATCCCCATCCGCGGCGTGCGCCCCGGCGACCGGGTGATCGTGCGTCCGGGCGAGCGAGTGCCGGTGGACGGCGAGGTGCGCGAAGGGGATAGCTATGTGGACGAATCCATGCTTACCGGTGAACCGCTGCCAGTCGCCAAGCGCCCCGGCGACCGGGTGGTCGGCGGCACCGTGAACCAGCATGGCTTGCTGCGTGTCGAGGCGCGCCAAGTCGGCAAACAGACGGTGCTGGCGCAGATCATTCGTCTCGTCGAGCGCGCCCAGGGCTCCAAACTCCCCATCCAGGGGCTGGCCGACCGGGTGGTGAGAATATTCACGCCCATCGTGCTGCTCATCGCCGCAGCGACCTTCCTGGCCTGGCTCGCCTTCGGTCCACCGCCTGCCATTACCCTGGCCTTGGTGAGCGCGGTGGCCGTGCTGGTGGTGGCCTGTCCGTGCGCCATGGGCCTGGCCACCCCGGCAGCCATCATGGTGGGCAGTGGGCGCGCCGCGGAACTGGGCGTGCTGTTCCGCAAAGGCGAGGCCCTGGAGGCACTCAGCCATGTGGATACCGTGGTATTCGACAAAACCGGCACCTTGACCGAAGGCCGCCCCCGGCTCACCGACCTGGAACCCGTCACGGGCGAGGGCGGCGACGCCCTGCGGCTGGCCGCTGCGGTGGAGGCCGGCAGCGAGCATCCGTTGGCCGCCGCCATCGTGGCCGCGGCCCGGGAGCAGGCCCTGGAACTGCCCGCCGTGGAAGACTTCCAGGCCATCCCCGGCTACGGCGTCCGGGCCCGGATGGAGGGACAGACGGTGTTGCTTGGAGCGGAGAGGCTGCTCGTCCGCGAGGGCATCGAGCCCGGCCCCCTGGCGGAGCGTGTCGCCGCCCTGGCCACCCAGGGCAAGACGCCCGTTTATCTTGCCGTGGACGGAAAACCTCGCGCCTTGCTGGCGGTGGCCGACGCCCTCAAGGCCGAGTCCACCGCAGTGGTGGCCGCACTCAAGGCCCGATGCATCGCGGTGGTAATGATCACCGGCGACGGCGAGCGCACGGCGGCGGCCATCGCCCGTCAGGCGGGCATCGAACGCTACCAGGCCGAGGTGCTGCCCTCCGGCAAGGCTGCGGCGGTGGAGAAGCTGCAAAAGGAGGGGCGCAAGGTGGCCTTCGTCGGCGACGGCATCAACGACGCCCCGGCACTGGCCCGGGCCGATGTGGGCATCGCCCTCGGCAGCGGCACCGATATCGCCATCGAGGCGGCGGACGTGACCCTCACTCGCGGCGACCTCGCCGGCGTGGTCACCGCCCTGCAAGCCGCGCGGCGTACCATGAACACCATCCGCGGCAACCTGTTCTGGGCATTTTTCTACAATATTCTGCTGATCCCGCTGGCCACCGGCGTGTTCTACCCGGTTTGGGGCATCCACCTCAATCCAATGGTGGCGGGGGTGGCAATGGGGTTTTCCAGTGTGTTTGTGGTGACCAACAGCCTAAGGCTGCGCCGCCTGCGCACCGTGTCAATGGTCTCCATGCCAGCGGCGGCCAGCGAGCGGACGCCGCATTAATCGTGGACCGATATTTTACCTACCAAAATAGAGGAGAACGACCATGCAAACCATTACCCTGAAAGTTACTGGAATGACCTGCGCGCATTGCGTCGCGACCGTCACCAAGGCCCTGGAAAAAGTGCCCGGTGTCGAATCCGCCAAGGTCAGTCTGGAGAAGGAGGAGGCCATGGTTGAAGGGACGGCCGACCTCCAGGCCCTGATCGAGGCGGTGCACGAGGAAGGCTACGGCGCACAGCTTCATCATTAATCCTGGGCCAGGCGGTTGGCATGGTGGACCGCTTGATCTGTAAATTGAGTTAAGGCGCGCTATGGAGTGCGCGTTGCACCCATCACCGTTATCGGAAATGGTTGTTTCTACGGCACCTTTGCAGAACAACGGCCGAAGATCGAGGCTGCCCTCGGCGGCTGACGCGCCACGCGCCTGTTCTTGAGCCCTGAATCAGTAAACGCCGCGAACAGGTAGGGTAGGGGCAAAGCATGTTTTTTTTGCTATATCACTGCTGGCCGGAGCCCGGCACCAAAGACGATGACCAGAAGGGCTGGGACAGAGGCTAATCAAGCGAGGCCATATGAACATTCTTCTCAAATTGATCGGCATTATCGTGGCAGCGATGCTGGCCGCCGGTGGTTTCCTTTGGTCCGGTGTCTACAACATCGGTGCGGATTCGCATCACTGGTGGAGCACCGAATGGTTTGTCTCCTTGCTGCGCGATCGCTCCATCGAGACCCGTGCCAGCAGCATCCGGGTGCCCAATCTCGATGATCCACATCTAATACTGAAAGGCGCCGGGCAGTACGCGGCAATGTGCACGGCCTGCCATCTCGCGCCCGGCGTGAAGGACTCGGAACTCCGCTCGGGTTTATATCCCCTGCCACCTAATCTTTCCGGGGTCCGGCTTGATCCGGGGGAAGCTTTTTGGGTGATCAAGCACGGCATCAAGATGAGCGCCATGCCCGCCTGGGGCGGCAATCACGACGATGCGACGATATGGAGCATGGTTGCCTTCCTGCAGAAGCTGCCGGATCTCTCGCCACAGCAATATAAGGATATCGTGACGAAAGCCCCTCCCGACAAGGATATGGAACCGAATCACACCCATCGCGAGTCCGATGGGATGCCGATGGGCCATGAATAGGACGGGCGGGAACTAAGTGGATATATACTTTTCAAAATGCAAGAGAGCCGTGGTTCCGGTTATGGAATGGGCCAGGGTATGGGATATCGCGCGGGCCCGGGCATGGTGGGCGGCGGGGTGGGGCCGATGGCCATGCTTGATTTGAATGTGAAAGAGGGCTACGGGCGGAACTACAGTCCTGACGGGCCCGCTGTTGAACAGTCGATCGGCGAGGTGAAGAGATGATAAACGGTTACGGCATGATGGGCGATTTCACCCTGGGCTTCGGCGGGATCTTCATGATCCTTTGGTGGGTGCTGATCGTCGTGGGGATTGTCGCACTGGTGAAATGGCTGACCGCTCCCCACGGCTCCACCACACCCGGGCGCGGCGCGTTGGATATCCTGAAGGAGCGCTATGCGCGCGGAGAGATCGAACGGGAGGAGTTCGAGCAGAAGCGGCGGGACCTGGAAGCCTGAGGAAGCTGCCGAAAGCCGGCAAAACGGAGGAAATGATGCAGACGAATCCAGGGACCGCGAAGGGCGGCCCGTTCGCCGTGACCCGCACCGTCAGGACCGCGGATGTCCCCCCCGAACGATTGGATCGGGTCGCTCGGGGCATCGAAGGCACGGAAGGCATACTCCAGGCCAGTGTGGGCCGCCGCGGGCGGCTGCGCGTCCGCTACGATGCCTCCTGCGTCGGTTTTTGGGATGTGGAGCGGATGCTCGACGAGGCCGGCGTCGCGCTTTCCCGGGGCGTTGGGTGGCGGCTCAAGTCGGCGTGGTACCGCTTTCTCGACCAGAATGCCCGCGCAAACGCGGTTTCCAAAGGAGGGGCATGCTGCAGCAATCCGGTTGACGTCTTCGCCAAGCGGCGTCGGGGCTAACGGCGCTATACGACAGCCTGTAACCGTCCCCCCGGCGCTTCCGCCACATGCGCGGAATGAAACACGGAGAAAGAAGCCTCAATCGGTGGACTGCCATTCAGCCCAAAAGGCTCACACACCGAGATTCCCCGCGGCGATCACTTACCGACCTTAACAAGCGCCTCGATTTGTTTCATCAAGTGAGGGTCGTCGAAGCGCCTTCCGCCGACCGCGCGATAAACGATCCGCCCGTCCTGGTTAACAACAAACGTGGTGGGGATGGCCATTCCCGACCAGGACTTGAAGACTGCTGAATTGCGGTCCAGCAGAATGGGAAACGTGAGGGCGGGATTCAGGGCGCCGACAAACTCGAAGATGGCGTCGGGGCCTTGTCCCAGGTTGACAGCCAGAATTGCGAATTTTTCGTGGTTGAGCGATTGCCATAGCCGCTCCAGGGATGGCAGCTCCTCCCTGCAAGGTGGACACCAGGTTGCCCAGAAGTTGACCAAAACGACCTTTCCACTGAAATCGGATAGCCGATACGATTTCCCGTTCATATCCTTAAGAGAAAAATCCTTGGCCAGCGGCATGCCCGCAATCCGCGTCAGGGCTTGTGGCTCACTTGCGTCCGCCCCATTCGTAAACAGAGCCAAGCCAACCAGGCAACCCCCCAGCAACAACCTACGGAGAATCGTCGTCAGAAGCGCACCTGACGCCAGAAAGCATGCCCTCATGCGACACTCCTTTCACCGTCCATTTAAACCGCAAGTTAAACTGGCTACCTCTCGGCAGATCAAAGGTGGTCATGCCCTGGTTCCAGTCCCCGGGCTCGAAACGCTGCTTTGTCGGAAACTGCGACCAGCGAAAAGCGATACGTGCGGGTTCGGATACGCCGTCAGCTTTCCATTGGCGTTCCCAGTCCGCCTCAAGCCAGGGATTCCGTTCACCCTGCGGCGTGATAATGCGCCAGTCCGAAAGATTAGATGAAACGGCGGCAGGAACCGATTCGTTACGGAAAATGGTTTGGAAGACGCAGGCTGAGGCGTATTTTGCGGCAGATTTTTGGTGAAATCCTCGTGCCAGGAAAAAAGCTTCTGCCTGATCGGGGGTCATTTGGGTCAGGCTCAAGAACACACCCTGGTCCCGAACTTCCCATGTTTCGATACCGTTTTGCGGGTTGATTTCGTGGTGCGTGTCGGCTGCGCGGGCTGCGCCGTTGACGAAAGCCGCGAGCAAAACAACGCTGTGGAGCAGGAACGGTATCCGTGCTGAAGCTCGTCTCTCGCCGTTTCCATTACATGAACATAATGCCACTTTGAGGTTCACCAATTATCCAGTGCCGGTAGGCTTCGCCCACCGTAGTAAGGTTGCCCATGACCCCATGACGATAGTGACGGACAGAAACCGGATCCGAACCACACCATTTATAGTCTAGGAGCCTGTCGGACTTGAAGAATCGAAGCGAAGCGGGTCAGGCAGGCAAGCCGCGTAGCGGCTGCTCGCAAAATTCGGCTGGCCGAGGACAGATTTTGTCGATTTTGCAGGTCAATAGTCGTTCTATTGACCAAAAAAGCGGCGAAATATGGACCGGTCAGGTGGATTTGCAGCCGATTTCCTTTAAGTCCGACAGGCTCCTAGCTATTCAAATAAATTTTGAAATACTACAGTAATATTTTTCAATCAACAGTGTCAAGCTCCATGCACATATAGTATAGAATGTGAGCGCCAACGCCGGAGTTCCCAGGGGGGGCCGCTACAGCAACCCGGTTGGCGTCTTCGTCACGCGGCGGCGGGAAGTGCCTTCATCGCGACCGGGTTCCCATCGAAGTTTCAAGCCGCTGTATTGTCCGGATTCTCTTCCCCGTGGCTGTCCCGGCAACTCATTTGTCCCGTAGCGAGTCGATCAAGGGGCACCGTACGTTGCCGCGCCGGGCGCCGCACTCGGAAACAAGCTGTCGCAGCCTTTGCTCGATATCGCGCAAACCCTCCAGCCGCCGACGCACCTCCTCAAGCTTCTCGACCGCTATGGCACGCGCCTCGGCACAGTGGGTGCCGTCCTCCAGTTTGAGCAGGGCGGCGATCTCTTCCAGCGAGAAGCCCATATGCTGCGCCCGTTTGACGAACTTGATGCGGGCGACCTCCCCGGCGCCGTAGCGGCGGATGCCCCCCAGCGGCTTGTCCGGTTCCGGCAGCAGACCCCGGCGCTGGTAATAGCGAACGGTCTCCACGTTGACGCCTGCCTGGCGGGCCAGCATCCCAATCGTAAGGTCATGATTTCCCATCTCTCATTCCCGCATGTGAGGTGATTCGGCACCGTGCCATGATACGGAGGCGACCCCGGCCACACAATCCGCCCAGGACGACCTTAAAGACCCTTGACACCGTACTCTGGTACGGGGTTTATACTGAGCGCGTCCCAACTCAAAGAGGAGTAGGAAGACGATGGCTCAAGATAAGGGTAGTGGCCGCTGGCCGCTAATTGGCGGTGTTGCCGCCGCCGTCACCGCGTCGCTGTGCTGCATCGGCCCGCTGGTGCTGGTGATGCTGGGCATCGGTGGCGCGTGGGTTGCCCATCTATCCGTGCTGGAACCCTACCGGCCGGTGTCGCTCGGTATCGGTGTGGTATTCCTGATTCTCGCATACCGGAAGATCTACCGCACCCCGCCTGCGGAAACTTGCAGACCCGGCTCCCTGTGCGCCATGCCGCAGACCAACAGAACCTACAAGATGCTGTTCTGGGTAGTGGCCGCGCTGATCGGGCTGGCCGTGGTGTTCCCCTATCTCGCCCCCCTGTTCTATTGATTCGAGGAGTCCGACCATGCACGTTCGCCATTTGCTGACCGCCACTTTTCTTGCCTTCGCCGCCTCGCCCATCGGGCCGGCCTTCGCCGCCGAGAAGACCGTCACTCTGAGTGTTCCCGGCATGTATTGCGCGGTGTGCCCGATTACCGTGCGGAAGGCCCTGGAAAAAGTCCCCGGCGTCATCAAGGCCAGCGCGTCCCTGGAGAAGAAAGATGCGATCGTCACCTATGACGACGCCAAAACGAACGTAGAAAAGCTCCTGGACGCAACATTCGAGGCGGGTTACCCCTCCACCGTGAACGGGGCGAAAGGAAAATGACCACCCATGTGCTGCGTGTTACCGGGATGACCTGCGACCATTGCGCTCGGTCGATTGAAAAAGCGTTGTCGGGCATCGCCGGCGTGATCCGCGTCGAGGTGTCCTACGCATCGGGCCAAGCGCGGGTGGAAACCGCCGCTGATCTGCCCGTGTCGGCCCTCGTCGGCGTCGTCAAGGCCAAGGGCTACGGCGCCGAGCCGGCTGGCAGCGCCGGCCCCGCCGTTCCCGGCAAAAATGAGCCCGGCCTCAGGATTGCCATCATCGGCACCGGCTCGGCGGCCATCGCCGCCGCCATTCGCGCCGCCGAAGAAGGCGCGGCCGTCACCGTGATCGAGGCCGGAACAATCGGCGGCACCTGCGTCAACATCGGCTGCGTGCCGTCCAAGATCATGATCCGCGCGGCACACGTCGCGCACCTGCAAAGCGCCCATCCGTTCCCCGGCCTGAAAAAACAGCCCGCGATCGTCGACCGCGCGGCCCTGGTGGCCCAGCAGCAAGGACGGGTAAGCGAATTGCGTTACTCCAAATACGAAAGCATCCTAGAATCCAATCCGGGAATCAGCCTGGAAAAAGGCTTTGCACGCTTCAAGGATGCCCACACCCTGGTCGTGAAGAAACCGGACGGCGGCAAAAAGGATCTGCGCGCCGACCGTATCCTGATCGCCACCGGCCGCGCGCCCGCGATTCCAGACACGCCGGGCCTCAAGGACACGCCTTACTGGACCTCGACGGACGCCTTGGTCGCGGCGGAGTTGCCACAGCACCTGATTGTTTACGGCGGCTCGGTGGTTGCGGTGGAACTGGCGCAGGCATTCCTCCGATTGGGCTCCCGGGTGACCCTGGTCGCGCGCTCCCGTTTGCTTTCCGGGCAGGACCCCGCGTTGGGAGAGGGGCTGAAGGCCGTGCTGGAAGGGGAGGGCATGGGCATTCTGACGGATGCCGACGTGAAAAACGTGCGCTTCGACGGCAAGTATTTCCAGATAGATCTCGGATCGGAGACGCTCAAGGGCGACCGCTTGCTGGTGGCTACCGGCCGCAAGCCCAACACCGCCGGTCTGGATTTGGACCGGGCCGGGGTGAAAACCGACGGCAGCGGCGCCGTCATCGTCGACGACCGAATGCGTACATCCGTGCCCCATATCTACGCCGCAGGCGATTGCACCGATCAGCCGCAGTTCGTGTACGTGGCGGCTGCCGCGGGCACCCGCGCCGCGGTCAATATGACCGGGGGCGATGCCACGCTGGACTTGTCCCTCATGCCCGCAGTGGTGTTTACCGACCCCCAGGTGGCAACGGTAGGGCTCGGCGTGGCACAATCGGCCAAGCTCGGCCTCGAAACCGACAGCCGCACCCTGAGTCTGGACAACGTACCGCGCGCACTGGCCAACTACGATACGCGCGGATTCATCAAGTTGATCGCAGAGAAAGGGACTGGGCGCCTGCTTGGCGCGCAAGTTCTGGCAGGCGAAGGCGGGGAAATCATTCAGACGGCGGCGCTCGCCATTCGCAATCGCATGACGGTCGAGGAACTGGCCGGCCAACTGTTTCCCTATCTCACGATGGTAGAAGGGTTAAAACTTTGCGCACAAACGTTTTCTAAAGACGTAAAGCAGTTGTCTTGCTGCGCAGGCTAGACGAGATGCGGCGCCGTGTCCAGAAACGCCCCCTTTCCGGGGCATATCAATACCATGTATTTCGTATAATGTATATTATGTTAAATAACGTCGCAACTTAAAGGTTGCTAACTCTTACGGGGGCCGCACCGGAATTTCGCTACCCCTCCCTGAAATTTTGTAACCGGCTCTCAGCCTGAGCGCGCGCTCTCCGCTTTCGCTTATCGGCACGGCATTGGCTTTTTTATTTATGTCAGCGCTGATATTGTGCGAAATAAGGCGGAAAAACCGGGCACGCGTCATGGCGCCCTTTCCTCCAGTCCTAAACAAGGCTGACGGCTGTACGTTTTAACTCTCGCTTAATGGCGTTCTTGTTCATTAAGATCACCATGACCAACTCTCAGGCTGCATGCAACTCGTCCCGGATAACCTGCCGGATGGTTTCGAGCGTAACCGCGCCATCGCCCGTGAACACAGCCCGTAGCGCCCGATTTATCTCCGTCTGGTAACCGGTCCCGGCCTCATCGTGGGTCCTCGTAATACTTGCGCTCCTTTTTGTCAGCCAGACGGGCCGACATGACCCGTATCACGTCATCGTCGCGCCAGGTGCAGACCACCACCAGGAGGCGGCCGAGACCGTCCGCCCCAAGGGTGACAAAGCGCTGCTCGCCGTGGTTGGGGTCTTCCATGGTGAGCGCCATGGGGCCAAAAAACACCCCTTCCAGCTCCGCCAAGTCGATGCCGTGTTTCTTGAGGTTGCCGGCGTTCCTCGCGGATGCATATACCGTTCGAGCACCGGTCAGGATTATGCGCCGAAATGGTCCGCAACCACCGCCTTCTCCCAGCTTGCGCTCCGTTTCTCACGCGGCGGCGGTTCACCCCTGCTTGAGCCCCCCCTGGCACAGGGATGCCAGATAGCCCCTAAACTCGCCGCTCACTTCGGAGTGCTTGAGGGCGTATTCCACCGTGGCCTTGAGGTAGCCCAGCTTGCTGCCGCAGTCGTAGCGGGTGCCGTCGAATTCGTAGGCCAGGACCTGCTGCTCCTGCAGCAGGGCGGCGATGGCGTCGGTGAGCTGGATCTCGCCGCCGGCCCCCGCCCGGATGTTTTGCAGGTGGTGGAAAATGCGCGGCGTGAGGATGTAGCGGCCCACCACCCCCAGGGTGGACGGGGCCTCCTCCGGTTTGGGTTTTTCCACGATGCAGCCGATCCGGTGCAGCCTCTCCGACACCGGCTGGGCGTCCACGATGCCGTACTGGGCGGTCTCCTCCCGCGCCACCTTCTGCACCCCCAGCACCGAGCATTGGTAATAGCCGAACAGGTCGACCATCTGCCTCATCACCGGCGGCTCGCCGTCGATCAGGTCGTCCGCCAGGATCACCGCGAACGGTTCGTTGCCGATCACCGGCCTGGCGCACAGCACGGCGTGGCCCAGCCCCAGGGCCTCGGCCTGGCGGATGAAGATGCAGGTCACGTGGTTGGGGATGATGCCCCGCACCATCTCCAGCAACTTGTCCTTGCCGCGCATCTCCAGTTCGGTCTCCAGTTCGTAGGCCTTGTCGAAATGGTCGGCGATGGCCCGTTTGGTGCGCCCGGTGATGAACACCATCTCGCTGATGCCGGCGGCGATGGCCTCCTCCACCGCGTACTGGATCAGGGGCTTGTCCACGATGGGCAGCATCTCCTTGGGGCTGGCCTTGGTGGCGGGGAGGAAGCGGGTCCCCATCCCGGCCACGGGAAAAACGGCTTTCGTTACCTTGAGCATGAATGATCTTTCCTGTCGTCGGTGTGGTTATTCGGGCGGCGGGGCACCCAGCAGCTTGAGCAGGCCGTCTTCGTCGAGGATGCTTATCCCCAGTTCCCGGGCCTTGGCGAACTTGCTTCCCGGTTCCGCGCCGGCCACCACGAAGTCGGTCTTCCTGGACACGCTGCCTGCCACCTTGCCCCCTGCGGCCTCGATCCTTTCCTTCGCACCCTCGCGGGTGAGGCCGGGCAGCGTGCCGGTAAGCACGAAGGTTTTGCCGCTCACGGCACTAAGGGCCGCCGGCCTTGCGGGCGCGCCTTCGGGCCAGCGCACCCCGGCGGCGCGCATCTGCCCGATCACCTCCCGGTTGTGCCCCTCGGCGAAGAACTGGGCGATGCTCTGGGCCACCACCGGCCCCACGTCCGGGACTTGCAGCAGGGCCTCCTGGTCCGCCGCCATGAGGGCGTCCAGGCTGCCGAAATGGCGCGCCAGGTCCTTGGCCGTGGCTTCGCCCACGTTGCGGATGCCGAGGGCGAAAATGAAGCGGGCCAGGGTGGTCTTCTTGCTGGCTTCGATGGCCTGGAGCACGTTGGCGGCGGACTTTTCCGCCATCCGCTCCAGGCCCGCCAGGGTGGGCTGGTCCAGCCGGTACAAATCGGCGGCGGTGCTGACCAGGTGGTTGTCCACCAGTTGGTCCACCAGCTTTTCGCCCAGGCCGTCGACATCCATGGCGCGACGTCCGGCGAAGTGCAGGATCGCCTGCTTGCGCTGGGCCGGGCAGTAGAGCCCGCCGCTGCAACGGGCTACCGCTTCATCCGGCAGGCGCATGACGCGGGAACCGCACACCGGGCAGCGGGCGGGCATGACGAACTCGCGGGCGTCAGGCGGCCGCCGCTCCCGGATCACGCTCACCACCTCGGGGATCACGTCCCCCGCCCGGCGCACGATGACGGCGTCGCCGATGCGCACGTCCTTGCGCCGGATCTCGTCCTCGTTGTGCAGGGTGGCGTTAGTCACCGTCACGCCGCCGACGGACACCGGCTTGAGCCGGGCCACCGGGGTCAAGGCGCCGGTGCGCCCCACCTGCACGTCGATGTCCAGCAGCTCGGTCGCCGCCTCCTCGGCCGGAAACTTGTGGGCCAGGGCGAAGCGCGGGGCCCGCGCCACGAACCCCAGGCGCTCCTGCTGGACCAGATCGTTGACCTTGTACACCACGCCATCGATATCGTAGGGCAGCGCCGCCCTTTTCGCCCCGATGGCGTGGAAATAGTCCAGCAGCCCCGCCACCCCGCGCACCACCCCACGCTCCTTGCACACCGGCAGACGCAGCGCCGCCAGGAAATCCATCACCTGGCTGTGCCGGGCGAGGCCGGGCGCGCCCTCGGCCGTGCCCCAGCCGTAGGCATAGAAGGTCAGCGGGCGCGAGGCGGTGATGCGGGAATCCAGTTGGCGCAGGGAGCCGGCCGCGGCGTTGCGGGGGTTGGCGAATTCCTTTTCCCCCCTCGCCGCCTGCACGCGGTTGAGCCGTTCGAAATCGGCCTTGAGGATCACCACCTCGCCCCTCACCTCCAGCAGGCGCGGCGGGCGGTCCGCGGCCAGGCGCAGGGGAATGGCCTTGACCGTGCGCAGGTTGGCGGTCACGTCTTCCCCGGTGTAGCCGTCGCCCCGGGTTGCCCCCTGGGTAAGCACCCCGTTTTCGTAGACCAGGCTGATGGCCAGGCCGTCGAATTTGGGCTCCACTGCGTATTCCGCCTCGCTGATCTCCAGCCCCTCGCACACCCTGCGGTCGAAGGCCAGTGCCTCCGCTTCCTCGAAGGCGTTGTTCAGGGACAGCATGGGGGTGCGATGGCTTACCGGGGCGAATTCGGCGAGGGGCTTGGCGCCGACGCGCCGGGTGGGGGAATCGGGGGTGACCAGGGAGGGATGCCGCGCCTCCAGTTCCTGCAGCTCGCGGAACAGCTTGTCGTACTCGGCATCCGGGATGGTAGGGGCATCCAGGACGTAGTAGCGGTAGTTGTGCAGATCGATTTCTTCGCGCAGGCGGCGCAGCCGCTCGCCGATCTCCCCCGCCGCCCCCATCCTAGTGCCCCAACCCGCTGGTTTCGAAACAACAATGGCGAGCATCGCCGTCATGCTTTGTCGCCGTGCTCGCTTGGTTCCCAACCAAGCTGCGCGCGGCTTGGCGCCTGGCGCCGATTTCGCCATTGTTGCAGCAGGCCTCATCCTTTTCAGAACGCATTGTTTCGAAACCAGCGGGTCGGAGCACTAGGAGAATAGCCTCAGCGCGCGCACGCTGCCGGCGACGATCTGGTGGGCATCCATCTTGCCGTAGATCGCGCCGAGTTGCTGCTTGATCCTGTCGATGCCGGCATCGCTGAGCGGCTTGCGGTTGTCGTCCACCAGGATGCCTCCCAGCGCATGGGCCATTTGCTTGGCCAGGGACACCATCTGGTTGAACACGCGAACCCCGCCCGCCACCTTGGGCACGTCCAGCAGCAAGGTGACGCCGTGGGTGCTCAGGGTCTTGGCATTCTCCGGGGTGAACGGAATGGCTTCGTAGTTGGCCAGGGTGAACAGGGTGACGCCCGCATCGTTGACGTAGTGGAAGCTGCCGTCCGGCTGCAGTTTCATCCCTCCGGCCTCCGCCAGGGCACGAATCTTGGTGCCCGGGAAGGGACCGCCGTCGCGGCTCACCACGTTGAGGCCGATCAGCACGTCCACTTCCGCGCAGAAATCGTCCAGTTCCTTGGCCCGTTGCAGGGCCGGCTGCTTTTCCGGGCAGTCCGCGATGGCCATCAGGCTGCCGGCAACCGACTGCACCATATCGCAAAACCGTCCCAGGTGGGCCTCCGTTGCATGGCCGTTGCGGTCGGCCAACTGCAAGGCCACGCGGATCTTTTCATGCTCGGCATGGGTGCCGGGATCGACCTCCTCCAGGAGGCCGCTGCGATGATTCAATCCGAACCAGTACACCGGTTTGCCCAGGCCCAGCCCCTGCTGCAGTGCCGGCGCCAGGGCGTCGGCGGCGATGGGGTCGCCGGCGTGGATCTCGGCCACATAGCAGATCGTCTCGTCGATGCCTTGCGGCTGGCCTTCCTCCCTGATTGCAGCCGGGGCGGCCGGCGCCGGGGCCGCAGGTTCCCTTGCCGCGGCGACTATTTCGTGCGCCGCCAGCGGGTCCGCCGGTTCCACAGCCGGCGGGGGGGGCTGGTAAGGCTCGTCCGGCAAAATCTCCGCCTTCGGTTCGAATACCGGCTCCGCTGCAGCCATGCGCGGCTCTATGCGCTCGTCCTGTTCCGGCGTGGTCCCGGTCCTTTGCAACAGCACATCCTCGAACTCGGACTCGAAGTGCTTTTCGGAAAGGCGCCGGTATTTTCTTTCCTGCAGCTTGTTGAATGCGTAAACACCGGCGATCACCACCGCGCCGATTCCCAGCAAGCTGATCTGCAGATTACTCATCAACATCACTCGTCCCAGTTTTGTCCGCCCCGGTCAAGCGCCGGGCAGCGGAATGCCTTTCTTGAAACACGGCCGGCGTTGGCTATGCCGTGGCCTCCTCGTGCATCCGCAGGGCCTGCTCGATATCCACCGCCACCACCCGCGACACGCCGGACTCCTGCATGGTTACGCCAACCAGCTGATGCGCCATCTCCATCGTAATTTTATTATGGCTGATAAATAAAAACTGCGTATGCTGCGACATTTTTTTGACCAAATCGCAGAAGCGCTCGGTATTGGTGTCGTCCAGCGGCGCATCCACCTCGTCCAGCAGGCAGAAAGGCGCCGGGTTGAGCTGAAACAGGGAAAACACCAGGGAAAGCGCGGTGAGCGCCTTTTCCCCGCCGGAAAGGAGGTGGATGGAACTGTTCTTCTTCCCCGGCGGCTGCGCCACCACCTGGATCCCTGCGTCCAGGATCTCGTCGCCGGTCAGCACCAGCCGCGCCTGCCCGCCGCCGAACAGGGTGGGAAACATCTCCCCGATGTGGCGGTTCACCTTGTCATAGGTCTCCTGCAGGCGTTCCCTGGTCTCCCGGTCGATGCGCCGAATGGCATTTTCCAGGGTGTCGATGGCCTCGCGCAAGTCATCGGCCTGGGCATCCAGATAGATCTTCCGCTCCCGCGCGGCGGCCAGCTCCTCCAACGCCGCCAGGTTTACCGCGCCGAGGGCGGCAATCTGCCCGGTGAGACCGGCGATCTCTGCCAGCAACGGCGCGGGCCGGGCGTTTTTTTCCAGCAGCGGCGCCAGGGCCGCTTCGTCGGCGTCCGCGGCGCGCAATTGCTCGTCGAACTGCTGCTCCGCCAGACGAGCTTCCTGTTCCTTGAGGCGCATCTCCCCGATACGCTCGCGCATCGGATCGAGTCCCCGCTCCAGGGCGAGCCGCCCTTTTTCCAGTTCCCCGAGGGACTGGGCCAGTCCCGCCAGCCCGTCCCGCGCCCGGGCAAGGGCGCCCTCCTTCTCCTGCGCCCGTTCCAGCGCCTGCTGCAAATCCTGTTGCAGGGACCCTTCGTCCAACTCGCCCTGTTCCCGCTGCAATGCCTCCAGCCTTTCCTCCAGATCGGCCAGGCTCTCGCCGTGCACCTTGATCGAGTTCTCCAGTTCGCTGATCTTGATGATACTCGCTTTCTCCTGGTATTCGGCCTCCTGCGCCCGCCGCTCGGCCGCGCCCGCCGCCGCCCGCTGCCGGTTCACCGCATCTTCCGCCTCCAGCCGCTCCTGCTTGGCGTCGTCGATGTGCTCGCGCAGCGCCTCGATCTGCGCCCGGTATTCCTCCTGGGTGTGTTCGCTTTGATCCCGCTGTTCGCTTTCCAGTTCGATCTGCGCCGCGATCTCCTCTATTTCCTGGATCAGTTGCTCGCGGCGATGGGCCAGGCGCTCCTCCAGTTGGGTGAGCTTCAGCACCTCCATCTGCAAGCGGTGCTGGCGCTGCTGGCTCTCCCCCTGGCCGGCGCGCAACTCGGCCGTTTCCGACCGCTGCCGCTGCAACGCCTGCTCGGCCTGCGCCCGGGCGTCCTGCAACTGCGGCAACGAGGCCCTTCGCCGGGAGGCCTGTTCCCGCAGCTCCTCGATCTCCCTTTGCCGGGCGAGCACGCCGTGGGTCCCGGAACGCGCCCCGTGAAAGATCACGCTGTCCCGGGTGAGAATGTGTCCTTGCCGGGACACCACCATGGCCGCTGGCGCCAGTTCGCCGCGCTGGCCCCAGGCCTGTGCCAGGTCCTCGGCAGCATAGACGCCCCTCAGCCATTCGTCCAGCAGCGCCGGCTGCTGCCCCCCCTTCCAGCCAACCTTGGCGCGCAGGGCGGTCAAGCCCGCCGGCGTCTCGCTCTGCCCATTCGCCCCGAGGCGTCCCAGGTCGGCGGCGATGAGTTGCGCCGGCGGCGGGTCCGCCAGCCAGCCCAGGACGCTGTCCAAGCCGTCCAAGGCGAGGGCGTTGAGCCGTTCCCCCAGCACGTTTTCCAGGGCGTCTTCCCAGCCCGGCTCGATCTGCACGCCTTGCCACAGGCGGGCCTGATCTTCCAGGCCATATTTCTCCAGCCACTCCTGCAGCCTTTCATCGTGCGCCAGCCTGGCCTGCATCTGCTCCAGCGCAGCAAGCCGCCCCTCGATCCCGGTCAGCTGCTGGATATCCTCCTGCAGCGCGCGGTCGGCGTCCTCTTTGGCCCGCTCCGCGGCCGGCAACCGCTCCTGCAGATGGGCCAGGCGCCCCTGAATTTCCGCCAGGGCCTGTTCGGCGGCGGCCAGTTCGCCGCGGTGGTGCTCCAACGCCGCGTGGTCGGGCCGCGGCAACGCCACCTGTTCCTGCTGCAGCCGCTGCCGGCGTGATTCCAACTGCTGCAGCGTCTTCAGGGCGTGGTTGCGGTGGGCATTCTCGATCTGCCAGGCCTGCTCTGACTGCGACAGGCTGCCCTGCAGCGCGTTGACGCGCTCCTGCCGCTGGCGCAAGGCCTGCTCCGCCAGCGGAAGCCGCTGACGCTCCTGCGCCACCTCCTCCTTGCTCCGGACGACCCGGAGTTGCACCTGATCCAACTCGTTTCGAGCGCCGGCAAGGGCGGCGTGGACCCCTTCGAGATTGCCTCGCACCTGCTCGTGGCGGGCCTTCTGCGCCGCGAGTTGCTGCGCCAGCCGCTCGCGGTTCTCGCGCAGATGGCGCTGTTGCTGTTCCAGCCGCGCGACCTCGGCATTCGCCGCGTACAGATCGCCCTGAAGCCCGTGCAGGGCGTCGCCGGCGGCATAATGCTCGGAGCGGACCTGCTCCAGCCGTTTTTCCGTTTCCCGCAGGCGGGCGGTTTCCGACTCCAGCCCGTTGGTCAGGCGCTGGATTTCCGTCGCGAAACGCTCGCGCGAGGCCGCGGCGTCGCGCTTCTTGAGCAGCCACAGCAGGTTTTGGGCGGTGTGGAGGCCGCTTTGCAATTCCTGATAGCGCCGCGCCACCTCGGCCTGGGCCTCCAGGTGCTGCAACTGTTTTTCCAATTCCTGCCGGATGTCGTCCACCCGCTCCAGGTTCTCCCGGGTACCCGCCAGCCTGGCCTCGGTCTCGCGGCGCCGCTCCTTGTACTTGGAAACCCCTGCCGCCTCTTCCAGAAACACGCGCAGTTCCTCGGGCCTGGCCTCGATGATGCGGGAGATCATGCCCTGTTCGATGATGGCGTAGGCCCGCGCCCCGAGGCCGGTCCCCAGGAATATGTCGGTCACGTCCCGCCGCCTGACGCGAATATTGTTGATGTGGTAGGAGGAATCGCCGTTGCGCTGGAGCACGCGCTTGACCGCGATCTCGGCATACTGGGACCACTGCCCCGCCGCCTTGCCCAGACTGTTGTCGAAAGTGAGCTCGACGCTCGCCCTCCCCACCGGCTTGCGCGCACTGGAGCCGTTGAAGATCACGTCCTGCATCGACTCGCCGCGCAACTGGCGGGCCGAGGATTCCCCAAGCACCCAGCGCACCGCGTCGATCACGTTGGACTTGCCGCAGCCGTTGGGGCCCACCACCCCCACCAGTTGCCCGGGCACCGGGATGAGTGTGGGGTCCACAAAGGACTTGAAACCGGCCAATTTGATCTGAGTAAGGCGCAATTTTCGGGTTAGGCGCTTGCGTGGAGGCGGCTGCGCAATCGGGGTACGCGCTTGCCTTGTCGTTAGAGGGCCCGGGGACTGATAACTTCCGATCCGGGTCGGGTAGAATAGGATTTTACCTGATTTACGCGAGACGAGAGAATGCCGACCCAGCCGAGCAAGAACTTGGAGACCTTCGACAACCCCAGCCCCGGCCGGGACTACCAGATCCGCATGGAAATCCCGGAATTCACCTGCCTGTGCCCCAAGACCGGCCAGCCCGACTTCGCCACCCTGGTGCTGGACTATATCCCGGACCGCAAGTGCGTGGAACTGAAGAGCCTCAAGCTCTACATCTGGTCCTATCGCAACGAGGGGGCATTCCACGAGGCGGTCACCAACCGCATCCTGGACGACCTGGCGCAGGCCACGCAACCGCGCTTCATGCGCCTGACCGCCAAGTTCTACGTGCGCGGCGGCATCTTCACCAACGTGGTAGCCGAACACCGCCAGCCCGGCTGGCAAGCGGCGCCCCGGGTGGACCTGGCGCAGTTCGACTCCCAGAGCAATACCCGCGGCTGACCGCCCGCAGGCGAAGGACATGGCCCCTTACCGCCTCCCGTCCGCGGCGGACTGCGCCCTTGGGATCGACTTCGGCACCGGCGGCGCCCGGGCGCTGGTGATCGACCAGGCCGGCCAGCCCCTGGCGGATGCGCGCCTCGCCCTGCCCCAGGCGCCCGACGACCCGCGATTGCCGGGGTTATGGCGCGAGGCGCTGCTGGATATCGTGGCCCGCCTTCCCCTCGCCCTGCGCCGCCGCTTGCGGACACTGGCCATCGACGGCACCTCATCCACCTGCCTGATCTGCGACCGGGACAACCGCCCCCTGCTGCCGCCCCTGCTGTACCACGACAGCCGGGCCCGGGAGGAAGCGGAATCCCTGCGCCAGACGGCGCCTCCGGACAATGTGGTGCTGAGCCCCAGTTCCAGCCTGGCCAAGCTGCTGTGGTTCAGCCGGCAGCCCGAAGTCGCCGCCGCCCGCTATCTTGCTCACCAGGCGGACTGGCTGGCCGCCCAGTTGCACGGCCGCCCCGGCATCAGCGACTACCACAACGCCCTGAAACTGGGCTACGACGTGGCCGAGATGCGCTACCCGGCGTGGCTCACCGCGTTGCCCATCGCCCCTTTGCTGCCCGAGGTGGTCGCCCCCGGCAGCGATTTGGGCCCGATCCTGCCGCAGCTCGCCCGCGACCTTGCCCTCCCCCGGGATTGCCGCGTCCGGGCGGGCACCACCGACAGTATCGCAGCCTTTCTCGCCAGCGGCGCCACCCGCCCCGGCGATGCGGTGACCTCCCTGGGCTCCACCCTGGTGCTCAAGCTGCTGAGCCGGACCCGGGTGGAGGCGGCCCGGTACGGCGTCTACAGCCACAGGCTCGGGAATCTGTGGCTGCCGGGCGGCGCCTCCAACAGCGGCGGCGCGGTGCTGAAGGCCTTCTTCAGCGACGCCCGGTTGCAAGCATTGAGCGCCCGCATCGACCCGAGCAAACCCAGCATGCTGGATTATTACCCCCTGCCCGGGCCGGGCGAGCGCTTTCCGCTCAACGACCCGGCGCTGGAACCCAGGCTTTCCCCGCGGCCGGCGGACGACGCGGATTTCCTGCACGGCCTGTTGGAGGGCATGGCGCGCATCGAAGCCCGGGGCTACCGCTTGCTGGAACAATTGGGGGCCACCAAGGTAACGAGGGTCCTCTCCGCCGGCGGCGGGGCCCGCAACACGGCGTGGGCGGCCATCCGCCAAAGACACCTGGACGTGCCGGTGACCCCGGCGCCACAGACCGAGGCGGCCTACGGCGCCGCCGTGCTTGCGGCCCGCGGCGAAAAGCTGTTATGTTTCCGACAAGTCAGTCCAGGATAATTCAGTGAGGAGCCCTCCCCATGTCTGAAGCCGATCTCCAAGGGGTTTCTTTCAGTGCCGAACTCCCGTTGAAGTGGGAGGACCTTTCCGGGCAGTCCCCGTTCACGCTGCAGGGATGGATGTTCGCCAATGTCGCCATGCTGCACGGCCTGGCCACCATGGAGGCGGTGCAGGGCGACAAGGAAAATGAGTTGGGCCCGGTAGCGGGCAAGGCGCTGGAACGGCTGGAGGCCAAGGTGGACATGTCCCTCACCCTTCTGGCCCGGCTGCTTGCCAACCGCAGCGATTTCCCCGCCACGCTTCCCGTCACCCTGTCGCCGGACTTCATCGAATGGATAGGGGGAGAAGGGCCGGAAACGGGCCGCGAGGTGCTTCTGTCCCTCTACCTCAGCCGGGTGCTGCCCATGCCCTTGTTGTTGCCGGCGCGGGTAGTCGCATCCGGGCGGCACGCCGACGGCATGCATACCCGCGCGGTCTTCATCCATTTCAGCGAGGAGATGGAGGACTGGCTCGAACGCACGGTGTTCCGCTACCACCGGCGCGCCATCCACGCGCGGCTGGCGCAACAGGGGGGGACCGACCCCTCGCCATAGCCCGTGCCGGAGGACAGGCCGACGAGCGCCAGCACCAGGCCGCACAGGGCGGCGAACATCACCGGGTACTCGCGCATGAAGACGCCGGTGCGGCCCGGCATGCCACGGCCGAAGGCAATCAGGATACGGGCGAAGACGCCGCCGAGGGCGAGCCTGGCGGCAATGACGGTAGTGATAACCGTGCCGTTGGTCTTCTCCTCGAAAGAACGGCTGAACTCCTCAATGGCGAACACGGTGCCGGCAAACGGGGTATCTGAAGGCGGCAGCAACCCCGGCGGCGCCACCGGCAAGGATCAGGCCGCGCTGCGCATCGCGGCTGGAAAAGCGGAGAAACTGCCAAGGGCATTCATGAGCGACGCGCCTACCTGCACCGCCGGGCCATCGCGGCCAGCGGAGGCACCCGCACACGGAGCAAAAAGGTTACGAATATCTTACAAACGGCAGTTGACCGCTCCATTGGGGTTTCAACATCATGGTTCTAAATTTTTTTCCTTTAATTGCGAGGTTCACCCGTTTGGTGAGCCCGCTACGGGTCGGATTGCACGGTTTGCAGGGCGCATGG
>JAJZUU010000002.1 GCA_021848325.1 Pseudomonadota bacterium | reverse complement strand
GCAGGTTCCTTGTGTGGAATAACCACACGGCGTCACCTACGCCTAGCCATGGGCCCGAATCCTCGCCGCCGCGTGTAACACTTAATGCTTAACAGGTCCTAAGGACGCAGGTGGGCATAGCCTTTGTGGGTGAGGTCGGCAATCTCCACGTAGCCTGCCGGCACCACCTCGCCGATCCCGGGCATGTCCTTGGGGGTAAGACCGTTGGCATGGATCGCGTTATTGCAGAACCGGATCTGCACGCCGGCGTCGCGCAGGCCCGCCGCGGTGTCAACGATGCCCTGGTATTTCTCGTAGTCCTTCTTGGCGAATTGCCGTACCGCCGGACCCGGAATCACCAGCTTGAACGGGGCTTGGGCGACCCGCAGCGGGAATAGCCTTCCCGCGCGGGCGCCGGCAACGGGCGGTCAGGTGATGACCGTGGGCGCCTCGCGCCCGGTGCGTTGGCGGATCTGCGCCAGTTCCTCGGCGATTGCGATAAGCGGGGCCAGTGCGGCCTGGGGGTCGAGGCCGTGCCTGGCGGGGTCCGGTTCGTAAAGCTCCAGGTAGACCCGCAGGGTGGCGCCCACGGTGCCGGTGCCGGACAGGCGGAACACGATGCGCGAACCGTCGTCGAAGCCGATGCGGATGCCCTGGCGGCTGCTTACGCTGCCATCCACCGGATCGGTGTAGCTGAAGTCGTCGCCGTAGCTCACGCGCAGAGGGCCGAACTGCCTGCCCCGCAAAGCGGGCAGGGCGGTGCGCAGACGCTCCATCAGCCCCTCCGCCGCGGCCCCGTCCACCTCCTCGTAGTCATGCCGGGAATAGTAATTGCGCCCGTAGCGGGCCCAATGCTCGCGCACGATCTGCTCCACCGGCTGGCGGCGCACGGCCAGCAGGTTGAGCCAGAACAGCACCGCCCACAGGCCGTCCTTTTCCCGCACGTGGTCGGAGCCGGTGCCGAAGCTTTCCTCGCCGCACAGGGTAATCTTCCCGGCATCCAGCAGATTGCCGAAGAATTTCCAGCCGGTGGGGGTCTCGAAGCAGGGGATGCCCTGGGCCTCCGCCACCCGGTCCACCGCCATGCTGGTGGGCATGGAGCGGGCCATCCCGGCCAGGCCCCTGCGATAGCCGGGGATCAGGGGCGCATTGGCGGCCATCACCGCCAGGCTGTCGCTGGGGGTGACGAAGAAGCGCTGGCCGAGGATCATGTTGCGGTCCCCGTCCCCGTCGGATGCGGCGCCGAAGTTCGGCGCCCGGGCGCCGTTCATGATTTCCACCAGTTGGTGGGCGTGCACCAGGTTGGGGTCCGGATGGCCGCCCCCGAAGTCCTCCAGCGGTTCCCCGTTCATCACTGTGCCGCTGCCGGCACCCAGGCGGTGCTCCAGGATCTCCCGGGCATAGGGGCCGGTCACGGCGTGCATGGCATCGAAGCGCATGGTGAACAGGCCGGAGTTGAACAGGGCGCGGATGCGCGGAAAGTCGAACAGCCGTTCCATCAGTTCGGCATAGTCCGCCACCGGGTCGATCAGCGCCACCGCCATTTCCCCCAGCTTCGTCTCGCCGAGGCGTTCCAGGTCCAGATCCGGCGCATCCAGGGTCCGGTATTCGCGGATTTCGCGGGTGCGGGCGTAGATGGCGTCGGTGATCTTCTCCGGCGCCGGGCCGCCGTTTTCCGTATTGAACTTGATGCCGAAATCCCCTTCGGGGCCGGCGGGGTTGTGGCTGGCGGACAGAATGATCCCGCCGAAGGCCTTGTGCTCGCGGATGACCGCCGACGCCGCCGGCGTGGACAGCAGCCCGCCCCGCCCCACCAGGACCCGGCTGAAGCCGTTGGCCGCAGCCATCCGCAGGATAGTCTGGACGGCGTGGCGGTTGTAGTAGCGGCCGTCGCCGCCGACCACCAGAGGGGCGTCCCGCCGTTCCGGCGCGGTATCGAAGATCGACTGGACGAAATTTTCCAGATAGTTCGCCTGCTGGAACACGGGCACTTTCTTGCGCAGGCCGGATGTCCCGGGCTTTTGGTCGGCGAAAGGCTGGGTGGAAACGGTGCGTAGGTTCATTAAGAGACATCCCCGGAACGGCGTTCTGATTTTTTACGAATTTAAGCACATCCCGGTGCCGAGGTCGAGTTTGGGCGAGACGGCGCGAAGCGCCAACCGGCGGTTTTTCGGCCTGCGCCCCGCCAGCGGAAGAAATCGGCTTCAAGTCCCGCAGGCTGAAGCCGATTACATGCAACAGGAAGGCGCACCGTCACCCACCCGGCTAGACGGCGCGAGGAGCGCCCGCGCCGGCCGTTTTTCCTTGCAATTCCTGGCTGGTCAGGTAGACTTCCTACCCGTTGCGGACGCCCTGGATTATACGTATGGCATGGCTGTGCGGATGCCCCGGCGGAAGCTGTGGACGGGCAATCGGAAAGATTTCACGAGGCGGCCGGTATCGCACGGAAGGCAGGACTGCCGGATGATGGTCTCGAAGCGGGATGTGGCATCGGTCAGGTGTCGGTGAACGAAACCGGCCCAGCCGTGTCTCATGGCTGGATTGCAGCCGCAAACTGCGTTTCCGGCGCCGGGACCTGCAGGCTGGCCGGGTAGGGCTGCACCAGTGTTGGGAAAAAAGCGCAAGCGCCGCACCAGTATAGTGCGTTAACCGATTCGCGATGGGCTGCGGCACAGGAATGACAGGGCGGGCGAGCGGCCTTCGGCGCGCGTTCCGCCGCAATGGGGCTTGCCGTCGGACGGGCGGACGCCTTGGGCAAGTGCGGCATGGCGCGATTTTTGCGGTGGATTTGTTGCCCATTCGCCGCAAGCGCGCCGTGAATTGCGCGCACGCTGCGTCGGCGCAGTATTGTTTAGGAGAACCTTATGATTAAGGTAGTTTTTTTGCGGCATGGCCAGAGTACCTGGAACCTGGCTAACCGTTTTACCGGGTGGACCGATGTGGATATTACCGAAGAGGGTGCGCGCGAGGCGCACGCCGCGGGCGAGATGTTGAAAAACGAGGGATATCATTTCGACCAGGCGGTTACCTCGGTGCTCAAGCGCTCGGTTCGCACGCTGTGGATCGTGCAGGACGTGATGGACCTGATGTGGCTGCCGGTGGAGAAGGATTGGCGGCTCAATGAGCGCCATTACGGGGCGTTGCAGGGGCTGAACAAGGTGGAGGTGGGCGAGCAGTACGGCGCCGAGCAGGTGCGTCAGTGGCGGCGCGGTTTTTCCGTGCGCCCGCCGGCCCTGAGCAACAGTGATCCGCGTCATCCGCGTTTTGATGCGCGCTACGGGCGGATGGAGGCGAGCCAACTGCCGGCGGTGGAGTCGCTGGAGGACACCATGAAGCGCGTCATCGCCTATTGGAACGGCGTCATCGTTCCGCGCGTGCGGGAAGGAAAGAAGATACTGCTGGTGGCCCACGGCAACACCCTGCGCGCCTTGATCAAGCACCTGGAGGGGATGTCGGAGGAGGCGATCATGGAGCTCAATATTCCTACCGGCATTCCCCTGGTCTACGAGTTCGACGACGGGTTGCAGGTGCTGCGCCATTATTACCTGGCGGATTCCGAGCAGGTCCGGGCGGCCGTCGAGCAGGTGGCGCGCCAGGCGAGCGCGGCCTGACCCGGCCGGTTTTGCCAAGTCGGCGTCCGCGCCGGCGTTATTTGCCCAGCCCGAGAGCCCCTCGGGCTTTTTTGCGGGCTTGTTCGCCGGGTGCCCGGCACGAAACCTGCGTCATGATCTGGCTATAACGGCAAAACCAGGCGAAAATAGCGGTTTTGCCTGCGGCCCCCGGCCGATGCCCAGCGCAATCCGGTGGCCTCGCGCACGCCCGCGTGCTGCGCCGGCCTCGCGGGGGCGCGCGTTTTGACGGTTACACCATATGGACATGCAAACTACCTACATCGGAACCGGCGAGGCTGCGGCGCAGCAGCGGATTCGCCTGATCCAGCACAGCAATCTGCAACTGGCGGCGCTGGGCCAGCCTCCCTACCATGGCGGGTTCGACCAGGACTTCCTGGACGTGGCCGATTCCCTGCTCAGGAACTACCGGCAGCACAAGCGGCTGCTGGCCGATTACCGCTGTCCCGCCGACCAGCGCATCCAGGACTTCCTCAATGACTATTTCAGGCGGCAGGGCATGGCGTTGCCCGCCGTCCTGCCGGGGGCGACCTTCATCCTGGATCGGGCCTCCCTTGCCCGCGAGCTCTCGTTGCCGCCCGACGGAAATCGCTTCGTGTCGGAGTATGTGGAATCGTACCGGGTGGTTCAGGGGGTGCTGCACAATCCGAGAAACGACCGTCGCACCACCCAGGGCGCCTTTCATATCGTCGAGGGAGGGTTGCCCATTCCGGCGGACAAGAAGGCGGTGCCGGCCGGCGTGTTCGGGGCATTGCTGGGGGCGGCGCTTGCCCCGCCGCGGGCGACGCTGCGGCTGCCTTTCACCAGCCAGCAGGAGGAGCAGGCCGAGGTATGGGTATCGCTGCTGATGCGGCCGCGGGTATGCCCGGAGGTCGCCGGGGTCGCCCCGGCGAAGAGCATGGAGATCCGCTTCTTTGCGCCGGGCAGTCTGGTTTCCAACCTGGATTTCGTGGAGCGCATCTTCGGCAACGCCGGAGACCCGTTCCTGCCGGAGAACGACGCCGCCCTGGACATGGCGCACTGGACGGGACATACCGGCTGCGTGATCCTGGCCCCCCATCTCACCCGGCTGCGCAAGCGCGAGTTGGGTCTGCCCCACTACGACCAGGCGACGCCGCGCCAACGGCGGGACGGCATGTGCTGGCGCGACGAGAAGGAGCGTTACAACGACGGGCTGCCGTTCAAGGCAGTGTGCCGGGACATGCGGGGAGTGATCGTCACCATCCTGGCCGACAACTATTTCGGTTACAGCAAGAAGGAGGTCAAGTCCCAGATCAGCTATGCCGCGAATCTGTTCGGCGGCTGCGAGGAGGAGCATTCCGGCGGGGCGCTGGCGTTCCCCAGCTACAACCTGGGGGACGTGTTCCATCCCGACTCCCGGGTGCGCCGGGATGACCATGATTTCGCCGGCGTGGTCCGGCTGTTCGGCGGCATCATGCACCTGAACGAACAGGGGTACGGCATCGACAAGCGCCATCCGGACATCGTCTACCTGCCGGAGGACGCCCACATCGAGATGGCGAAGCAGACCATCAGATGGGCCTGGCGGAGCAAGCGGCAGCAGATCAAGCTGCTGGCCGGCCATACCTATATTCTCCCCTATGGCTACAAGGTGCGCATGGAAAAGCACCCCGACGCGCCCACCTGGCGCCTGGTGGGGACCGAGGCGGAGGGCACCTTCTGCCACAAGCCGAGCACCGTCTCCGGCGGGGGCAAATCGGAGATCTCCAAGGCGATTGCCGATGCGGTCATTTACGGCCCCCTCTATGTGGGAGACATCAAGGAGGACCTGGACCGGGTAGAAGAGGTATTCGACAAGGACTACTCGGGGCGCTTCCGGGAGCCGCCGGAAGGCCCCGTGGACACCCGTCCCCTGCTCAGCCCGGAGCGCACCCTGGGTTCGGTGGTGAAGTTGCTGACCCCTTCCGAGACCGAGTACACCGACGAATACAATCGCTGGCTGGAGGGCATCCCCCAGCATATCCGCGCCCTGGTGTTCATCATCAAGCGCTTCTACCGCCCGGAGTGGGGCCGCGACTGGCGCCGGCATTTCACCGTGGACATCGTCAACGGCTACCCGGGGCACGAATTCAAGTACGACGGCAGGAAACTGGTGGCCAGCTACCTGCGGGTGGGGCTGCAGCCGGACGGCTCGTGGCGGCTGTTCAAACTGCGCCAGGACTTCATCGGCGCTCACAAGCTGCAGATGGAGGACGACATCACGGTTTCCGTGACCGTCCCCGCCCGGCAGTTGGAGCACCTGAACCCGGAATATCCCCATCCCAGCGTGAAGCTGGTGGAAAATTGCGAATCCCGCCTGTTTCAGCGGCCGGACGACGCCGTCCATCGCGGCTTCGATACCCAGACCGAGGAGGATCTGGCGGGGTCCGGCAATTTCATCACCAATTTCGAGCCCCTGACCCGGCGCGACGCCCAGGAGTTGACGGAGGACGCCATCGGCTTCCATAAATACACCCGTCCCATGCAGGATCTGATCCGGGGGGCGGCCCAGGGGCCCGAGGGGGTCTATTTCGTCTCCTCGGCCCATGCCCGGGTGGTCGACGGCAAGCCCAGCCCCAATGTGCGTTACCTGCAGACCCGGCCCGAACTGGCCGACTCCCGCGAGCATTATATCGCGGAGATGGGGGCCCGCCTGTACCGGCGCGTGCCCCTGGAGCGGCCGCTCCACTTCCCCGCCAACGCGGTCCTGCCCGGGCGGCGCAACAACCCGGCCGACCCGGCGGGAAAGGCGCGCCCCCTCGCGGTGTACAACCCGATCCATTATCAGGAACTGCCGGAACTGTTCATGGACTTCATCTGCAGTCTGACCGGAAAGTCCCCTTCCACCACCGGCGCCGGATCGGAGGGGGCGCTCACCAAGGGCCCGTTCAACCCGCTGTGCACCACCGCGGACCTCAACAACGCGCTGGTCTCCTTCATTTTGTGCGGCCATGACGGATTCAGCACCGCGGCGGGCCATATCGGCGCGCAACGGCGGGTGGACCACGACATCAGCCTGTTGATCCCGGAGATCTGGTGCCGCCTGACGGTGCGCGACCGGGACCCGCGCATGCTGATCGAACGGGGCTACCTGGAGCGTCTGGAAGACACGGAATACCGGGGCAGGCGCGTGCCCGCGAGCCGGCTCGGCTACCGCATCACCAGCCGCTTTATCCATGCCTATTTCGGCAAGGTGTTCGACAACCCCACCGCCGTGTTCGACGAGGCCATGCTGAAGCCGGAAACCCAGGATCTGGCAGCGTTCGTGGACGGGGTAGAGAATATCGTCGAAGCGCAGCGGCGGGTGGCCCAGGGCTACCTGGACGACGGTTCCGTGGAGGACGCCTGTCCCCCGCTGAAGGCGCTGCTCCACATCATGGCCAGCGGCGCCTTCGAGGGCAAGGACGCGACCCACCCGGAGATCCGCGCCATGTTCACCCGTGACTACCTGCTGGCGAGCGACTGGTATCGGGAACGGCTCGTCCTCAAGCAACAGCGCGACATTGCGCTGTGGAAGAGACACGTCGCCTACATCAAGGACGCCCAGGCCCGCAGCAGCTATAGCGGTACCGTGCTGGAGGAGGAACTGGGGGCGCGCCTGAAGGAGGCGGAGGCGCAACTCGCCTACGTCTGCGGCCCGGACTACCGCGATAACCTGCGCGGCACCCTGGGGGCCGACTGGATCCATCGCGGGGAGGGATGCTGAGGGGTGGATTGCGCCCGCCGGCGGCGATTGAAGCGCGCGGGGTGCGTTCGCTATACTCGATACGGATCGGCTCCCGGCCGTAAAAGGGCCAGGGTCGGGCCCCGGTTTCCCGACGGCAGGAGGAAGACATGGATGGCGGGTCCTTCCGGGTGGTGCTCGAAGCTAGGATACGGGAAGGGGAGGACCCGGGCCGGGCGAAACTCAGGCTGGCCAAGCTGTTCAAGCGCGAGCCGAGCCGGGTGGACGCCTTGCTGCGCGGCGCGCCAAGGATCATCAAGGGGGGGCTGGACTACGCCACCGCACAAAGGTACAAGGCGGCCGTGGAGCGGGCAGGGGGCGTATGCCGCGTGGAACAGACGCCGGCCGAGCAGGAGGAACTCCTGCGCGCCGCAGTGACCCGGTCTGCTATGGAGGGGGGCGGGGAGGCGTCAAGGGCGGTGCCTGTTTGCTCCCATTGCGGCCAGCCGCTGCCAGCCCCCGCGCCGCCTCCGTGTCATCCCCGGCCCGCCGGTTCGCTGTGGCGCCGGACCTGAGGTAGGCCCAGTCCCCCTACCCCTTGATCTTAACGATGGTTGCGCCGATTTCGTAGCGCTCGCCGCTGTCCGCCCGCGTGCAATGCCGCACCTCGATGACGGCATTGAGCGGCGGGGTGGGTCCCGGCGGCTGGGGCGGCATGATGTGGACCTCCAGGACCTGTCCGAAGCGCGGCACATAGTCCGTTTCGAAGGAAATGCCGTCCACGCTCAGGTCGCGGCAGATGCCGTAATAGGTCTCGTTCGTCTCGGGGACCCTGATCCTGATCTTGCAGTCCAGGGGGATGCGCCGCACGTTCCGTCTCTTGTCCCGCCCGTGGTCTTGTGCGCTCATGACGGGTTGTTTTTTGCCTTAAGGATGTGTGCCATAATAGGGTGAAATTGGCGTTGAGGGTACACCATCGGCAGCCCGGCCGCCCGCGCACCGGGGCCGGCCCCACGCGAACCACGAGGAGGCCACCATGTTAATCCGCGACATCCTGACAGTCAAAGGGGCCGAGATCTACGGCGTCGCCCCCGATCAACCGCTCTCCGAAGCCATCCGGCTGATGGTGGAACACGCGATCGGTTCCGTGGTGGTGATGGGTAAGGGCAGCATGGTGGGGCTGCTTACCGAGCGCGACATCGTGGTCGCAATGGACCGGCGGGGCTGCGACCTGGGTGGCCTCAAGGTGAGCGACATCATGGTGACCGAGCCCATCATCGGAAGCCCCGACGACACCGTGGACTATGTCCGCGGCGTCATGACCAACAATCGCATCACCCACCTGCCGGTGACGGAAGGGGATACGTTGCTGGGCATCATCTCCTTCCACGACGTGGCGAAGGCCTGTCTGAGCGAGGCCAGCTTCGAGAACCTGCTGCTCAAGCGCTACATCAAGCACTGGCCAGAGTAGGCAGCCGCTCCCCCGGAAGAAAACGAGACATGATCAGAACCCCCTGTCCGAACCGGCTGTGGGTGGCCGTTGCGGCGGCGCTGCTGCTGACCGCCTGCGCAATGCCGGTCCCCATCAAAGACGTGCTCGACCACCCCAGGAAATATGCCGACAAGACCGTGACGGTGGAAGGCAAGGTGAGCGGGGCCTTCTCCCTGTTCGTGGTCAAGTATTTCACCCTGGACGACGGGACCGGGACCATCGGGGTGATCACGGAACGGGCTCTGCCTGGGAAAGGCGAGACGATCAAAGTGACCGGGACCGTCAAGGAGGCGTTTTCCCTGGGGGACCAGACCCTGACCGTGCTGGTCGAACAGGGCTCCGGAAGCGGATCGGCGCCGGCCGGTGACGCGGACCAGCGCTGACGGGAATACAGCTTGCTAGGAGCCTGTCGGACTTAAAGGAAATCGGCTGCAAATCCACCTGACCGGTCCATATTTCGCCGCTTTTTTGGTCAATAGAACGACTATTGACCTGCAAAATCGACAAAATCTGTCCTCGGCCAGCCGAATTTTCGCTTCGATTCTTCAAGTCCGACAGGCTCCTAGCGTAGTGCTTCGTAAATTCTGGCGCTTGCGCCGTTCCATAGCCGATCGGCGTCGGCGTGGCAAAAGTGGCGAAATCGGCGCCGGACGCGAAGCGAACCGCAGCCGGGTTGGGAACCCGGAGAGGATTCGCGACAAAGTACGGCGGCGATTCTCGTCATCTTTTGTGCCGGTATTTGCGAAGCACTACACTAGAAGCTGTACACCGCTACTGCGCCAGCCTCCCAGTCCGGGCTGCCATCGGCGAAGCCCTTCACCACATAACCCTGGGCCTTCCACGTCTTGTTGTACTTGTGGCTAAGGTAGGCCGTGAGCTCCCTTTGCGGGGAACCTGTGGCGGATGCCTTCTGGCGGAGGTCCATGATGAGTCCGCCGCTGGTTTGCGGGTTGAGCTTGTATCCCCCGCCCAGCGAGCCGTAGAACACGTTATCCAGGGTGATGCCCGCAGGGGAGCCGAGCACCTTGTAGCCCACCGTGCCGAATACGGTGAACCGGTCGATGCCCTGGTACACGTCCACCTGGGCGGCATAATCGTTCTTGCCGGTTCCCAGCCCCTTGTTTTCGTCGGCCGTGCCGAATTTCACCTTGGCGGTGAGGTCCACGATCGGGTCCGAAGGCCCGCCGGCCAACGCGTTGAAGGTAGCCGCCGCCACCACATCCCCCGGCCCGGATTCGGTGGTGCGGGTAGCCCCCGCCCCCTTGATCGGGCCGATATCCTTGACCACGTTCCCGGGCCCGGTGACGCGGATGTAAGGCACCGTGAGCTTGAGGGACCACGGACCCGTCTCGTACTTCGCTATCACGGGGATGTACAAGATGTCGGTGTTTGTCGCGCCGCCATACTTGCCGGAACTGTAGTCGAATCCGGTGGACAGGCTAAGCTGCCCGCTGTCTGCAGCCTGTGCCGCGGGAAAAGCGACGGCGACCAGGGTGCCTACCGCCCCGGCAATGACGGATTTCACCATCTTGTTGTTCATGAAGCCTCCCAATAATTAGGTCCTTAGTTTGCCGCTACGGGCGTTCCGGCCGTTCGATCGTTTCGGGGCGCTCCACCCGCTCCGGCCGTTCGATCTTTTCCGGACGCTCCACTTTTTCCGGACGCTCCACTTTTTCGGGGCGCTCCACTTTTTCGGGGCGTTCCGCCTTCTCGGCATGTTCGACCTCCATCGCTTCGTGTCTTGCCTGGTTCCGTTCCAGGCGTTCCTCGGCGTTTTTCAGGCCGGCGTTGTCCTCTTTCCGGTCCAGATTCTTGCCGACGCTGTTGATGGCCTGATCCAGCGGGCCGTTGCTGGCGGTGGTGCCCGTGGTTGGCGTGCCGGTGCCGCTAGCGGCGGTCGTGTCGGTAGTGGGCACGCTGGTGGTGTTGGTGTCGGCTGCATGCAGTATGCCCGTGCCGGTCAGCAGCAATATTGCGCCTGCGCCCAACAGGGTCTTGCTCTTGTTAAACATAATTCGCTCCTTGTGGTCGATTGCTCTGCATCCGGGAAGGCAAGCGGGTCAAAGCAGCCTCGCTGTGCCGCTGCGGATTCGTGCCTATCAAACCGTAACGGCGCCGGGGTGTCAACGCCCCGGCCGACGGGTGGCACCGGGTAACCGACGGACGGTTTATGACTGGCGCGGGTTTCTCGGCAAGATGAAATCTTGGTAATCTGCGCGGCTGCTGCCCGGTGCGAGGATTTTCCTTGGGCCGGGGATAGTATCGGTGTATCGGGTTATCCGGCGCGGGAAGCGCAGGCGCATACCGGGAGGCCGCATCCGGGCTGGCCGCCCTGGCGGTCGGATAAACGGTATCGCGCACCCGACGAGCGGGGTTGGAGCCGGATGGATTTTGAGGGAAAATCGGCTTGAGAAGGAAGGTGGTGCATTCCGGTCCGAATCGGGCCGGCGCGGCGGCGTCGGCGCAAAGGCTACGTGGGGCATTGATGTTCAACTTCAGAAGAATATTGCAAAAAGGGATTGATCACCCTCTGGGCGATCTGCGCGAGGCCAAGAAGCTGCTCGGCGAACTCCCCTTGGACGACCCTCTCAAGGGGCTTCACGAACTGAACTCATGGCTGGCTTTCGTGCGCAACACGGAAGGCTACAGGCTGAGCGACCGGGTCAAGCTGTTCAAGCTGCTGGGCGAGGCGGTACAGCCGTTGCAACATGCCTTGGTGTCGCAATACCTGGAAACGCCGCGCATGGACAGATCCCGGGAAAACCGCCTGTGGCTGCGCATTTTCGAGTCCTTCCGCCAATTGGGAGAGGCCTACTTCGATTGTATCGAGGCGGCGGAAGCAAGCCCCGACGATGCCGCCGCGATCCGGGAAGAACTTCCGCTTCTCACCGTGCGCGCGGTGCGGGCGCTGGCCGAGCAGGATAAATGGCTGTGCATGCGCTACCGGCCCAAGGACGAGCGGATATGGGAAAGGCTTGCCAAGCTGTACCGGTTCTCGGAAGCGCATCTCTTTACCCTCGGGGTGGTTGCCCCCTATGGAGAGCAGAAAGGCTACAGCAACGTCCTGCTGGAGTTCGCAAGGGCGCTGCTGCTCAACGTCGCCGCGCCCGACAAGCTGTTGCCGGACCAGATCGAGCTTGCCGACCGGCTGTCGGGCCATTGCGCAGGGGGGGTGAGCCTGACCGAGAGGCCCGAGGCGGACAGCATGTTCTATATCGACCTGTCGGCAAGGAAACCGCCGGCACGTCTGCTCAAGGGCATGCCGATCAATCCCGCCATGCGTTTCTTCGCCGCCGCGCCGACGGCGCGCAAGCTCCAGGCGCTGGCGGCCCTGGTCAAGGCGGGGGCGCTGCCGGACGAGGTCGACCTCGGCGGCTTCGCGCCGAGGGAGGTCATGGAGGTCATCGGCCATTTGGAGCGATACTGGGCGCCCTCCCCGTCCCAGCGCAGGCACGCGCGCAAGCGGATCGTGACCCGGCTGGACGTGATCCACGGGACGCGTCAGATCCAGCGGACCATTGCGGCGGAGAAGCAAGGTCTCGTCGCCGCGGACGAGGAGGAACTTCTCTACCGGGAAGCGGTGGATATGAAGATCTACGGTTTCGTTACCGCCAAGACCCGGATGCTGAAGGCCGCGGCAGCGGCCCAGGAGGCCCAAGCCGACGGGAAGGGCCAGATCGAGAGCTGGGTGATGGAAAATGTGAGCGAGTGCGGCTACGGGGCGGTTATTCCTCAACTCGACGAAGACTGGGTCGGCATCGGAACCATTCTGGCACTCCGGCCGGAGGGCGGGACTCAATGGAGCGTCGGGCTGGTGCGCCGCCTCAGCCGGGATAGGGAGCACCGGGTATACGTGGGGATTGAGATCTTGGCCAAGGACCCGCTAGCGGTGCGGCTGTGGCCGCTCGCCAGGGAGATATCCATCCCGGAGAATTTATCCGATGCCCAGGCCCAGGACCACGTTTGCGCCCTCTTGCTGAAGCCGATAGCCGGCTGCGGGGAAACCGATTCGCTGCTCGTGGGGTCGGGCAACTTCGTTGCCGGCAAGGCCTTCGAGATGCCGATCCGCGGGGACAAGCGCCTGATCAAGCTGGACCAGTTGCTGGAGGCGGGGCAGGATTTTCAGCGCGTGAGCTTTGTGGACGTCCATCCTCTCCGGCATGGTTAGGGCGCGCCTCGCGCCCGCGGTATGACATCGGCCTCAAACCGACGGGTTTTTGCGAAGTAATGCCTTCTGTGCCTATAATTCCCGCACCTGCGCGCATTACCGAATTGTAATAAATGCCTTCGGCGCTCCCCCCGCTTTCCGCGCAGTTTTTAGCGAGCGGGCGCCGATCATCGGGCGGTATGATGATTCGGTCGGGGGTGTCCCCATGTTTGAATTCCTGCCGTTCGGCCGGAAGAAATCGGCAGATCCTCTTTCCGGTCTGGATGCCGCCACCCGCTGGCTGAGCGAACTCCCGGCCGGGGACCTGCACGCCTCCCACGACCGGGTGGTGGAAAGCGTCGCCCGGTTCAATCAGCAGGATGGGCCCCTGAGCGCGGAGCGCCTGGAGGCCCTGATGCACCTGGACCAGCACTCCCGGCGCACGCAAGAGGCCCTGTGCCGGCAGTACCTGCTCAATCCCCGCATGCCCAGGGCAATGGAAAGCCGCCTGTGGAACATGGTCTACGCCTACTATTGGGAATTCACCCGGGGTTATCACGCCTTCCTCATGGACTACGTGGCCCGGCCCGCCGCGGCGGCGGCCAAGCCGGTGCTGCCGCTCGTCACCGCCAGGGCCATGCACTATTTCGCCATGGGGTTCAAGTGGCGCTATTTCCGCTTTGAGCGGGTCGATGAAAAATCCTGGAAGCGGCTGCACAACCTGTATCGTTTCGCGGAATTCAGCGGTTTCGAGCGTGTAGCCACCGCGCTTTACCCGGATTCGGACGGCCGCGATACGAGTTGCGCCGAGCAGTACGCGCAGGCCTTGATGCTGGACTTCCTCCATAGCGGCAGCCTGTTTCCCCGGCAGATGGAAACGGTGTCCGGCTGGCTCTGTTCCTGGTCCCGGACGCTGGAGTTCGAGCGGCGCTACGACCCCGGGCGGCACGGTTTTTACGTCGACTTGGGCGCGGCGCGCGGCGCGCGCAGGGTGCGCCGGCCGGTGGATGGCGACAAGTGCCGCTATTGGGGCACTCACGGGCTGATTGCCCTAATCGAGCAAATGCGGGGCGCGCTGCGGGCCGGGGAGATTCCCGCCAGGCTGGGGCTTGGGGAGGATTGCAGGCTGCCCGCATGTCTCGATCTGCTGGAGGAGGTCGCCCGGCAATGGGCGCCGACGGTCCCCCGCGTGCGGCGCCGGCACGAACGAAGACGGGCAGTCCAGATGCTGGAGGTGGTCCAGGGCGTGCGCGACGTGTTCAGCCAGATCAAGGCGGATAACGACTCGGCTGAAGAGGAGGGGGATGGGCTCAGCTACGAGGAAATGGTCGATGTTCACCTTTACGGCTTCGTCACCAAGCGCACCCAGGACAAGCGGAAACTTCCGGGGAAACCCATCCCGCAGGAAATCCCGCGGGAACGTTGGGTGATGGAAAACGAGAGCCTGGGCGGTTACGGGGCGACCGTCGACAGGACGCAGGATGATTGGCTGCGGCTGGGCAGGCTGGTCGGCCTGAAACCCGAGCGCAAAAGCTCATGGCAGGTCGCTGTGGTTCGCCGCCTTGCCCAGCAGGCGGCCAACCTGCGCTATGTGGGCATGGAGATATTGGCCCACAGGGCGCTCGCGGTCACGCTGCGTGCACGGGAGGGGCATGCCCCCACATACGCCACGAAGGGGGCGGACGAGGCCGGGACGGTCCACACCGCGCTGGGCATATACGTGCCGGCGGAGGCCGGCAACGGCCCCTGCAGCCTGATTATGGAGGCTGCGGAATACGCCGCGGGCCGGGTTTTTGACATGGTGGGAGGCGGAAAACCCCATGCCGTCCGCCTGACGGAAATCCTGTTGAAAGGCGACGACTGGCTGCAGGTCGCGCTGGAGGAGCCGGCCCGCGATCGGACCGGTTGAGGCGGGGCACATCGGGCATTCGCGCCAGCGCCGTCGGCTCCGGCAGCCCGCGCCCGAATCATGCCGCCAGGCCATCGCGGGCCTGCACGGATCAGTGTTTCGCCAGCACCTCGAATTGGACGCGGGCGTAGTCCTCGGTCTGTTCGGGCACCTGTTGGAAGCGGATCGTGTAGCTTTTGCCTTGCGCCTTCAGTTCCATGACGCGTTCCCGGGCGTAGGCTTTGCTTGGTATCAACAGGCTTCGCGCCACTTGACAGTCCGGCAGCCCGGGGAGATACAGCGCATCCAGCGGCGCATTCCCCCGCGTGCTGGGCGGCGGATGCAATTTCACCGCTATCGGGGACAGGGCCAGGGTCTCGATGCCTAGCCGCACCCTGCCGGAGAGGTCCCTGTTCATGCGGCGCACGACGCCCACGGCGAGGGTTTTGCGGTCGGGCCGCAGGCCGATCAGCGTGCCGATGCCGGGGCTGCGCCCGCCACCCTGGTCGAAGGCCACGGCGTAACCGCTCACGCTTTCATTTTCCATGGTCCACGGGGGCAAGGCGTCCTCGAACAGTTCTTCAGGGTCCGCCGCCGCGCCCTCACCGGGGGACGGAACGGGGGCGAGGATGTCGTCCAGACGATAGTCCATGGCCGGGTGCTCGTCGGGGGGCGGGACGGGCCTCGGCGCCCCGGGCTTGCGGCCCGGCTGCAGTTGTTCCAGCACTGCGCGAAGGCCCAGCGTGACCTGAACCGAGTCGGCTCTTTCCCTCCGCTCGTGACGGCGCGCCCCGCCCTGGCCGGTCCAGCGCGCCGTCACCAATTCAATCAGATCGAGGCAGCCGGGCAGACGGCAGTCCTCACCCAGCCCGAGGCGCGCGGGAAGCTCGCCGTTCTTCAGGCTCTCCGTGATGGAGGCGACCCGCTCCAGCAGGGGATGGACGCTCCAGTAACGGTACTTCTCGCCCAGCATGTTGCGCCGCAGCCGTTTCCCCGGCTTGCCGTCCGCCAGGTTCACCGCGTAGAGTTGCCGCTGCGGCCTGAACTCCGTCTCCAGGGTCAGGTATTGGCTCCAACTGTCCAGCCACAGGTCGGCCATTTCGATCTCGGCCGGCAGCAGGCTGTCCGGGTTGGCCAGGCTTAACAGGAGGGGCTGGAGGTATTCGGCGGCGCAAGTGGTCTCCCGGTTCGCGTGGGGGTACAGGCGCAGCGGCGTGCGGGCGAACCCCTGCCTTTCCGCGAGCAGGTAGAGGCGGTGCAGGCGACGCCAGACCCGGCTTTCCACCGGCAGGTAGCGCATGTGGCACCATTTGGCCTGCATGGCGTAACAACGCATGGCGCGTGCGGTCAGGAACGGGAGCTTCTGCCTGACCCTGCGGCCGGCGGCATTTTGCGCGAATTCGCGGATGCACCGGTGATAGCCCGCGGCCAATGCCTCCCAGAAGGAAGTTATGGTGGGCGGATAGAGGCTCTCCGGCGCGTTCGGCTCGGTGCCGTGGGCCAGATAGTCCCGGTACAGGCTGTCCTGAAGTCCTGCAGCCTTCTCGTCCAGGTACATGAGCACCTGGATGCGGTCGATCAGCGGGGTGGAGCGGTTTCCGTTGATGGAAACCATGGCGGCCACGATGGCCTCCTGGGCCTCCTGAAGGTCGTTCTCCGGCAGATCCTGGGCCCACACCGTGACCGATTTCAGATTGGCGACCGGGCCGCCCGCCTTCCTGCGCAACAACGCCCTGATGAGGCCTCCGAGTTCGAACACTATGCCTCCCCCCATCCGAAAGGCCTCCGGTCATGTCCTCGCCCGAATGCTGCGGTATCCGGCTTGCGGCCGCACCGACACGGGGGGATGCCCGGCTCCTATCCCCGCTGCTGCGGGTGTTGCGCCGACTTGGGCCGGAATGCCTCGACCACCGACTCGTCGGTCTGGATGCAGGGGCCTCCGATCAAGTCGATGCAGTACGGCACCGCCGCAAAAACGCCATCCAGGGTTTCCTTGATGGCCTTGGGTTGTCCCGGCAGGTTCAGGATCAAGGCCCGCTTGCGGATGACGCCCACCTGGCGGGAAAGGATCGCCGTGGGCACGTATTTCAGGCTCACCGCCCGCATCTGTTCGCCGAAGCCGTCCAGCACCCGGTCGGCCACCGCCAGAGTGGCGTCCGGCGTAACGTCCCGGGGCGCGGGGCCGGTGCCGCCGGTGGTCAGGACCAGGCAGCAGCCGTCCCGGTCCACCAGTTCCGCCAGGGTCGCTTCGATCAGCGGTCGTTCATCCGGGATCACCCTGGTCACTGCGCGCCACGGGGTGGAGAGCGCCCGTTCCAGCCATTCCATAAGGGCCGGGATGCCCCGGTCCTGGTACACGCCCCGGGAGGCCCGATCGCTAATCGTGACCAGCCCCACGATGGCCTCTCCCGTCTGCTTGGCGGCGGTGCTCTGTTGGTTCATGTCGGTAACGCCCTCGGTGGCGGGATCGCTAAATGACCGGATATCGTACCGTGAATGCGGCCGCCGAACAACTTGCCGGTGACCACGGCGCCGGCCCTGTCTTCCGGCGAGAGGAATCGCCATGCAGCGCGCGAGTCGCCTGCTTCCGACAGCTTCCTAAACCCCGCTCTCTTTCGTGCCTGATTCCCCTTCCCGGGAAATGGTTTCGCGCAACGCCTTGAACAGGAGCCGGCCGCTCTTGGGCGGCCTGTCGGCAAGCCGCTCCTTTTGCGCGTTGCGGATCAGGTTGCGCAGGTGCTGCACATCGGCCCGGGGGTAGCGGGCCAGTAACTCCTCCAGCGCGGATTCGCGTTCCAGCAGGCGGTCGCGCCAGTGCTCGATCAGGTGCAGCCGCACCGTTTCCTCTTTCGATACCCCGTTCCATTCGTCCAGCTTGGCCTGGATCGGCGTGGCGTCGACGGTGCGCATCAGCTTGCCGATATACTGCAGTTGGCGGCGCCGCGCCTCGTGCCGGGTGAGCCGTTTGGCCTCCTGCACCGCTCCCCGCAATGGTTCCGGCAGATCCAGCCGGGCGAGGCGGTCTTCGCTGAGCGCCACCAGGGCGCTGCCCAACTCCTGCAGCGCGTGCATGGCCTCCTTGCGCTTGGTCTTGCTGATCGGCGTTTCGTCCTGCATGGTTGCGCAACATCCTGAAAAAATTGCTATCATAATCGCTTTTTGGCGGGCGTTCAGCATCGGCCGCGCGCGCCAATACTCACAGACGATTTCCGAGGTGCCCGTGTCGGATTCCAGCTTCTCCTATTCCATTGAAACATTGAAACAGATTACCCGGGATATCCTGGATCAGGCCGTGCGGCAAGGCGCGACCGCTTGCGAAGCGGAGGTCTCGGAGGGCTTCGGCCAGGGCGTGACGGTGCGTCGCGGCGAGGTGGAGACCATCGAGTACAACCGCGACAAGGGTCTCGGCGTCACCGTCTATATCGGCCAGCAGCGCGGCCACGCCAGCACCTCTGATTTCGGCCCCGAGGCGATCCGCGCCACCGTCAAGGCCGCCCTCAGCATAGCGGGGTACACCGCCGGCGACGAATGCGCCGGACTTGCCGACGAGGCCTTGCTGGCCCGCGATATCCCGGAGCTGGACCTGTATCACCCCTGGAACCAGTCCATCGAGCAGGCCGTAGACCAGGCCAAGGCGTGCGAGGCGGCCGCCTTCGAGGTGGACCCGCGCATCACCAATTCCGAGGGGGCCACGGTGAATACCCAGGAGTCCCTGTTCGTATACGGCAACAGTCTGGGTTTTCTGGCGGGATACCCGGCCTCCCGCCACAGCATCAGTTGCGCGGTGATTGCCGAATCGGCCCAGGGGATGCAGCGCGACTACTGGTACACGGTGGCGCGGGATGCGGCGGGCCTGGAAAGCGCCCGCAGCGTCGGCGGCCTTGCGGGCCAGCGCGCCGTGCGCCGCCTGGACGCCCGCAGGCTCAAGACCATGCAGGTGCCGGTGTTGTTCGAGGCGTCGCTCGCGTCCGGCCTGCTGGCCCATTTCGTCTCCGCAGTGAGCGGCAGCAGCCTGTACCGCAAGTCCTCTTTCCTGCTGGACAGCCTGGGCACCCAGGTATTCGCCCCCCTGGTGGAGATCAAGGAGCTGCCCCACATTCCGAAGGGCCTCGGCAGTGCGCCGTTCGACAACGAAGGGGTCGCCACCCATGCCCGCGACGTGGTGAGCGGTGGGGTGGTGCAGGGCTATTTTCTGGGCAGCTATTCTGCGCGCAAGCTGAGCATGGTGTCCACCGGCAATGCCGGGGGCAACCACAACCTGATCATGCAGAGCACCGGCCGGGGCTTCGAGGAGTTGCTCAAGCTGATGGACCGGGGGCTGCTGGTGACCGAATTGCTGGGCCATGGGGTGAATCCGGTCACCGGTGACTATTCCCGGGGAGTGGCGGGGTTCTGGGTGGAGCACGGCGAGATCCAGTATCCGGTGGAGGAGATCACCATCGCCGGCAACCTCAGGGAGATGTTCCAGGGCATTGCCGCCGTGGGCAACGACGTGGTGATCCACAATTCGAAGCAGTGCGGCTCGATCCTGATCGAGCGCATGACCGTGGCCGGCGAATAGACCATCAGCGCCTCGCTGGCGGGGCCTGTCCGGCCCCAAGATCGCGGCCCATCCGGGCGGTTAGTCCGCAACCGGGGCGGCCATATCCGGATGCGTTTAGGGTGATGGCATGTCAAAGGAATGCGATTTTCGCTACGGAATGGACGGGGTTCCGCCCGGGACGGGAAGGTGCACGGCCCCCGGGACAAGTTTGATTCTGTATTCATCCCGTTGCGTGGTAAAATCCCCCCCTTTCCTATCCTAGCTTGCGGAAGGGCGTTATATGTTCAGCGCAAAACAGACCATCGCCAGCGTCGACCCCGAACTGTGGCGGGCCATCGAGGGCGAGCGGCAGCGTCAGGAAGACCACATCGAGCTGATCGCCTCGGAGAACTACACCAGCCCGGCGGTGATGGAGGCCCAGGGCTCGGTGCTGACCAACAAGTACGCCGAGGGCTATCCGGGCAAGCGCTACTACGGCGGCTGCGAGTGGGTGGACGTCGCGGAACAGCTGGCCATCGACCGCGCCAAGGCCCTGTTCAAGGCCGACTACGCCAATGTCCAGCCCCACTCCGGGTCCCAGGCCAACGCCGCGGTGTATCTGTCGGTGCTGGCCCCGGGGGACACCATCCTGGGCATGTCCCTGGCCCACGGCGGCCACCTGACCCACGGCTCCCACGTCAACTTCAGCGGCAAGCTGTTCCATGCGGTGGGCTACGGACTGCACCCCGAGACCGAGGAGATCGATTACGACGAGGTGGAGCGCCTGGCCCGGGAGCACAAGCCGAAGATGATCGTGGCCGGCGCCTCCGCCTATTCCCTGGTGATCGACTGGAAGCGCTTCCGCCACATCGCCGATCAGGTGGGCGCCTACCTGTTCGTGGACATGGCCCATTACGCCGGGCTGATCGCCGCCGGCATGTACCCCAGCCCGGTGGGTATCGCCGATTTCGTGACCAGCACCACCCACAAGACGTTGCGCGGACCGCGGGGCGGCATCATCCTGGCCAGGGCGGAACACGAAAAGGTCCTGAACTCCACCATCTTCCCCGGCACCCAGGGCGGCCCCCTGATGCATGTCATCGCCGCCAAGGCGGTGGCCCTGAAGGAGGCGGCCGGCCACGAATTCAAGGTGTACCAGGAGCAGGTGATCGACAACGCCCGGGTGATGGCCAAGGTGCTGCAGGAGCGCGGGGTGCGCATCGTTTCCGGACGCACCGACTCCCATCTGTTCCTGGTGGACCTGCGGGCCAAGGGCATCACCGGCAAGGACGCGGAAGCGGCCCTCGGGCGCGCCCACATCACGGTCAACAAGAACGCCATCCCCAACGACCCGCAAAAGCCCTTCGTCACCAGCGGCATCCGCATCGGCACCCCGGCCATGACTACCCGCGGCTTCAAGGAGATCGAGGCGGAGCACCTGGCCAATCTGATCGCCGACGTGCTGGACGCCCCCGCCGACGAAGGGGTGATCGCCCGGGTGGCCCGGGAGGGCAAGGCCATGTGCGCGAAGTTTCCGGTATACGGCAAATAAAGGAGGGATGGAGACGGCCGGTGAGGTGTGTTCCGCGCCTCGCGCTCGCCCCCGCTTGAAGCCATGAAATGCCCCTTTTGCGGCGCCCCTGACACCCAGGTGATCGATTCCCGGGTCAGCGAAGATGGCGAGAGCATCCGCCGTCGCCGCCGCTGCGCCGCCTGCAGCAAGCGCTTCACTACCTACGAGACGGCGGAACTGCGCATGCCGCAGGTGGTCAAGCAAAACGGAACCCGCGAGGAATTCGAGCGCGACAAGGTGCGGGTGAGCTTCATGCGCGCCCTGCACAAGCGCCCGGTCCCCACCGAGAGGGTGGAGGAGGCCATCGACCGCATCCTGCAGAAGGTGCTGGGCCTGGGCGAGCGGGAGCTGTCCTCGCGCCAGATCGGCGAGATGGTGATGGAGGAATTATACCGGCTGGACAAGGTGGCCTATATCCGCTTCGCCTCGGTGTACCGCAGCTTCGAGGATGTGAACGACTTCCGGGATGCGATCCGCGACCTGGGGGAACAGACCTCCTGATGTTTTCCGCCGCCGACCACCAGTATATGGCGCGCGCCCTGCGCCTGGCCGAACGCGGGCTGTGGACCACCAGCCCCAACCCGCGGGTCGGCTGCGTGATCGTGGGGGACGGGGAGGTGGTGGGGGAGGGCTGGCACCAACGGGCCGGCCAGCCCCATGCCGAGGTCCACGCCCTGGCCGCTGCCGGTTGCCGGGCCCGGGGCGCCACCGCCTACGTTACCCTCGAGCCGTGCAGCCATCACGGACGCACCCCGCCCTGCGCCGAGGCGCTGATCGCGGCAGGGGTGGGCCGGGTGGTGGCGGCCATGCGGGACCCCAATCCCCAGGTCGCCGGGCAGGGGCTGCGCAAGCTTGAGCAGGCGGGCATCCGGGTGCAATCCGGGCTGCTGGCGGAGCAGGCGCGGGAACTGAACATCGGTTTTGCGGCGCGCATGACCCGGGGGCGTCCGTGGCTCAGGGTGAAGACCGCCAGCAGCCTGGACGGCAAGACCGCGCTGGCCAACGGCACCAGCTTCTGGATCACCGGCGAGGCGGCCCGGCGCGACGTGCACCGGCTGCGCGCCCGCTCCTGCGCGATCCTGACCGGGATCGGCACGGTGCTGGCCGACGACCCGCGGATGGACGTGCGGGAGGTGGAGACCAGGCGCCAGCCCCTCAGGATCGTGCTGGACAGCGGGCTGCGCACCCCGCCCGCGGCCAAGATCCTGGCCGGCGGCGGCACCCTGGTGGTGGGAGCGACGGACAGCCTGGAGCGGGTGGTACGGCTGGAGGACGCGGGGGCGGAGGTGCTGCTGCTGCCGGACGGCGCGGGCCGGGTGGACCTGCAAGGGCTGCTGCGGGAACTGGCCACGCGCGAGATCAACGAGGTCATGGTGGAGGCGGGCTGCACCCTCAATGGCGCCCTGCTGCAGGCGGGCCTGGTGGACGAGTTGGTAATGTACACCGCGCCGGTGCTACTGGGGGACCGGGCCCGCGGCCTGTTCGCCTTGCCCGAGCTGACAGGGATGAGCCAGCGCCGGGAGCTGCGGCTGCGGGACGTGACCATGGTGGGGCGGGACATCCGGCTGCGGGCCTGGGTCGACGCCTGAGGGCGAACCGATTATCCTAAAATCCGCAGATTGCGCAGATTCACGCAGATTAAACAACGCATAAACAGATGGTTACATGGAAAATCCGATTCACCTTCTGGGTAACATCTGTCATCGAGGCAAGCTCCTGACATATCTGCGTAAATCTGTGTAATCTGCGGATGAACTAAGTTTTTTAGGATTATTGTGGGGACAAGGGAAAGCATGTTTACCGGAATCATTCAGGCAATGGGCAGAATCACCAGAACGGACCCGCTGGAGCAGGGGCTGCGTCTGAATATCCATGCCGGTGGGCTGGACCTGAGCGACGTGGCTGTGGGCGACAGCATCGCGGTCAACGGCGTCTGCCTGACGGCGGTGGCGCTTTCGGAAACCACATTCACGGCGGAGGTTTCCCGGGAGACCCTCAATTGCACCCACGGCCTGGACGCGGTGGGCGAAGTGAACCTGGAAAAGGCCATGCGCCTCAGCGACCGGCTCGGAGGGCACCTGGTCAGCGGCCATGTGGATGGGGTGGGGGAGGTGGTCCGGTTTGCCCCGGTGGGCGAATCTCACCTGCTGGAGATCCAGGCGCCCCATGCCCTGAGCAAGTACGTCGCCGCCAAGGGCTCGATTACCGTCAACGGGGTGAGCCTCACGGTGAATCGGGTGGCGGGCGACGAACTCGCCATCAACCTGATCCCCCACACCCTGCAGGTGACCACCTTCAAGCATTTGCAACAGGGAGGCAGGGTCAATCTGGAGGTGGACCTGCTGGCGCGCTACGTGGAGCGCCTGGCGGCCTTTTACGAACAGAGCGACAAGGACTAGATCGCCCCTTCTCACGATTTTAAAGAAGCCGGATACCATGACAGTAAGCTCGACAGAAGACATCATCGCGGACATCAGGAACGGCAAGATGGTCATCCTGGTGGACGAGGAAGACCGGGAAAACGAGGGGGACCTGGTGCTGGCCGCCGAATTCGTCACCCCCGAGCACGTCAATTTCATGGCCAAGCACGGGCGCGGCCTGATCTGCCTGACCCTGACCGAAGACCGCTGCCGCCAGTTGGACCTGCCCCTGATGGTGAGCGCCAACCGCTCGCCCCTGGGCACCAACTTCACCCTCTCCATCGAGGCCGCCGAGGGGGTGACCACGGGGATCTCCGCCGCCGACCGGGCGCGCACCGTGCAGGCGGCGGTGAAGCGGGACGCCAAGCCGGAGGACATCGTGCAGCCGGGGCATATCTTTCCCCTGCAGGCGCAAAACGGCGGGGTGCTGGTGCGGGCCGGGCATACCGAGGCCGGTTGCGACCTGGCGCATCTGGCCGGGCTGGTGCCGGCGGCGGTGATTTGCGAAATCCTCAAGGACGACGGCAGCATGGCGCGCCTGCCAGACCTGCTGGAGTTCGCCAAGGAGCACCAGCTCAAGATCGGGACCATCGCCGACCTGATCCACTACCGCAACCAGACCGAGACCCTGGTGGCGCGGGCGGCCGAGCGGCCGGTGCGCACGGTGTGGGGCGAGTTCCAGTTGATCGCCTACCTGGACAAGATCGCCCAGGAGACCCACCTGGCCCTGGTCAAGGGGCAGCCCGCGGCGGACGCGGAGACCCTGGTGCGCGTGCACGAGCCGCTGTCGGTGATGGACCTGCTGGACATCGGAAGCGGGCCTCACTCCTGGGGCGTGCAGCGGGCCATGGAGGAGATCGCCAAGGCGGACAGCGGGGTGGTGTTGTTCCTCCACCGTCCGGAGACCGCCATGGAGTTGCTGGAGCGGGTCAAGGCCGGGGACGGCGCGCTCCGGGTTACTTCCAAGGTGGACCTGCGCAACTACGGCATCGGCGCGCAGATACTGAAGGACCTCAACGTAAGGAAGATGCGCCTGCTGGCCGTGCCGCGTAAGATGCCCAGCATGGCCGGTTTCGATCTGGAGGTCACCGGCTATCTGCTGCCCGACCAGGAACGGCAGGACTGACTGAACATAGCGGAGGAATAGGATCAGATGGCCAAGTATGACAACATTAGCGAGCTGGAACCGGACCTGAGCGGCGCCGGGCTGAAGATCGGCATCGTCATGAGCCGCTTCAACGTGGACGTGGGGGAAGGGCTGCTGGGATCATGCACGGCAGCCCTGATCAGGCACGGGGTGGCCGAGGCGGACATCACCTTGGCCACCGTCCCCGGCGCGCTGGAAGTCCCGCTGACCCTGAAGGCCATGGCGCAGAGCGGCAAATTCGACGCCCTGATCGCCCTTGGTGCGGTGATCCGCGGCGACACCTACCATTTCGAGGTGGTCTCCAACGAATCCGCCGGCGGCATCACCCAGGTGCAGTTGCTCACCGGGGTGGCGGTGGCCAACGCCATCCTCACCACCGACAACGACGAGCAGGCCCTGGCACGCATGAGCGAGAAGGGGCGGGACGCGGCGCTGGTGGCGATCGAGATGGCCAACCTGCTGAAGCGCCTATGAGCGGCGGCAAGGGCAACGATGAATCGCCCCGACGCGGGGCGCGGCCCAAGAAAAGCCGGCGCAAGTCGCGGGAGTTGGCGCTCATGGGCCTGTACCAGTGGCGCCTCACCGGCTATCCGGTGGCCACCATCGAACAGCAATTGCGCGACGAGGAGATGTTTCCGGAGGCGGACCCGGCCCATTTCAACGCCTTGCTGCACGGCACCATCGAGCAGGTCGAGGCCCTGGACCGGCAGCTCGCCCCCCATCTGGACCGGGGGGCGGAGGAACTCAGTCCGATCGAGCATTCCATTCTGCGGCTCGCCGCGTTCGAACTGGTCCACCACCCGGAGGTCCCCTACCGCGTGGTGATCAACGAGGCGGTGGAACTGGCCAAGCAATACGGCGGCACGGATGGCTACAAATACGTGAACGGCGTGCTGGACAAGCTCGCCGTCAAGGTGCGCGCGGTGGAGATCAAGGCCAGTCAGGGGGAGCCGGGCCGGCAAAGAGATTAGACCCGAGGCATGGTCGTGCAGAGGGCGGGAGTCCGCGGTGCTATCTCTGTAAACCAACTCTGCGCCTTCCCGCCCCGGGATAGGCGCCTTCCGTGGATCATCCAGCGGCCCCTCGCCATCTGTGTTAGATTTAGCTCATGGCCTCAGAATTCGACCTGATCCGGCGTTTTTTCACCCGCCCCGCCCCCGGGGCGGTGCTCGGTGTGGGCGATGACGCAGCCCTGATCCAAGTCGCCCCCGGCATGGAATTGGCGGTGTCCACCGACATGTTGCTGGCGGGCCATCACTTCTTCCCGGACGCCGATCCCTTCCAGTTGGGCTACAAGGCCCTGGCGGTGAACCTGTCCGACCTGGCCGCCATGGGCGCCAGCCCGCGCTGGGCGACCCTCTCCCTGGCCTTGCCGGAAGCGGACGAGGCCTGGCTTGCGGCCTTTGCCGAGGGCTTTTTCGGCATCGCCCGGGAATATGGGGTCGACCTGGTGGGGGGCGACACCACCCGCGGTCCGCTCGTCATCTGCGTGCAGATCATGGGCGAGGTGCCGGCGGGGCAGGCCCTGCGCCGTTCCGGCGCCCGGGCCGGCGACGAGGTCTGGCTGTCCGGCCACATCGGGGACGCGGCCCTGGCGCTGGCCCACCTGCAGCACCGCGTGACCCTGCAGCCCCACGAGGTGGCCGCCTGCCTGCCCGCGCTGCACACCCCCACCCCGCGGGTGGAACTGGGGGAACGGCTGCGCGGACTGGCGACCAGTGCCATCGACATCTCAGACGGCCTGCTGGCCGACCTGGGGCACATCCTGGAATGTTCCGGGCTGGGCGCCGAACTGGCGTTCGCCAAGCTGCCGGCCTCCCCGGTGCTGCGCGCTCATCTGCACCAGCCGGTGGCGCGGGACTGCCTGCTGGCCGGCGGCGACGACTATGAATTGTGTTTTACCGCCCCTCCCGCCCGGCGCGCAGAGATAGAAACCATCGGCCGCGCCACCGGCCTGCCGCTCACCGCCGTGGGCCGGACCGGGCAGGGTGGCGGCCTGCGGGTGCTGGACGAAAACGGCCGCCTCGTGGAGTCGCAGACCAAGGGGTTTGACCACTTCGGCCCCGATCTGTCCCGCCCGCGCCCGGTTTCGCCCCCGGGACCGCCGGACGGCGGCGAGGATGCCCGGGATTAGGCCGGCCCATGGGTAGCGGCGCCGAACCCCAGGTGCGGCCGTCCTGGCGCTTTGTCCTGAGCCGTCCGGCGCACTTCATGGCGTTCGGCTTCGGCAGCGGCTTAAGCCCGAAGGCGCCGGGGACGGCGGGCACCCTGGCCGCCTTCCTGCCCTACTGGCTGCTGGCCCCGTGGCTCGGCCGGGGGGCCTTTACCTTGGTGCTGCTGGCCGCGTTCGCCGTCGGCGTGCGCTGGTGCGGCAAGACCGGGGAGGCGCTGGGGGTGGACGACTACGGCGGGATCGTGTGGGACGAGATCGTCGCCTTCATGCTGGTGCTGTTGTGGATCCCCCAGACGGCCCCGTGGTTCGGCGCCGCCTTCCTGCTGTTCCGGCTGCTGGACATCTGGAAGCCGTTTCCCATCCGCTACCTGGAGCGCCGTCTCAAGGGCGGCTTCGGGGTGATGCTGGACGACCTGCTGGCGGCGGGCTATACCTTGGCTATCATTCACGGACTATTGTGGCTGCGATGACTGAATCGGAAAACGAGCAGCTCTACCCCCTGGCGCAGCAGGTGGGGGCGAGACTGAAGGAGGCGGGGCTGATGCTGGCCACCGCCGAATCCTGCACCGGCGGCTGGGTGGGGGAGGTAGTGACCGCGGTGCCCGGCAGCTCCCACTGGTTCGACCGGGGCTTTATCACCTACACCAACCTGGCCAAGCAGGAGATGTTGGGCGTTTCTCCCCGGACGCTGGAACAACATGGGGCGGTGAGCGAGCAGACGGTGCAGGAGATGGCGGCGGGCGCCCTCAAGCACAGCCGTGCCCAGATCGCCGTGGCCATCAGCGGCATCGCCGGGCCGGGCGGGGCTACTCCCACCAAGCCGGTAGGGACCGTGTGCCTGGGATGGGCCATGGAAGACGGCAGCGCCCGCAGCGAGACCCGCCATTTTGCGGGGGACCGCCGCCAGGTGCGGGCACAAGCGGTGGAGGCGGCCCTTGCCGGCATCCTGAAGATGCTGTCCGTCTTCACGGGCATGGCCTGATCCCGGCGCGGTCCGCGCTCCGTTTCATTACCGGCGCCAACTATGCCATAATCAGCAGCTTATTCGGAAGGGATCGATTTATGGATGAGAACAAGAGCAAGGCGCTGGCCGCCGCGCTTTCACAGATAGAGAAACAGTTCGGCAAGGGCTCCATCATGCGCCTGGGCGACAGCGAGGTGGTGGCGGACATACAGGTGGTGTCCACCGGCTCCCTGGGACTGGATATCGCCCTCGGGGTGGGCGGCCTGCCGCGCGGGCGCGTCGTGGAGATCTACGGGCCGGAGTCTTCCGGCAAGACCACCCTCACCCTGCAGGTGATCGCCGAAATGCAGAAGCTGGGCGGCACCGCCGCCTTCATCGACGCGGAGCACGCCCTGGACCCCCAGTATGCCCAGAAACTCGGGGTCAACGTCCCGGAACTGCTGATCTCCCAGCCGGACACCGGCGAGCAGGCGCTGGAGATCGCGGACATGCTGGTGCGCTCCGGCTCGGTGGATATCGTGGTGGTCGACTCGGTGGCGGCCCTCACCCCCAAGGCGGAGATCGAGGGCGAGATGGGCGACTCCCACATGGGCCTGCAGGCGCGCCTCATGTCCCAGGCCCTGCGCAAGCTCACCGCCAACATCAAGCGCTCCAACACCCTGGTGATCTTTATCAACCAGATACGCATGAAGATCGGCGTCATGTTCGGCAACCCGGAAACCACCACCGGCGGCAACGCCCTCAAGTTCTACGCCTCGGTGCGCCTGGACATCCGCCGCACCGGCTCGATCAAGAAGGGCGAGGAAGTGATCGGCAGCGAGACCCGGGTCAAGGTGGTCAAAAACAAGGTCTCTCCCCCCTTCAAGCAGGCGGAGTTCGACATCCTCTACGGCGAGGGCATTTCCCGGGAGGGGGAGATCATCGAACTGGGCGTCCAGCACAAACTGGTCGAGAAATCCGGTGCCTGGTTCAGCTACAAGGGCGAAAAGATCGGCCAGGGCAGGGACAATGCCAGGGAGTATCTCAAGGAGCATGCGGACGTGGCCGCCGAGATCGAGGCCAAGATCCGGGCCAACGCGGGAGTTGCGGCCATGGCCGCCGGTGCCGCCCACGTGGAGGCGTAGGGCGCCGGAACGGAAAGGGCCCTGCCGGCGCAGCCGGCAAGGCCCTTAACGATTTGGTGCGGATAGTGAGACTCGAACTCACACGCCTTTCGGCACTGCCCCCTCAAGACAGCGTGTCTACCAATTCCACCATATCCGCGAGGAATGACTTAGAGATTTTCGATCCACCCCTACTCACGGTTGCCGTGGGTTAGGGTCAGGTCGCGCTCGGGTTACCTCCGGCGCCTGACAAAAGTTTTGGGCCGGGATTCGTTCACCTTGAGCGGCTTTCCTTTAAGATCCTTTCCGTTCAACCCGGAAATCGCCGCCATGGAGTGCGCCTTGCCGGGCATCTCGACAAAGCCGAAGCCCTTCGACGTACCGCTGAACAACTCTCTCGCGATCTGCACCGACTTTACTTGCCCGAACGCCTGAAACAACGCCAGCAGGTCGGATTCTTCGACGTCTGGCGCTAGGTTACCCACAAAAATCTGCATTGATTGATGGCCTCGCATGTTTGGCCGTCTGAGTGGACAACGGCGGATTAATCTGACCCTGAAAACCCGGGAATGGGTTTTGGTGCGCCAATCTCGCACCGTGAGTTCCACAGGGCGGTCGCGCGAGCGACGGCTAACGTGCCGACAGTCCGATGCCCAAGGCGCGAGTTACGGAAAGAAAAAGGGATTGTGATGTTCTCACAACCCCTCGATTTATTTGGCGTCCCCAAGGGGATTCGAACCCCTGTTACCGCCGTGAAAGGGCGATGTCCTAGGCCTCTAGACGATGGGGACCTAATCTTCTTTACTCTGTGCGCCAACACCGCCCGGAGGCCGTATTATGCCGCAACCAAAAGCCCGCTATTATATAGGCCGTGGGCCAAACCTGCAATCAGAGGTTGTGAATAAACCTGCTGCGCGACCGGATTGCTTCGTTGCTCACTCCTCGCCTATCCGTTGGATAGGTCTCGTCGTTCGCATCGTTCGCGCCTCGCACTCCGGCCGCTCGCGACGGTTTCTTCACAACCTCTCAGTCCTTCCTGCTGGACAGTTGGGACATTGCCGTGCCCATCAGCAAGAACACAAATCCCACCGGAACCAAGTTCAGCCAAAACCCGATCTTGTCGCCATCGCCGCCGGACAGATCAGCGAACCCGACCACCAGACCGATCGCTGAACTGATGATGCCGACCCACACAAAAACGACGCCTATGCGATGCATCTCGTCTTACGTCCCGGGTCTGGCCGCGAAGAATTTGGTGGAGGTAAGCGGGATCGAACCGCTGACCTCTTGCATGCCATGCAAGCGCTCTCCCAGCTGAGCTATACCCCCGAAAAGCAGCAAATTATACTGACCGCTACGGCGCTTGTAAAGAACGCCGCGGCAAAATTCTAGCCCGGGAAGTGGGACAGGTGATGCCGCATCCTGCGCAGCACCTCCTCTCGGCCGATCAACTCGATCGTGGCATCGATGGGCGGGGTTTGCGTCTCCCCTGTGATCATTACCCGCAACGGCATCGCCACCTGGCCCAGCTTGAGCTTGTGCGCCGCCGCCACCGCCTTGAGCGCCTGGCTGATCTCGTGCCTGTCCCATTCCACTTCCAGCAGCCTCTGCGCCGCCTCCGAGAGGGCGGGCTTGACCTCCGGGGTGAAGTATTGCTGCTTGATATCCTCGTGCGGATCGAGGGGGCGATAGAAATACACGGCCGCGTCCGCCAGTTCCTCGAGGGTGGTGACGCGCTCCTTCAGCAGGGCCACAACCCTCTTCAAGTCAGGCCCGCGGTCCCAGTCGCAGCAGTCCGCCGCCAGGAAATGCCTTGTCAGTTCGGCAAGATGTTGATCGTCCGCTGCCTTGAGGTATTGCTGATTCAGCCAAACCAGCTTCTCCGGGTTGAACTTGGCCGCGGACTTGCTGACCCCGTTCCAGTTGAACCACTCCACGAATTGCCGCAGATCGAACACCTCTTCGTCGCCGTGGGCCCAGCCCAGGCGCGCCAGGTAGTTGAGCAACGCTTGCGGCAGGTAGCCGTCGTCCCGGTACTGCAGCACGCTCACCGCGCCATGGCGTTTGGAAAGCCGTTCCCCGTCGTGGCCGAGGATCATGGGTACGTGGGCGTACTGGGGGATGGGCGCCCCCAGCGCCTTCAGAATATTGATCTGGCGCGGGGTGTTGTTGAGGTGGTCGTCGCCCCGAATGACATGGGTGATCTTCATGTCCCAGTCGTCCACCACCACGCAGAAATTGTAGGTGGGCGTCCCGTCCGCGCGGGCGATGATCAGGTCGTCCAGTTCGCCGTTTTGCACCACTACCCGGCCCTTGATCAGGTCGTCGATCAGCACCGTTCCGTCCAGGGGGTTCTTGAAACGCACCACCGGCTTCACGCCCGCGGGCGGGGTCGCCTTGGAGTCACGCCAGCGCCCGTCGTAGCGGGGTTTCAGACCTCTGGCACGCTGTTCTTCGCGCAGGGCATCCAGTTCCTCCTTGCTGGCGTAGCAATAATAGGCCTTGCCCTCGTCCAGCAACTGCCGGATCACCTCGCGGTAGCGATCCATGCGCTGCATCTGGTAAAACGGCCCCTCGTCGTAATCGAGCCCGAGCCAGTCCATGCTGTCGAGAATGGCCTGCACCGACTCCGGGGTCGAGCGCTCCAGATCGGTGTCCTCGATGCGCAGCACGAAGACCCCCCCGTTCTGGCGGGCGAAGGCCCAGGAAAAAAGGGCGGTGCGTGCGCCTCCGATGTGCAGATAGCCGGTCGGGCTGGGGGCAAAACGGGTACGGATCATTTCTTTGCTTCGCTTGAAGGGAAGGCGCCATTTTACGCCAACTCGCCCCCTCGCGACAGGCATCCAGCAGGTGCGCGCCCGGCGGCTATCCCGCGCGCGCCGCTCTGGCCGAAATTGACCGCGGGAACCATAGTATGGTTTAATTGCAGCCTCCCTTTCGGGCGGTTAGCTCAGTGGTAGAGCACTGCCTTCACACGGCAGGGGTCGCAAGTTCGAACCTTGCACCGCCCACCAAATAAAACAATGGCTTAGGTTAACACCTAGGCCATTTTTGTTTCTAAATTGGCGCGCTACCGACTTCGGGCGTATCAGCGCGCTGATCAGGATATTCGTATCAAGCACAACACGCATGTTCGGCTATTTTTTGCGTAGCCGTTTTGCGGGCATTTCTGCTGGCCGTTCTGCCCTTACAGCGGCAAGCGCCTCGTCGATTGCAGCCTCGATCTCTTCATCCGGAACGTTGGCATTGCGCTCCCGAACTTCCGCTACAGTCTTATCGAGCACGCGCCAGCGTACCGCTTCCTCGACGAATTTCGATAAGTCGCCCTTTTTCATGCCGTGCTGGGCAAGGTAAGAACGGAGCGAAATATCCGTCCCCCTGGAAACCTTGATCGTCCAACGAATTGAGTCTTCCATAATGCCTCCAATCAACGAAAAAGCGTATAAACGCCTATACGTTTATATTACTGATACCCGGTAAAAATTGCAAAAAATTGTGCCTCGATAACATCTGGTGGGCCAAGACGGGGGAAGCGTTTTTATGCCTGCGGGTCCGGGCCGCCTCACGGAAACTTTAGGAAGTGCCTGAAAAATCGGCCATGCAAGGCTATCTGCACTTAATCTCTCCCTGACGCAGATAAAGGTACTTATCTCATGGACTTCTACCATGCTTGCGAGTACTTGGCTGCCGCGGCAGCGACGTGTTCGCCGCAGCCTAAGGGGTGGCTGGGCGAACAGAAGGAACGGCTTAAGACCAATGAGTTGGAAGCGGTGTTGGCTTCGTTCGCGTCCCACCTGGAGCCTGCCAACATCCCAGACGAGGAGGCTCCTGTGCGGGTGTGCCACCGCTATCTCTCCAATCGCCACCATCAACTGGACTATCGAGGTGCGCTCGAGCAAGGATTACCCATTGGCTCCGGAGAGATCGAAAGCGCCCATCGCTATGTTGTCCAACAGCGGCTGAAGCGCCCCGGTGCCTGGTGGTCCCTGGAGCACGCTGAACATATGCTGGCCCTACGCCTCAACCGCGCCAACGGTCAGTGGGAGCGCTACTGGCAGGACTACATCAAGCAAGCCGCGTGATCGCCTATGGGCGCGCGTCAGTTTGTGTCGCACCCATCCGACGGTGCTGGTTGGCAAGCCCATCATCAAGGGTACCCGGATTTCGGTTGAAATAATTCTCGAGCGGTTTTCGGATGGGTGGACGATGGAAGATATTCTTGCGTCCTACCCGTACATTCTCCGGGAGGACGCGCTTGCCGCGCTGAGCTTCGCCACCGAGTCGTTCAAGGAGGAAACTTTCGTGGCTGCTTTTCCCCTTGCGGGATAGCCGGATAATCTGTTTCCTGCGCAAACACCACTGGCCGATTGTGTCCTCTCTATAGGGAAGCTGCGCCCGCTATAATCAACAACCGGGGGCACGCTAGGCAGATGACGGCGCATTCACACAAGAAGACGGCTATACCGGACCTGCGACGACTCATCGTCGCAGCGCTGCTGCTCGCTCTCGCACCGAGCGCACTCGCCGATGGCGCCCCTGAGGCCGCGCCCAAAGACGAGGATGGCCAGATTCAGCTTTTTGTAGAAAATGACATGCTGGCCGGCACAGATCGCTACTACACCAATGGGATTAAGTTTGGCGTTGGCAAGGTGCTTGAGTCCGTGGGGAAGCTGTTAGAACCGCCCTCGAACCGGCTTCTCCACTGGCTTACCGACGCCGGGCCGGGAACCAGCGTCGGCCTGTTCGTGGGGCAAAACATGTACACCCCCCGCAATATCCGTATCGCGGAAAATCAGCCCTATGACCGCCCATGGGCCGCGTGGCTTTATCTCGGCGGCGTCGCCCAGCGCGTCAAGGCCGATCGGCTGGACACGGTGGAACTCGATGTCGGCATGGTGGGGCCGGCGGCCCTGGGAGAGCAGGTGCAATCCAAATGGCATGCGCTTGTCGGGGCACCGCAGCCACGGGGCTGGGCGAACCAGATTCCCAACGAACCGGCATTCCTAGTCGCCTATCTGCAGAAGCGCCGGTTTGGCGGGGGCAACATCCAGGTAGTTCCTCACGCAGGCGTCACCGTGGGCACGGTCATGACCCTGGCACGGGTGGGCGGCATCGTGCGCGCGGGACACAACATGACGGGCTTTGGTCCGGACACCGTCGAGCCGGGGGGCGCCATGCTGCAAAGCATTCGGTGCGCTGCCGACGGCGGGAAGCCCTCCGGTTTCGAATGGTATCTGTTCGCGGGCGGCGATTATCGCCTGGTGGTGCGCAACATTTTTCTCGATGGCACCCTGTTCCGCGACAGCCCGAGCGTCGATCGCCGCAATACAGTTTACGATCTGACTGTAGGGTTGGCGCTGCGATACAAACAACTGAATTTTTCGCTCACCCGGGTCCGGCGCAGCGAGGAATTTACCACCCCGGCGGGCGGTGTCGGAGCGCAGACTTTTTACTCGCTCAATGTCGGGTGGGCGTTCCAGCGAGCGCCTTGAAAAGTGGCCTGGTACCGAGGTCTGGAAACCAAACGTTGTTCTCTATCAACGGGATAAAACATATTCCTTGCCCTGCAATCCGTACGGCACCGGCTCCCCGTTTTCCCGCCTCGTAAGCTTGCCGCAGCCCTTGAGCGATTCCTGCGCAACCATCCAGTATTGCAAATTGGGGGGGCTCAGAATTCCGTCCCCGTTTTTAGTTCACCTCCCCGACGTAGGCATGTAGCGCCTCGACGGCCCAGGGCAGAGCATCGTACAACTGTTGTTTCCCGGGCGACGAGACCGGCGCGCGTCGCCGGCACAAATCGTTGATTGGCGCCGGCAGTCGGTCCAGGCCCCGCGGCCGCAGGCGAGGGAGTGGAGAAAGTGTCCAGCCTGAGCAACTCATCCTGGCTCAGGGGGGGGGCGGATTGGGGTTGGGTTGGGCGGCATGCCCCACCACCGTGAGGGGCCCGCCTGGGCAATGTCAAGTCTTTGACGGCGCCCACGCGGGCAAGCCTGTGGCCGTGTATTTTCCTTCTTTGGTCCGGGGCCATATCTCGGGTTCCAATGCGCGCCGGGGCTGGTAGAAACTTATGGGTTGTCGTACTAGAGACGCAATCAGCGCGGGATCTGCCAGCAGGTGTTTGGCGTCTCGTAGACCGCGAGGAGTTGCTCGTGGGGCGGCAGCAATACATACTTGAGGCCGACCAGTTCGGTGCCCTTGCGCCAATAGAGGGCGAGCTGGTTTTTCTCCCCCAGGTTGGTCACGTTGCTCGCCGCCTCCACCTTCAGCGGCTGTCCGTACGTCCTGTTGTAATTGCTGGATATCACGATGAAATTCTTCACGGAAGGCTTCATCTCCTGTTCAAAGGACACCAGCCTGTCGTTGCAGAAGCTGAAGGTGAACTGGCGGCCGGTGGTTTTTTCCGGGAAGTCGTAGGCAATCATGGTGTCCCCGGAAAACTCCTGCACCTGGTCGAATTTCCAGTCGGCGAGCAATTTCTTTACCTCGGCCTTGTTCATGCCACTTCTGAAGGTATCGATTTCGAATGCCGGGGCGGACAGGCTGGCGAGGAACAGCACGGCGAGGAGAGCGTACTTCACGGCTGCACCTTAGGCGTCGAGAAATAATAAGTTGGACATTTGTTGCGGCGAATCCGCGATGGATGCAAGGCTCGCAACGCCGCAGACGCGCGGATTCGCCGCAACCCTCCGGGCCGCGGCTGATTTGCGCACAGGCCGGTGTCGCAAGCCGCTTGTTGTGAATGACACAACGGCGCGTCTTGCTTCGTGGCCTGTGCGCAAAGCAGTCACGGCAAATGTCCAAGCTATTGTTTCTCGACGCCTTAGAGTGTGCCGGTATCGACATGTCGGCGCCGGGCCATGCCGCGCCCCAGCGACTCCAGTTGGCCGGGGGACAGGGCGCGGTGCGCATAAGGGAGGAGGACGACATCTTCCCGGGCCATGTGGGAGCGGTACAGGGCGACGAAGGGATCGACGGGCAGCCGGCCGGGTTCTACCTGCTCGCCCTGGGCGAGCCTTTGCAGGAAAGGGGAAAGGGCCGCCCATGCGGCCTCCATGTCCCGGTGCTCGGCCTTGAGCGTGCCCAGCAGCGCCAGCATGTCAGTGGCGCCCTCCGCCCGCGCGGTGGACTTCAGCAACGGGAACAGGTCCTGCTCCTCGTCTTCGTGGTGGTGCGGTCCGGCGCTGGTGAAGTACCTGAGGACCTTTTCCGCAGCCTGTCTTGCCTGCGGGTCGCAGCCGTTCGCCGTTAGGTGTCCGGGCAGCCGCAGCAGGGTGGCGCATTGTGCCTCGATTCGGCTGTGGCAGGCGGCAAGCAGCCCCAGCGGGTCGCCGAAATCCGGGGCGGGATCGATCAGTTTTGGGGCCATGATGGGCTACACCTTAATCCCGGTGATGCAGCCGGTCAAGAGCCGGCCGTCGGGATGGCATTCTCGAGCACGCCGGTGCCTATGATGCGGTCGTAGTAGCGCGCCCGATAGAGCAGGCGGCGGTGGTTCGCATCGTCGCTGAAGCCGGTGCGGTCGTGCAGCACGTTATTGCAAATCAGGCCCATGCCGGGGGCGAGGGTGGCCCGGTAGACGTAGAGCGAGGGCGTGTTTAGAAGCGTTTGGAGGAAGGCCGCCGCTTCCCGGATAACTGCGTCGTCCTTCCAAACGATGCTGCGGGTACGGGCGGTATAGCGCATGTGCAGGTCGCCCGTGGCGGGATGGACGGAAAACACCGGGCCGCTTTCCGCCGGGCGGGCCACGCCGTTTTCGTCCGCGCGTGCCGGGATGGTCATGGCGTCCGTTTCCATCAGCGCCCGTACCCAATCGGGGCTGGCATCGCGCATCAGCAGGTAGGCCATTTCGTGATCCATCAGGGCGTTTTCCCCGCCGTCCGCGGCCGGGGAGACGCAGTGCAGCACCATGCCGCGGATCTGGCGGTCCGGGGGATTGTAATAGCCATCGGTATGCCACCTGATAGGGCGGTTGGTGTAGGGGATGTAGTCTGCGCGCTCCCCCTGCCCGGAAACGGTGAGGCTGGTGATGCCGTCGTCGTCCGCCAGCATGTTGGAATCCAGATGGACCAGACCAAACTGGGCCGCCAGCAGGCGGGGGATGTCCTTGTCCGGATCGCCGTCGCAGCGGCTCGCATAGATCGCCATGTTGGCCTTGGCGCAACAGCGGCGGATGGCCTCGTGCTCCTGTTCCGTCAGGGCGCGGGGGTCGTCCACTTCCACGATCATCTCTTCGATACCGGTGGGATAGTCTGCCAGTTTTCGCTCCCGCCAGTCGCGGAAAGCGGCCTCGTTATCAAGTTGGAAAGGGCTCTGCGCTGCCTTGGCATCGGTGGTCATATTTCCGGGCTTTCGATGGGTTATTGGGCGCCAGGCGGTGTCTCGAACAAGTCGCGCATGCCCTTCCGGACCGTGGCCACCGCGTCCGGGGTCTCGATTTCGATGATCTGGTCCATGATCCACGGCTTGTCCTGTTCCCCCATGAACTCCATCACGCAGGTGCCCAGGTAGCGCAGGAAGGCGTAGTCGGGCCCTGCTTCGGTATAGGCGAAGTTGGCATAGTCCGCGGCGCGCTCGTTCAGCAGGGAAATGAACTGCTGGCGGTAGTTTTGCCCATCCGCGCCGCCCCCCAAGTCCACCAGATTTTCGTCCAGGGTTTCGGCGACCCGCAGCGCGAGGGCGGTGGTGAATTCGGCGCGCATGGTTTCGTCCAGCCGCTCATAGGCGATGCGGTCCGCGATCTGGATGAGGAATATCAGGAATTCGGCTACCACTGCAAAGTAGCGCGGTCCGGCCTCGATCTCGAACTTGTCGCCGCGCATGTGTTTGAGCGAATTCTGAGCCAGGCGCCAAATGATGAACGCCATGGCGCCGGCGACTTCCTGGACGCTCTTCTGCTTGTCCGCCTTGTGCCAATGGCTCTTTATTCGCATGCTTTTTCCTCTCCAACGGCTACCGGACGGGTTTCCACCGTGATCCACTCGCTCCAGGAGCCGGGGTACAGCTTGGCGCCGCGCAGCCCCGCCATTTCCATGGCCAGCAAGTTATGGCAGGCAGTCACTCCGGAGCCGCACATATGGATGACTTCGCGGGGCGCTTTCCCGCGCGTCGCCCCCGCATAGAGTTCGCGCAGTTCCTCCGGCGGCAGGAATCCGCCGCCCAGGTTCAGGTTGTCCTCGAACGGAAGGTTCACCGCGCCGGGAATATGCCCGGCGATCCGGTCCAGGGGTTCGATATCGCCTACGAAACGCTCCTCGGCACGGGCGTCTATGATGATGCCGCCGTTTTGCAGTGCCTGCTCGACGCGGCCGCTGTCCACCCACATGGTATCGTCCGGGCGCGCCCGGAAGGCCGTGGGCAGGATCGCGGGAAGCTCGGCACTCATGGCGCCGCCCTCCCGCATCCATTTGGGCAGGCCGCCGTCAAGCAAAGCGACCGCGTCGTGGCCCAGCCAACGCAGCAGCCACCACATACGTCCTGCCATGGCGCCGAAACTGTCGTCGTAGACCACCACCTGCTTCGTTTCGTCCACCCCCCAGCGCCCCAGCCTTTCCGCCAGCGCCGCGGGATCGGGCAAGGGGTGGCGGCCGGAGTTTGCGGTCACCTCACTGGCCAGGTCTTCGTCCAGATGGGCGTAGCGCGCACCCGGAATGTGGGCGCGCCGGTAGGCGTTGCGCCCGGCCTGGGCGTCGGTGAGGGTGAACCTGCAGTCGAACACGACCCACAGCGGGTCGTCGAGATGGCGCGCCAGTTCCCGGGGCTCTACAATAGTCGTGTACTTCATGTTGTCGGATCAGGGGCGAAATTTGCCGGTGGGCGCCCGCCCTGCCCGGTCCCCGGAAACCCGGGGCCGCGGCACGGCGGCTTGCTTCTCTTGCAACGCAGACGACGTCGGGCTCAGTAGCCGCCCTTGCCGTAGGGCTGCGGCAGGCCGGCCACCTTGGCGGCCTGTTTGGCCGGCCCCGTGGGGAACAGGTCATAGAGATACTTGCTGTCGACGCCGGGATGGCTGGCCGAGAAGCCCTTGAGCATGTTGCGGAAGTTGGGCGTATGGCCTTGCTCCTTGTACTCGTCGCGCATGTAATTGACCACTTCCCAGTGGCCGTCGGTCAGTTTGATGCCTTCGGCCGCAGCGATGACCTCAACCGCTTCGTCGCTGAAGTTGGGTTCCAGCAGATAGCCGTCACCGTCGGTCTCCAGTTCCACGCCGCCAATTACATATCCCATTTTTTTCTCCTTTCATAATTGCTGGGGTTGTTGACAAAATAAAATCTAACCGGCCGCCGGAACGATTCCGATGGCCGGGCCGGGTACCCTCATGCCATGATGGCCGCGATCGACTTGTGGGGGATGAAGATGCCGCAACCTAGTTTGCGATTGGCGCCCAGACCGATCTCCTGGAGCAGGATGGACTGTGCGGGCGTCAGATCGTATAGCATAAGGCTGAAGCCGGAGACGACGCCCTGGTCCGTATGCAGCGCTTGCCGCTTGCCGCAGATGAACTTGGTCTGGATCTTCATTTCCTCCAGGCGCCGCGCGAGATGGCGCGCGAACTGCGTCTCGTCGGCGCTGCCCATGTCCACAAAATGCGCGTAGATCGTCCCGAAAACCGGCAGCGGACGCACCTTCCCGCTGCCCACCCGAAGTACGTTGTCCCCGATATCCAATTGGCGGCCGGTCAGTTCCATCGCCGCCGCCACGTGCGCCTGCGCCACCCGCAGCACCAGCTTGGTGCGCCGCGTGAGCAGAAGCATACCATAGTCGGACGGCGCCGCCTGAAGGGGGTGGATGCCGGCGTGTTTCTCCTGTTCGAGCCAGGGCAGATGGCGCAACACCTCGCGCCAGAGCGCCGAGCTATTGTCTTCCGGGATGGCCTTGCCCTCAATGTCGAACACGATATCCACAACGGAGGATTCGATCTTGTCCTGTGTGTCTTCCAAACCTGTCTCCATCAAGACATTAGTCTGCGGCGGTCAGGCGGATAACGCCTTCTGTTGCCGCGCCCACGCCACCATCGCATCTCCCCAGTGTTCGGCGCTATCGGGGTCGAGCTCGAAGATGGTAAACCTCTTGTGCTCACGGATGCGGATGCGGAGCAAGCTCATGCCCCCCGTCGCGTAGTCGACCTGCTGCAATTCGATTTCGCGACCGCCGAACGGCACAATGAATTTATCGAGCTTGGTGATTTGCTCCATGCTGCGCCTCCATGGGTTTTCTGGGGAACTATATGGGATCGCCGGGTTGCCGATCAAGACGCAATTAAAATAAAACTTCATTCTTACAGCGGAATCGGCACCCTAAACTATACTATTATACTTAGCGCGGACGAAATGCCGGTTACCGAAGTGGGATACGGCCATATACTCCTTGTGGGTAGTATCGTACCACCCAACCGGAAGGATAGCGCCCACTTCGACGCCCTTGTAACATTGGGCCAACTGCTGCGGATGAAGACATTCTGGGCGTGTCCTGCGAACAAAGCCCGCTATGCCGTTAGGCGTAGCGGGTTAATAATTTTCGCTGAAGAGCGTCCGGTGCTGCATCGATTCCGTGATCCGGGTGGTGAAACCAATAGGCTTCGGATTGTTCCGCTGGCCTTGAGTGAGTAACTGTTAAAATCTTGAGGAGTGATACCTATGGCGAAGAAAATGCACGAGACCCCCAATCTCGACCAATTGGAAAGCGGTCCGTGGCCCAGCTTTGTAACCGGCCTCAAGCGTCTGGCGCAAGACAACGACATGATGGTTGATCTGCTCGGCCAGCTTGAGCATTCCTACCAGACCCGCAAGGGCTACTGGAAGGGCGGGACGGTTGGCGTGTTTGGGTACGGCGGCGGCGTGATTCCGCGCTTCTCGGAAGTGGCCAGCATGTTTCCGGAATCCTCCGAGTTTCACACCTTGCGGATCATGCCGCCCGCCGGGATGCACTACAACACGGACATCCTGCGCAAGTTCTGCGACATCTGGGAACGGCACGGTTCCGGTCTGATCGCTTTCCACGGCCAGAGCGGCGACATCATGTTCCAAGGGATCAGCAGCGACAACGTTCAGCCTGCCTTCGATGAGCTCAACGAATTGGGCTTCGACATGGGCGGCGCCGGCCCCGCGGTGCGCACCTCCATGTCCTGTGTCGGCGCGGCCCGTTGCGAACAGTCTTGCTACGACGAAGGCAAGGCGTTGCGCATGGTGGTCAACAACTTCCTGGACGATATGCACCGTCCGGCCCTGCCGTATAAATTCAAGTTCAAGTTTTCCGGCTGCCCCAACGACTGTGTGAATTCCATCCAGCGCGCAGACATGGCGGTGATCGGCACCTGGCGCGACAACATGCGGGTGGACGAAGGTCTGGCCCGGAAATGGTATGCCAAGCACGGCATGGATGACTTGGTGAACAACGTCATCAGCCGCTGCCCGACCAAGGCCATCACCCTCAAGGAAAGCGCCAAAGTGGCCAAGGGCGAGCGCATCTCCGCCGTGGCGGTGAGCGACACCCATTCGGTGGAAGTCGATAATTCCAACTGCGTGCGCTGCATGCACTGCATCAATGTCATGACCGGTGCCCTCGCGACGGGCACAGACAAGGGCGTGAGCGTTTTGGTAGGCGGCAAGCGCACCCTGAAGATCGGTGACCTGATGGGCACCATGGTGGTTCCGTTCATGAAACTCGAAACCGAAGAGGACTTCGAGGCGCTGGTGGAGTTGGCTGGCAACATGATCGACTTCTTCGCGGAAAACGCGCTGGAGCACGAGCGTACCGGGGAGATGATCGAACGCATCGGCCTGGTCAACTTCCTGGAGGGGATTGGCCTCGATATCGATCCCAACATGGTCAACTACCCCAGGACCAACCCGTACGTCCGCATGGACGGCTGGGATGAGGAAGTCGCCAAGATCAAGCAAAAGCAAGCGAGCGCGGCCTGATTGCGCGGTTGGGCTTGATAAGGTCGGATTTGCAAACAGACAGTTTGGAGAGAAATAATGGCTGAAATGCGTCAACCCATTGAGAGTGGTGTGCCAGACCATGTGCAGTATCTTCATCCCCTGATGAAGAAGAATTATGGTAACTGGAAGTACCACGATCGCCCCCGCCCCGGCGTGCTGCATCACGTAGCCCATAACGGCGACCAGATCTGGACGGTGAAGGCGGGTACCCAGCGGCAGATGGATCTCTATACCATCCGCAAACTGTGCGATATCGCGGACAAGTTTGCCGAGGGGCACGTTCGCTTTACCACCCGCAGCAACATCGAGTACATGGTTAGCGACGAGAAGAAGGTCGCCCCGCTGGTGGCCGAGCTGACCAACAGCGGCTTCCCCGTCGGGGGGACCGGAAACTCGGTTTCCATGATCGCCCACACCCAGGGCTGGCTGCACTGCGACATCCCGGGTACCGATGCCTCCGGCGCGGTTAAGGCGCTGATGGACGAGTTGCATCACGAGTTCATCAACGAAGAGATGCCGCACCGGGTCAAGATCACTACCTCCTGCTGCGAGATCAACTGCGGCGGCCAGGGCGATATCGCGATTGTTATCCAGCACACCAAACCGCCCAAGATCAACCACGATCTGGTGGCCAATGCGTGCGAACGTCCTACCGTGGTGGCCCGCTGCCCGGTGGCTGCGATCCGCCCGGCACTGGTGAACGGCAAACCGTCCCTGGAAGTGGACGAGAAGAAATGCATCTGCTGCGGCGCTTGCTATCCTCCCTGCCCGCCGATGCAAATCAACGATCCGGAGCATTCCAAGTTTGCGATTTGGGTCGGCGGCAAGAACGCCAACGCCCGTGGCAAACCCACCTTCCACAAGATGGTTGCGGCCGGAATTCCGAACAATCCGCCGCGCTGGCCGGAGGTGGCGGAAGTCGTGAAGAAGATCCTTCACGCTTACAAGGAAGACGCTCATCCGTGGGAGCGGACCTCCGACTGGATCGATCGCATCGGCTGGCCGCGCTTCTTCGAGAAGACCGGATTGCCGTTCGTCAAGTACATGATCGACGACTGGCGCGGTTCCAGGGCGAGTCTCAACGCCTCCGCCCACGTGCGGTTCTGACAGGGTGGTACGGCCGCCCCCCGCGGCCGGGGTAGTGTTGCCTTGGCTGCAGGTGGGCGATATTTGTATATTAGATATCAGGGTGTACAGGTATGAAATTTGGAATCATGGTAAGCGAGGGGCCCTATACGCACCAGGCGACCGACACGGCGTATCTGTTTATCAAGGCGGCGCTGGAAAAGGGGTATGGGGTTCCGCGGGTGTTTTTCTACCACGACGGTGTGAATAACGCCACCAAGCTGACCGAACCGCCCCAGGACGACCGGCATATTGTCAACCGCTGGTCCAAGCTTGCGGAAGATCATGGCGTCGACCTGGTGGTGTGCGTGGCGGCAGCCTTGAGACGCGGCATCAGGGACGAAAATCTCGCGCCGGGCTTCAGGATCTCCGGTCTGGGGCAGTTGGTGGAAGCAGGGATCCAGACCGACCGTCTGGTGGTCTTTGGTGATTGAATTGCGGAGGCTTCATGACTGAAACGACAGGGGGGGTGGAATTGGACGAAGAGATGTCCGGGGTGATCAAGAAGTTCATGTTCGTCAACCGGAAGGCCCCCTACGGTACGATCTATGCGCTTGAAGGTCTGGAGGTGGTGCTGATCAGCGCCGCCTTTGATCAGGACGTGAGCTTGGTGTTCCTCGACGACGGTATCTACCAACTGGTGAAAGGGCAGCATACCAAGGCGATCGACGTGAAGAATTTCTCGCCGACATATCGCGCCCTGGAGGGGTACGATATCGAAAAGCTCTACGTGGAAAAGGAATCCCTGGAAGCCAGAAACCTGACAGTGGACAACCTGATTGTCCCGGTGGAGGTGCTGACTTCCGCGGAGATGGCCGCTCTGATGACCGAGCAAGACGTTGTAATAAGCTTCTGAGGGAGAGGGCGAGATGCTGCATATCGTTAACAAATCTCCGTCCGAGCGGAACACGCTGGACAGCTGCCTGCGGATGAGCGGAAAGGGTTCGGCTGTTCTGCTGATCGAGGACGGCGTGTACGGGGCGACCAAGGGAAATATCGCCGAAGGCAAAATCAAGGAGGCGCTGAAGGACCGGAGCGTGTATGCGCTGTGGCCCGATCTGGAGGCGCGAGGCATGCAGGATGCCGTGATCGAGGGTGTTAAACTGGTCGACTACGGCGGTTTTGTGGACTTGGTGGCGGAGCACAACAACGCTCAATCCTGGCTGTAGTTTGCAGCTATTTTTGAAGGAGATAAGGTTATGAGTTTTGAACTGAACGGTAAGACCTACGAGACCGACGAAGAGGGATATCTGATCAACCTCAGCGAATGGAACGAGGATGTTGCGAAATACCTCGCGGCCGAAGAGAAGGTCGATCTGAGCGACAACCACTGGGAAGTGATCAACTTCCTGCGCGAGTACTACAACGACTATCAGATCGCTCCCGCGGTGCGCGTGCTGACCAAGGCCATCGGCAAGAAGTTGGGGCCGGAGAAGGGCAGCAGCAAGTATCTGTATGAGCTGTTCCCGTATGGTCCGGCAAAGCAGGCGTGCAAAATCGCCGGTTTGCCCAAGCCGACCGGCTGTATCTAAGCAAGAAAAAAAGGGGTGGAGGAGAGACCGGAGCGGGCGGCGCACAGACGCCGTCCGAGTTCGGTTCGGGACGAGCGGCCTGCGCGCCAGTAGCTCCCGCGGCCCCGCGCGTTCGCGTTAACTCGAGCCTGAGGGTTACTGCATGTCATTCGTAACGATTTTTTACGCCTGCATCTTCTATGCGGCGAGCGCGATGCTGATCGGTGGGTTGGCTTACAAGATATATCTGTACAGCCGCACGCCGGCACCGCTCAAGATTCCGACCACGCCCGCGCCGACCACAACGACAGGTGTCGTGTATCGGTTGGGCCGGGAAGTGGTTTTCTTCGAGAGCCTATTCAAGTCCAACAAGTGGATTTGGATTTTCGGATGGCTGTTTCATTTTTCCCTGCTGCTGGTGCTGATGCGCCACCTGCGCTATTTTACGGAACCCGTGTGGGGATGGGTGGTGCTCGTCCAGCCCTTTGGCAAATATGCCGGGTTCGCCATGGTGGCGGGTCTCGCGGGGTTGTGGGCGCGCCGCCTGTTCGTGGAGCGCATCAAGTACATCTCCACCGTCTCCGATCACCTCATTCTGCTCCTGCTGATTGGAATCGGCCTGAGCGGGCTGACGATAAAATTTGTGGCGCACACCGATATCGTGGACGTGAAGGCGTTCATTCTCGGGCTGATGTACTTCGATTGGCAGCCGTTGCCCGCCGATCCCGTCTTGCTGGTGCACCTGTTCCTGGTGGCGGCGCTGATGGCGATTTTCCCGATCAGCAAGCTCCTGCACGCACCGGGGCTGTTCTTCAGCCCGTCGCGCAACCAGGTGGATAACCCGCGCGAAGTGCGGCACCTGGCGCCCTGGGCGGCCGAACTTGAAAAATGATAAGGAGTGATCGTGGCTGCAGCGGAATTCGAAGTACCAAAGTTTAGGGAATATCCGGTTATTCCCGCCCTGCGCCCGGACGAAATGGCTGGTAGCAAGCCATACGTCGCCGCGGCGCCGATTCAGGAAGCGCTGGGATTTCCGGGCCAATTGGTGGATGACTGGCAGGCGAAGGCCATCACCCGCATGGGCGAATTGCTGGACAAATACCGGTCGTTCAGGGTGTACATGGACGCGTGCGTGCACTGTGGCGCCTGCACCGACAAATGTCATTATTTCATAGGGACGGCGGACCCGAAGAATATGCCGGTCGCGCGCCAGGAATTGGTGCGGAAGGTGTATCGGCGCTATTTCACCTTTGCTGGCAAGTATTTCCCCAAGCTGGTGGGGGCCGTCGACCTGACGCGGGACGTGCTGGACGACTGGTACAGCTACTTCAACCAATGCTCGGAGTGCCGTCGTTGCTCGGTGTTCTGCCCCTACGGCATCGACACCGCCGAGGTCACGATGGCGGCCCGGGAGATCATGGACAGCGTCGGCCTGGGGGTGAAGTACACCGGCGAGATTCTTGGCAAGCTGCACAAAATCGGCAACAACCTCGGCCTGCCCGGTCCCGCCCTGGAAGACACCATGCTCGGGCTGGAAGAGGACATCAAGGACGAGACCGGGGTCGACGTCAGGCTGCCCATCGACATGAAGGGGGCGGAGGTGCTGTTGATTACCCCGTCCGCGGATTTCTTTTCCGAGCCCCATGTGGACAGCCTGATCGGGTACGCCAAGGTGTTCCACCAGGCGGGTATCAGTTGGACCCTGAGTTCTCACGCTTCCGAGGCGGGGAACTTCGGATTGTTTATCGGCAACTATGAGCAAATGCGCAAGGCCGCCATGCGTATTCGCCAGGCGGCGCTCGACCTCGGCGCGAAGCGCATCGTGGTGGGCGAGTGCGGCCATGCCTGGCGGGTGGCCTACAGTTTCTGGAACACCCTGACCGGGGTTGGCCTCGGCGGTGAGGATCCGTTCGCGAAGGCGCTGCAGCAGCAACTCGATCCGCGCCACCCGGTTCCGCAGCACATTTGCGAGTTCACCTACGACCTCATTCAGCGGGGCGCGCTCAATCTGGACAAGGAGGCCAATGATCACCGGGTCATCACCTTCCACGATTCCTGCAACGTGGCGCGGGCCTCGCGCATGGGCGACATGCCCGGCGGGCAGTTCGTTATTCCGCGGTCGATTATCAAGTCGGTAGCCAATCATTTCCACGACATGCCGCAGGACACCATCTGCGAAAGCACGTTCTGCTGCGGCGGCGGCGGCGGGCTGTTGACCGACGATCTGCTGGAAATCCGCGTCAAGGGCGCGCTGCCCCGGATGGAGGCGCTGAAGCAGGTGGTGGACGATCATGGGGTTAATTTCTTCGCGTCCATTTGCGCCATCTGTAAGGCGCAGTTCAACAAGGTGCTGCCGTTTTACGGTTTCGACACCAGCATGAACGGCGGCGTGCATCAGTTGGTGAGCACGGCAATCCAACTGGGAACGAAGGAATAATCACAATAACTGGTGATGTGAACGAGGGCGCCAAGGGCGCGATCCGAATTTAGAGATTCAGCTTCGAAGGAGTGATAGAGATGTCCGTTACGTCAGACGAAATGAAAAAGCCTACCGACCTGACCTTCCGCCGGTATAAGGATGGTGATGACGCACCTCTTCCCTGGCAGAAAAAGATCTTCCAGGCCAGTTATACCCACAAGTGCCCCGAGTATGTGCTGAGCACCCCGCCTTGCCAAGGGAGCTGCCCGGCAGGGGAGGACATTCGCGGCTACCTGGACATCGTGCGGGGCGTCGACAAGCCCAAGGCGGGCATGACCTGGCAGGAGTACGCCTTCCGCCGTCTGACCGAGGCCAATCCTTTTCCGTCCGTGATGGGTCGGGTGTGCCCGGCGCCGTGCGAAAGCGGCTGTAACCGTAACCAGGTGGAAGACAAGGTGGGCATCAACTCGGTGGAGCACTTCATCGGCGAGTACGCTATCCAGAACAAGCTTGCCTTCGCCAAGCCGGAGAAACAGACAGGCAAGAAGGTCGCCATCGTGGGCGGCGGGCCGGCCGGTCTGTCCTGCGCCTATCAGCTTGCCCTGAAGGGCCACTCCTGCACCATCTTCGACGAACACGAGAAGCTGGGCGGCATGATGCGTTACGGCATCCCGGGCTTTCGTACCCCGCGCGAGGTGCTCGATGCAGAAATCCAGCGCATCCTGGACCTCGGGGTCGAGGCCAAGCTGGGCGTGCGGATCGGGCGCGACATTGGCATGGAGCAGTTGAAGAAGGACTACGACGCGGTGTTCATGGGCCTGGGCGCCCAGGGCGGCCGCCCGTTGCCGGTGCCCGGTGCGGAGGCCCCCAACTGCGTGACCGCGATGGCGTTCCTGCGCGCCTTCAATGACGGGCGTCTGCGCCATGTCGGCAATCGGGTGGTGGTCATCGGCGGTGGCGACACCTCCATTGACGTGGCAACGGTGGCACGCCGCCTGGGTGCGATCACCCAGGTGCACGAGAAGGATCGTCCCGAATTCGTGATCCAGGGGGCGATGGCCCACGACGTGGCGAGCGTCTCGGCACGGCAAGGGGCAGAGGTGGTCCTGATCTCCCGCGCCACCATCGACAAGATGAATGCCAACAAACACGAAATCGATGAGGCGCTGGCGGAGGGCATCGAAATTCGCGGCGGAGTGACCCCGGTGAGCGTGGTGGTAGGGCCGGACGGTCGCGCGACCGCCCTGCGCGTGGCCGAACTGGAAACGGTTGGCGGCAAACAGGTGGTGAAGGAAGGCACGGAATTCGACATCGAGGCCGATCTGGTCGTGGCGGCCATCGGTCAGGCGGTGGACTTCACCGGGTTGGAGGAGTTCGACAACGGCCAGGGCCTGATGAGCGCCGACAAGAATTACCAGGTTCCCGGCAAGAAGGGTGTTTTCGTGGGCGGCGACGTGCTGCGTCCGCACCTGCTGACCACCGCCATCGGGCATGGCGCCATTGCGGCCGAAGGGATCGAGCGCTTCCTGCAGGGTGAAGAACTGGAGCGTCGCCCCAAGATCGACGTGCATTATTTCGATTTGGTGCGCCAGATGGCGGAACGCGGTACCGAGTTCGTCGCGCCGCAGGAGCCGATTCGCGGCACCGACTCGAGCAACGTGGGCCTGCACAACTTCGAGAATCGCTCGGACAAGTACATCATCCCGTCCACGGACCTGTTCCTGGGGCACTTCACGTTTACCCCGCGCCACCAGCGGAACATGGTGCAGCTCACCGCGGAACAGGCTCTGGGCAACTTCGAGGAGCGGCTTGAAGCCTTGTCGGAGCAGGAAGTGGTGGCCGAGGCCAAGCGCTGCATGAGCTGCGGCCTGTGCTTCGAGTGCGACAACTGCGTGATCTACTGCCCGCAGACCGCCGTGAAGAAGACCCCGAAGTCGCAATCCACCATGGGGCGCTACGTGTATACCGAGTATGACTTGTGCATCGGCTGCCACATCTGCGCCGATGTCTGTCCGACCGGCTACATTCAAATGGGTATGGGTGAGTGACGTGAGACGCGGCCTTGTCAAGAGGGGGAGCCTGTGGGGCTTCGCCATATTGGGGGCCTCCCTGCTGGCGGTCGCGTTGACGGCGACCGCCTCGGGGGGCGAACAGGAGACCTCGCGGGTACCGCTGCCGCATCCGGAGATCGCGAATCCCGGCAAGTGCGTGGCGGATACGGAGTACATGCGCAAGCACCACATGGATGTACTGTTGCGTCACCGTGACGAAACCGTGCATGAAGGGATCCGCACCAAGCGGTACAGCCTCACAAACTGCATCGACTGTCATGCCAGCCGTAAAAACAACAGCGTCCTGGGTACCAAGGAAAACTTCTGCCAGGCCTGCCACAGTTACGCGGCGGTGAAGGTGGACTGCTTCGAGTGCCACTCAAGCAAGCCGGAGGCTACGGCGGGCGCGGTGTTTCATCCAATCGTGCCGTCCGGGGCGAAGGCGGGGCCGGCGAGTGCGGACCAAGGGTTGGCCCTCTCCATGCAACAGCACATGCGCAACGGCCTAGCAGCCACAGCCAACAAGAATCCTGGCGGAGAGAGCAGATGAGCGAGGTGAACACAAGCCGGAGGCAGTTTTTGGGATGGGGCACCGCGGCGATGGCGGGTTTGGCCATAGCGCCCGGGGTGACGCTGATCGACCTGGCGCACGGGAAGCCCGATGATCAGCCCGTATCGAGCAAGGTGCGGTGGGGCATGCTGATTGACGCGAACCAGTGCCATAGCGGTTGCAGCGACTGTGTGACCGCGTGCAACAAGGAGAATGGATTGTCCGGTGGGACCGGACCGGACGACTCGCAGTGGATCCGGAAGATGGATCTCAAGGACACGCACAGCGGGCGGGTGATGTCCTTGCCGATGATGTGCCAGCACTGCGGTAACCCGCCGTGCACGGACGTATGCCCGACCGGCGCGTCGTTCAAACGTGCCGACGGCATCGTACTGGTGGACCGTCACATTTGCATCGGCTGCCGCTACTGCATGATGGCCTGCCCGTACAAGGCGCGCTCATTTGTGGCGCACCCGGTTACCGACCAAAAGCCGGGACGGCCGCGGGGCATCGGTACGGTGGAGGCGTGCACGATGTGCGTGGAGCGTGTCGATGCGGGGTTGAAGCCGGCGTGTGTGGATGCCTGCGCGGCCGCCGGACACGAAGCCATCATCTTCGGTGACCTGAACGATCCGAACAGCGACATTTCCAAGCGGATAGCCGAATACACCACGAAGCAAGTCCGGGCCGACCTGGGGCTGGACACCGGTGTGCGCTACCAGGGGGTCTGAGACGATGAAAAATATGGTTTTTAGGGAAATAGAGGGAAAAAGCGTCGGGTATTATGTGCTGCTGGCCGGGCTGGCGCTGTTTACCCTGTTGGGGCTGCTCGCCGCCCATTACATGGAGACGAATGGCCATCACGTTACCGGCATGACCAATCAGGTGGTGTGGGGAATACCTCATGTGTTCGCGGTGTTTCTCATTGTGGCCGCCTCCGGAGCGCTTAACGTGGCTTCCATCGGATCGGTGTTCGGCAAGTCCATGTACAAGCCGCTGGCGCCGCTTTCCGGGGTGCTGTCCGTCGCCTTGCTGGCGGGCGGGCTGACCGTTCTGATGCTGGACCTGGGGCGCGCCGATCGGGTAATTGTGGCGATGACGCACTATAATTTCAGGTCGGTTTTTGCCTGGAACGTGTTTCTCTACAGCGGCTTTGTGGGCCTCGTGGCGATTTACCTGTGGGCCCAGATGGAACAGCGCATGAAGCCCTATACCAAGGCGGCCGGCGTGGCGGCTTTTATCTGGCGTCTGTTGCTTACCACCGGTACCGGCTCCATCTTCGGCTTTCTGGTGGCGCGGGCGTTGTACGACTCGGCGCTGTTTGCGCCGATGTTCATCATCATGTCGTTCTCCTACGGGCTCGCGATCTATATTCTGGTGCTCATGGCGGCCTACGGCTGGACCGGCCGCCCCCTCGGCGACGGCGTGCTGCTGCGGCTCAAGGGCCTGTTGGCGGTATTTGTGGCGGCAGTGCTGTATTTCGTGGCGGTGTACCATATGACCAATCTGTATTATGCGGAGCACCGTGCGGCCGAGCACTTTATCCTGGTGGATGGCGGGGTCAACACCCAGGTGTTCTGGATCGGGCAGATTTTGCTGGGCAGTGTGCTGCCGCTGGTGATCCTGTTTCATCCTAGCGCGGGCAAGTCCCGGCGATCCATCGCCCTCGCGTCGGTGCTGGTGATCCTGGGCGGCTTGGCGCAGATGTACGTCACCATCGTCGGAGGGCAGGCGTGGCCGCTGGACCTGTTCCCCGGAATGCAGCAGTCCAGCAGCTTCTACGATGGAGTCATCCACAGCTATCATGCCAGCGTGCCGGAGGTGTTCCTTGGCCTGGGGGGTGTGGCTATCGCCGGGCTCATCGTGGTGTTCGCGATCAAGGTCCTGCGGCTCTTGCCGGACAGCCTTGGGGACGATGTGGTGGATGTGCACCACGGCGCCAAGGCGGTGGCTAAGCCGGCTTGATAACGTAACGAGATAGCGTCCCGTGGCTGAAGAACATCCGTTCGCGCAATACATCCGCATCCTCGGAAAGGGCAAGCAGGGCGCTCGCGCGCTGACTCAAGCCGAGGCCTACGATGCCATGAAGATGATTCTGGCGCAGCAGGTGCAGCCAATTCAATTGGGTGCCTTCCTGATGTTGATGCGGGTGAAGGAAGAGACGCCGGAGGAGTTGGCAGGGTTCGTGCTGGCGACCCGGGAATTCCTCAAGCGACCGGCCCACTGCCCGGAGGTTCGGCTGGACTGGTCCACCTACGCCGGAAAGAAGCGGCAGTTGCCGTGGTTCCTGCTGTCCGCCCTGCTTCTTGCGGATGCGGGCATTCCCGTACTCATGCACGGTAGCGGGGGGCGCAAGGACGGCCGGGTATATACCCCGGAAGCGCTGGCGGCACTGGGCATCAAGGAGTGCCGCTCGCTGGAGGAGGCTGCGACGCGCATCACGGAACGGGGATTTGCCTACATCAGCCTGGGCAACATCAGTCCCCTGCTTAGCGAAATCATGGAACTACGGCCGTTGCTGGGCCTGCGCTCGCCGGTACATACCCTGGCACGGATGATCAATCCGTTCGGGGCACCCGTAATGCTGCAAGGGATATTCCATCCGGGCTATCGCAATCTCCACCAGGAAACCGGGCTGCTTCTCAAACAGCCCCACATGGCGGTACTGAAAGGGGAGGGCGGCGAGATCGAGCGCAATCCCGACGCGCCTTGCCTGGTCCAGAGCGTGCATAACGGCGTCCTGGAGAACGAGGAATGGCCGGCAATGTTCGGCGGCCCGCGGCATCTCAAGGACGAAACCATGGATGTGAGCCGCCTGAAGGCGCTGTGGAACGGTGCGGGCGAGGATGAATACGGTACCGCAGCCGTTATCGGCACCGCGGCGATTGCGTTGAAGGCGCTGGGGAAGGCGACCTCCATCGATGCGGCGCAGGAACTCGCGTCCCGACTCTGGAACAAGCGCGCCGCCGGGCGTCTCGACGCCGCCTGAGGGGCGCCTGTCGGCCCGTCCCCCGACCTCCCTTTCTCTTCTCACTTCCGCATGTCACGTTTTCTTATTTCCGCAGCTCATAAGTCATCCGGTAAGACCACCATCAGCATCGGGCTGTGCGCGGCGCTCAGGGCGCGCGGCCGGGTAGTGCAGCCTTTCAAAAAGGGGCCGGACTACATCGATCCCATGTGGCTGACGCTGGCCAGCGGGCGGCCCTGCCGGAATCTGGATTTCTACCTGATGGAGCGGGAAGCGATCCGGGACCTGTTCGGCCGCTACGCGGAGTCGGCGGACGTTAGCCTGGTGGAAGGCAACAAGGGGCTGTACGACGGGCTGGAACTGGACGGCAGCAGCAGCAACGCGGCGCTGGCAGAATTGCTGGGGGCACCGGTAGTCCTGGTGATAGACGCGCGCGGAATGACCCGCGGCATCGCCCCGCTGATCCTGGGTTATCAGGCCTTCGATCGCAATATTTGCATTGCCGGGGTGATCCTCAACAACCTCGGGGGATCGCGCCACGAGGGCAAGCTGCGTGCGGTAATCGAGCATTACACGGACGTTCCGGTGTTGGGAGCCGTCCACTATGATCCCCGGCTGCGCATCGTGGAGCGGCATCTGGGCCTCATGCCCAGCAACGAGTCCGAGGTGGCGACGCGCCAGGTGGCGGAGTTCGGAGCGCTGGTGGGCGCGCAGGTGGACCTGGACAAACTGTTGCAGGCCGCGGAGGCGGCGCCGCCGCTGGCCTGGAACCGGGCAGCGGCGGTGGCAAATTCCAGGCCGGGGCAAAGGGTGCGCATCGGGCTGGTGCGCGACAAGGCGTTCGGCTTCTACTACGCGGACGATATCGACGCGCTGCGGGCGGCCGGCGCGGAGCTGGTGCCCGTGGATGCGCTGACGGACCCGCACCTGCCCGAGGTGGACGGGTTGGTCATCGGCGGCGGCTTCCCGGAGCTTTTCATGGCGGAACTGGAGGCGAACGTTTCGTTGCGGGGCGAGATACGCAGCGCGGTGGAGGCAGGGCTTCCGGTTTACGCGGAGTGCGGAGGGCTGATGTATCTCGCCCGCACCATGACCTGGCATGGCCAGACCCGCGATATGGTCGGCATCATCCCGGGCGACGTGGTGATGCACGAGAAGCCTGTGGGGCGCGGCTACGTGCGCTTGAAGGAAACCGGCAGAAGCCCCTGGCAGGGTGGCCGCACCGAGTGGCGCGCCCACGAGTTTCATTATTCGAGCCTGGAAAATCTGCCGGAGGGCGTGGAATTCGCCTATGAGGTGGTGCGCGGGCACGGCATCGACGGCCGGCACGACGGTATCGTGTACAAGAACCTGCTCGCATCCTACACCCACCTGCGCAGCGTGGGCGGCTATGATTGGGCCGGCCGGTTCGTGGCCTTCGTGCGGGACAGGGCGGCGACTGCGGGTGATGCGGCCCGAATGGCGCGACTGGCGAAACCGTAGCCGGCGGCGTTTACACGAAGAGCGAGGAGAGACAGATGGTCAACGTAACTGCCCAGGCAGCCAGACAGATCCGCGAAGCGGCCATACAGAGCGGTGCCGAAGGGTCCGGGTTGCGCATTGCGGCCAAGCGCGAGCCCGACGGATCGGTGGCCTACGCGATGGGATTCGACGAGGAGCGGGAGGGGGATCTCCAGGTGATGTCCGAGGGGGTGATTGTGCTGGTGTCGCCCCACAGCGAGGATTTGCTGGAAGGCGTGACCCTCGATTTCGTGGAGTTGGAGCCCGGGCAGTTCAACTTCATTTTCATCAACCCGAATGATACCGGATGCGGCCCGGAACTGTCGGGTGGGGGCTGCAGTGGCTGTTCCGGCGGAGGCTGCAGCACGTAGCAGCGCCATGGGGGCCTCATGAAGTCATGAAGTTCGACGTCGCAATCGTTGGCAGCGGTCCCGGCGGATATAAGGCCGCGATCACGGCAGCCCACCTCGGGGCGCGGGTCGCCCTGGTGGAAAGGGGCTTGGCCGGCGGCACCTGTTTGAACCAGGGATGCATCCCGAAAAAGACTCTGCTGCATTTGGCCTCGCTTATCGAGGATGTCAACGAACTTCAGGGACTCGGCCTGGTGGGGCGGGTGCACGGCGACTTCCGGGCCGCCATGGCGCACAAGGACGAAGTGGTCGGGGGCATCCGCGACAACTTCCGGGTGTGGCTGAAGCGCCTTGGGGTGCATCTGATCCGCGGCGAGGCCCGCTTGCTCGACGCGCGCCGCATCCGGGTACAGCCCTGCCCGCCCGATCCCGACACGCCGTCGGGGGCCGGCGCGGCCGGGGACGAACTTTCAAGTCCGGTGGAACTGTACGCGTCGCGCATCATCGTCGCCACCGGCGCGGAGCCGAAGGAATTGCCGGGATGCCCGACGGACGGGCGGATGATTATCAATTCCCGGGATTTCATGTTCAAGCTGGAGGATCTGCCGGCCTCCGTGCTGTGCGTGGGCGGCGGTGCCATCGGCGTGGAACTGGGGTTCCTCCTGCACCAGTTCGGCGCCAAGGTGCGCATCGTGGAAGCGGGGGAGCGCCTGCTGGATCAGCCGCGCATCCCGGAGCGGGCCAGCGGCCTGCTGGAAAGGAAATTCAAGCGCATCGGCATCGAGGTGAGCAAGGGCATGTCGGTGGAGCGTTGCCGGGTGGACGGCGGCTCGGTGGAAGCGACCTTCACGGACGGCAGCCGGGCGAGCTTCGAGCGGGTGCTGGTGGCGGTCGGCAGACGTCCCTACACCGCCGGTCTGGGCTTGGAGGAGGCGGGGGTCGTGCTGACCCGGGAAGGCTTCATCCAGACCTCGGAATATCTGGAGACCAGCGTCCCCGGCATCTACGCCATCGGCGACGTGAAGGCCGGGCCGATGACCGCGAATGCGGCCCTGCACGACGCCAAAGTGGCCGCCGCCAACGCGGTCAACGGCAACCAGATGACCATCAACTACTTCAAGGTGCCGTTCGTTATCCACTCCGCCCTGGAGATCGCCGCGGTGGGGCTCACCGAAGACCAGGCCGAGGAGGCGGGATTCGACGCGGACGTGGCCCGCTCCAGTTTCGGCGGTTCCGGCAAGGCCCGTGCGCACCACGATTACGAGGGTTTCATCGAGGTGGTGCACGATGCCGAGACCGGACAACTGCTGGGGGGCTGCATCGTCGGCCCGGAGGCGGGGGAGCAGATCCACATGCTGTCGGCGGCCTGCCAATCACCCCGCGGCATGTGGTTTTTCAAGGACATGAGCTACAGCCATCCGTCCTGGTGCGAGGAACTGGAGGCCACCATCGACCCCTATGCCTCGGCGTTCTCGAAGTCCGGCAAGGACCTCTTCCGCCCGGGGATCTACGCCTCGCCCCACGCCCTTTAGCCGCGCCCTACACCTTCTCTGCCCCGGGGGGCATGTCGGCGGCGACGGCGCCCTCCGGCTCGAACCATTCCAGCTTCTCGTGCAGGCGCACCACATCCCCTACGATGATCAGGGTAGGCGGCGTCAGATTGGCGCTGGCGGTGATCGCCGGAAGTGTCGCCAGGGTCCCGGTGAGCACCCGCTGCCGATGGGTGGTGCCTTGCTGCACGATGGCGGCAGGGGTATCTGCGGGCAGCCCGTGAGCCGTCAATTGGGAGCACAGCACCGGCAGTCCCAGCAGCCCCATGTAGATGACGATGGTTTGGCGGGGCCGGGCCAGCGCTTCCCAGTCCAGGTTCATGCTGCCGTCCTTCAGGTGTCCGGTGACGAACACGCAGGACTGGGCATAGTCGCGATGGGTCAGGGGAATCCCCGCGTAGGAGGCGACCCCGGACGCCGCGGTGATGCCGGGCACCACCTGGAACGCGACCCCATGGGCGGCCAGGGTTTCGATTTCCTCCCCGCCGCGCCCGAAGATGAAGGGGTCTCCCCCTTTCAGGCGCAGCACCCGCTTGCCTTCCTTGGCCAGCCGTACCAGCAGGTCGTTGATCGCCTCCTGGGGCAGGGCATGGTTGTTGCGCTCCTTACCCACATAGATGCGGTCGGCGTCCCGGCGCGCCATGTCCAGGATGGTGGGGGCGACGAGGTGGTCGTACACCACCACGTCCGCTTGCTGCATCAGACGCAGGGCGCGGAAGGTGAGCAGGTCCGGGTTGCCCGGCCCGGCGCCCACCAGGTAGACCTCGCCGCGCGTCGGTGCGTCGCCCTGCTGGCTGTCCAGGAGCTCCTGCAGCGCGCGCTGGGCCGCCTTTTCCCTGCCGGCGAACACCATTTCGGCGACATGCCCCTGGAACACCTTCTCCCAGAAAATGCGGCGGTTTTCCGGCCGGGAGATGCGCTTTTTCACCTGGTCGCGGAAATTCGCCGCAAGGGAAGCCAACTGGCCGTAGGCGGCGGGAATGAGGGACTCCAGCCGCGCCCGCAGCAGCCGCGCCAGCACCGGGGACGCGCCGCTGGTGGAGACCGCGACCAGCAGCGGGGAGCGGTCGATCACCGAGGGCATGATGAAGGAGCACAGGGCGGGACTGTCCACCACGTTGACCGGAATGCGCTGCCGTTTGGCCGTCTCGGATACCTGGCGGTTGACCGCTGCATCGTTGGTTGCGGCGATTACCAGTACGGCGTCTGCCAGTTGTTCCGGACTGAACACGGCGCGCTGATGGGTGACCGCGCCCTGGCGTGCCTGAATCTCAAGGGCCTGGCCCAGTTCAGGCGCCACGACGGTGACCTTGGCGCCGGATCTCTGCAGCATGCGGACCTTGCGTGCAGCCACCTCGCCGCCGCCCACGACCAGGCAGTTCTTGCCGTTGATGTCCAGGAAAATGGGAAAGAAATCCATACTTGTTAAGCCATCCATGCAGAGGTGATTAAGACGTTTCGGGCGCTGCCTAGGAGCCTGTCGGACTTAAAGGAAATCGGCTGCAAATCCGTCTGGCCGGTGCATATTTCACCGCTTTTTTGGTCAATAGAACGACTATTGACCTGCAAAACCGGCAAAATCTGCCCGCGCCCAGCCGAATTTTCGCTACGATTCTTCAAGTCCGACAGGCTCCTAGCCGGGGTTTCCCGAAGAGGAATTGCGCGCCAGGCCGATCTTGTGCTCTACGGCAAATACCGCGGCCTCTACGCGCGAAGTCAGGTTCAGTTTGGAAAGGATATGCCGCACATGCAGCTTGACCGTGTCGTGACTGATCTCCAGCGCACGGGCGATGGTCTTGTTGCTCTCGCCGTGGGCCAGGTGAGTGAGTATCTCGCGTTCGCGCTGGGTGAGGGAATTGAGCAGGGATTCCGAGGTGTCCTGTTTGCCTTCCAGCAGCTTGACCAGCTTCATGGTCATGGCCGAGGCCACCACGGTTTCGCCGCGGGCCGCGCGCCGGATGGCGTCCACCATCTCGTCCGGTTCGATGTCCTTGAGCAGGTAACCCTGGGCACCGGCGCGCAGGGCGTTGGCCAGATCCTCCTCGGCATTGCTTACCGTGAGCACCAGGATGGGGATGGTAAACCCCTCCTCCCGCAACTGGCTGACCAGGGAGATACCGTTGAGGGGCGGCATGTGCAGGTCGACGATGAGCACGTCCGGTTGCTTGTCCTGCAGCAGTTGGTGCGCATCCTCGCCGTTGCCCGATATCCCCACCACCTGGATCGCCCCGCGCCGCTCCAGCAGTTCCGCGAGGCCCATGCGGAACAGGGTGTGATCGTCGATCAATACGACGCGGATCGGATCTTTCATGCCCTGCCTTCCCTGCGGCCGTTGCCCGCCGGGAACATGAGCCGCACCCGGGTGCCTTCCCCGATCCGGCTGGCGATGGTGATCTCGCCGCCGATGCGCTGGGCCCGTTCGCGCATGATGTTCATGCCGAAGTGCAAGCCCCCCGGCCGGCGGTTGTCGGTCGGCAGGCCGATGCCGTCGTCGTCGATGGTGATGACGTATCTGCCGTCCTGCACCTCCATGATCAATTTGACGTGCCGCGCATGGGCATGTTTGCTGATGTTTGCCAGGGCTTCCTGCACGATGTGGAACACCTGCACCTCCTGATCGGGGGTGAGGTTCATGTCCTGAGTGCAATTCGTGAAGTCGATGGTGCCGCCGGACGTGTCGCAAAAGCTGCGCATGATGTCCTCCAGCGCCGGCAGCAGGCCGCGCGGGTCCATGCGGTAGCGGAATTGTCCGATCAGTTCGCGCAGTCCGGAATAGGCGGATTCCACGGCGTCGTCCACGTCGTTGAGGTATTTGGTGGAGAGGGTCTGGTCGTCCGCGTTCAACGCCTCCCGCAGCATGGCGACCCGCATTTTCATGTAGGCCAGGGTCTGCGCCAGGGAGTCGTGGATCTCGTTGGCCAGCATCTGGCGCTCATTCATCAGGGTGATGCGCATGTTTTCCCGGGTGAGCCGGGCATTTTCCAGCGCCATGCCCAGGTGCTCGCTGATGGAAGAGAACAGCAGCGACACGTCTTCCGGGACCTTGCGGCCGGAGGCCATGAACAGGTTGTAGACCCCCATGACCTTGCCCTTGTGGCGCAACGGCACCGCCACCACGTTCTTGCAGCGGTCGCCGAAATAGCCCAGCGCGGTGTTTTCCCGGCATATCTCGTCGCTGCTGGATTCGATGGAATGCTCGCGGGTCGCCTTGCCGCAGATGCCGCAGCCGAGGGCGACGTATTGTTCCTTTTCCACCACCTCCGGCGGCAGCCCCAGGGCGCCCACCAGCCGCAGGTGCGATCCGTCCGCCGTGATCACCCGCACCGCGCCGGCATCGGCCCCGGCCAATCGGATCATGGTGCTGAGGAAGCGGCTCAGCAGGTCCTCGACGTCGTTGTCGCTGCTCAGGCTGGCCGTCATCTCGGACAGCGCGCTCAGCGCGGGAATCTTGTAAGCGCCGTCCGCCGGGGTTCGTTTCGAGACAGTATTCAGGCTGGCTTTATGGTGTTTCATCTGCTTCCGGACTTGAGAAGCCGCCGAGGAGGGTCGGCGGATACCCTTCACGCAGCAGTCGTGGCGACGGGGGCTGGCCGAAGTGCGACATAGCCGAATATTCTATAGGCTACCCGACATTCTTGCAATGAAGAACAGCGAGCAAATTACGCGAATATACAGGTATATAGGGACGGCGGCCGGTTTTGCAAGCCGATGGCATGGGTGCGGGAACGGTGAGCGGCGGTTTCGTTCAGGGTTTGTGCCCGGCCGTTGCGGCCGAAATGGCATGCCCCAAGGCATGCAGGTCCCGCGGGGTGTCGATGTCGGTCAGGATGCCCGGGTCGTCGCTGTCCAGTATCCGGAGCCGATGGGAATATCGGGCGAGCAGGGGACGGGCGCCGATATCGCCTTTCAGCCGCAGCAGTTCCTCCCGGAATGGTTGGCCGAAGCCTACGGGGTGCCCTCTCCTGCCGCGGTAGGCGGGCGCGGCGGCCCAGACCCCCTGGCGCAGCAGCCGCGCGATCCCCTGCATGGTGGCGGGGCGGATGGCCGGCATGTCCGCCAGGACGATGAGCCAGCCGTCGGCCTGGGGGGCAGCGCCCACGCCCCAGGCCAGGCTTGCCCCCATTCCTTCGGCGGCGGTGGCGCAAGGCGCGACTTCCATGCCCTCGGCCCGGAGCAGGCGGGCCAGGGGCTCGTCTTCCGGCCGCACCACGGCGATGGCGCGGTCCACGCCGGGCAACAGATTGCGGGCGCAGGCCGCCGCCATCGGGGTGCCGTCCGGCAGCGGGCAAAGCAGTTTGTGGCTGCCGAAACGGCTGGCCCGGCCCGCGGCGAGCAGGATGCCGCAGATCAAGGGCATGCCGCGGCCGCCTCGGCGACCATCTGCCGTTGCGGCAACGACACGCCGTAACGCACCGCGGTCATCTCGGCCAGGATGGAGACGGCGATTTCGGGCGGGGTGCGGCTGCCGATGGGTAGCCCTACCGGGCCGTGCAGGCGGGCGAGCTGGGCCGGCCCCAGGTCGAACAGCAGCAGGCGGGCGCGGCGCTTGGCGTTGGTGGTCCGGGAGCCCAGGGCGCCCACGTAGAAGGCTTCCGATTTGAGCGCCTCCAGCAAGGCGAGATCGTCCAGCTTCGGGTCATGGGTGAGGGCCACCACCGCGCATCGGGCATCCGGCCGGCAGGCCGTGACGGCATCGTCCGGCATGGTGGTCACCAGTTCCGTCCCCGCTATGTCCCAGGCGCCGGCGTATTCTTTACGGGGATCGCATACCATGACCCGGTAGCCCAGGGTCGGCGCCATCTGCGCCAGATAGCGGGAAGGCTGGCCGGCCCCGATGATGAGCAGCCGCCACCGCGGGCCGTGCACCGTGGTCAGCGTCTGACCGTCGAAGGTCGGTCCGTCGGCGGGAGCGGCGGGGTGCAGTTCCACCCGGCCGGTTGCGACGTGCAGGCGGCGTGCGATCAGTTCGCGCCGGGTGATCGCTTCCAGCACGGGCCGCAAACCGTCCGCCTTGGGCCCCGGTTCCAGCACCAGTTGCAGGGTGCCGCCACAGGGCAGGCCGAAGCGTTGGACGTTGTCCGGGCTGCCGCCATAGACCAGCACCCCGGGCTTGGTCAGGCCGGGCGGCAGGTCGCGCACCCGCTCGATCAGGTCCTGTTCCACGCATCCGCCGGAAACCGAGCCCGCCAGCCGGCCGTCGGCGCGGATCGCCAGCATGGAGCCGGGAGGGCGGGGCGAGGAGCCCCAGGTCTTGGCCACGGTGGCCAGGGCCACCCGGTGGCCATGCTCCAGCCAGGCGAGGGCGTTTTGCAGCGCATCCGCGTCCGCATCGCCGCCACTCATGCCTTGAGATCCTCGGCGCGGATCGGCAGTCGGCGGATGCGCTTGCCGGTGGCGGCGAATATCGCGTTGGCCACCGCCGGAGCGATGGGAGGCGTGCCCGGTTCGCCCACGCCCCCCGGGGTGTCTGCGCCGGGTCGGATGTAGACTTCCACCCGGGGCATTTCGTCCATCCGCAACATCGGGTAATCGTTGAAGTTGCTCTGCTGCACGCGGCCGCCCATGACCGTGATCTCTCCCTTGAGCGCGGCGGTCAGGCCGTAGACGATGGCGCTTTCCATCTGCGCCCTGACCGTGTCCGGGTTGACCACCATGCCGCAGTCCACGGCGCATACCACCCGGTGCACCTTGACCTCGCCTTCGCCGGAGACGGACACCTCCGCCACCTGGGCGACAAAACTGGTGAAGGACTCGTGCACCGCGATGCCGCGATAGAGGCCTTTGGGCAGGGGTTTGCCCCAGCCCGCCTTGGCCGCCGCCAATTCCAGCACCGCCTTGTGGCGCGGCGCGGCGTGTAACAGTTCGCGGCGCAGATGGAACGGGTCCTTGCCGCCGGCCGCCGCCAGTTCGTCCAGGAAGCACTCGGTGATAAAGGCGTTCTGGGAACTGCCCACGGAGCGCCAGAACCCCACCGGCACGCCCGGATCGTGCATGGTATATTCCACTTGCAGGTTGGGGATGGCATAGGGCAGGTTGGCCGCCCCCTCCACCGAAGTGGGGTCGATGCCGTTCTTGACCATGTTGGGAAACACCCGGGACATGATGGAGGGGCCGACGATACGGTGGCTCCAGGCCACCGGCAGCCCTTTTTCGTCCAGGCCCGCGCTCAGGGCGTTGTAGGTGGCGGGGCGGTAGAAGTCGTGCTGCATGTCGTCTTCCCGGGTCCACACCGCCTTCACCGGGACGCCCAGCGCCTTGGAGATCTGCGCCGCCTCGGCCACGAAGTCCTGTTCGAAGCGGCGCCCGAATCCCCCTCCAAGGAAGGTGGTGTGCACCGTGACCGATTCCGCCGGCAGGCCGGTCACCTGCGCCACCGTCTGCTGCACCCGGCCTTGCGCCTGGGTGGGGACCCAGACCTCGCAGCCGTTCTTGCGCACGTGGGCGGTGCAGTTCATGGGCTCCATGGTGGCGTGGGCCAGGTAGGGCACTTCGTACACCGCCTCGATCTTTCTTGCCGCGCCCTGCAGGGCCCGGGCCGCATCGCCCGCGCTCCTGGCGACGGCGCCCGGCCTTTGCGCCAGGGTGGCGAATTTGTCCCTGATGCCGGCGCTGGAAAGGCCGGCGTGTGCGCCCTCGTCCCAGCGCACTTGCAGGGCCTTGGCCCCCTGCTGGGCGGCCCAGAAGCCGTCCGCCACCACGGCGACCCCCGAGGCGATTTGCAGCACATGGCGCACGCCCCTTATCCGCTTGGCTTGCTTCGGATCGAACGAGGCCGCCTTTCCGCCGAACACCGGGCAGCGCACCACGGTGGCGGTGAGCATGCCCGGGACCTTCACGTCCAGCCCGAACACGGCGCTGCCGTTCACTTTCTGCGGCGTGTCCAGACGCGGCACGGGCTTGCCGATCAGCTTGAACTCCTGGGGGTCCTTCAGAAATACCTCATTGGGGACCGGCAGGGTGGCCGCCCTGGCGGTCAGTTCCCCATAGCCCAGGCGCCGCCCGCTGGCCGGGTGGCTCACTTCGCCGTTCGCCACGCGGCAGGCGTCCGCCTTGACCCCCCAGGTTTGCGCGGCGGCCGCCACCAGCATCTCCCGGGCCGCGGCCCCGGCCTTGCGCAACGGTTCCCAGGAGCCGCGCACGCTGCTGCTCCCGCCGGTGGCCTGCATCCCCAGCAGGGGGTTGATATAGGCCTTGGCGGCCGGGGCGGTTTCCACCCGGACCTGGTTCCAGGCCGCGTCCATCTCCTCGGCCACCAGCATCGGCAGGGCGGTCATCACGCCCTGTCCCATCTCGGACTTGTCCACGATCACCGTGATCTTGCCGTCCTCGCCGACGCGAATCCATGCGTTGGGGCGGAGTGGGGCCGGGGATTCGGCCGCTTCGGCCAGCCGGCTCGCGGCGGGGAGGTAAAATCCGATCAGCAGCCCGCCGCCGACGGCGGCACTGGCCTTGATGAAGGTTCGCCGGCCTTGGTCGATGGTTTGGGTCATCTCACACCTCCCCCCGTTTTGCCTTGACGGCGCGGTGAATGGCGTCGCGCACCCGCTGATAGGTCCCGCAACGGCAAATGATGCCGGACATGGCCGCGTCTATGTCGGCGTCGCTGGGGGCGGGATTTTTCGCCAGCAGTCCGGCTGCGGCCATGATCTGACCCGACTGGCAGTAGCCGCACTGGGGAACCTGCTCGGCGATCCAGGCCTGCTGCAGGGGATGGCCGCTGTCCCCCGACAGCCCCTCGATGGTGGTGACGCTTCTGCCGGCGGCCGCGGAAACCGGGGTCACGCAGGAGCGGATGGGCTCCCCGTCGAGGTGCACCGTGCACGCCCCGCAGGCGGCGATGCCGCAGCCGAATTTGGTCCCGGTAAGGCCGAGGATGTCGCGCAGCACCCATAACAGCGGCGTATCCGGGCTAGCCGCTACTTGTTCCTGCTTGCCGTTGACCGTGAGTGAAATCATCGATGTCCTCCGAGGACCGGATTGGTCTGAAAGCCCGGGCGGGGCCGCCGATTCGCGTCCTGTCGGGAAAGGATCGCTGGATCCCCTGTACCCGTCCGCCGCAGCAGTTGCATTATAGTCGATCCCTTTGGCATGCACGGGAAATCGCAATTTGTTCACAGTGGGTTAAAGAGGAAAAAAGAAGGGCGCATTGCTGCGCCCGAAATGCTACACCACAGGAGGATGGAGAGGAGGACGTGGCGGGTTAACCGTAAAGTGCCCGCTATGCCCTCGGGTGTTTCCTTAGGCCACCGCCACGCGGTTGCGGCCGGCGTGCTTCGCCCGGTAGAGGGCCGCGTCGGCTGCCTTGAGCACGGCCTGCCAGGATGAGCCGTGAAGGGGAAGGCACGCCACCCCGAACGATGCGGTGATCGGAGCCAGTGACTTGCCCTGGTGTTCCATCGGGGTCTCGGCGAGGCACCGCCGCATTGCTTCGGCCCGCTGCCGGGTGGTTTCCGGGGTGGCTCCGGGCAGGATGACGGTGAACTCTTCCCCGCCGTAGCGGCAGGGGATGTCTCCCTCCCGCACCTGTTCATGGAGAAAGTCGCCCACTCTGCGCAGTACCGCGTCGCCGGCGTCATGCCCCGCGGCGTCGTTGATCCGCTTGAAATGGTCGATGTCCAGCATGATGATGCCGATGGAGGAATTGCTGCGCGCGGCCCGGCGCTCCTCGATGGCCAGCGTTTCTTCCATGAAGCGTCGATTGTACAGGCCGGTGAGGGGATCGCGGATGGATTGGGCGCGCAGGGTCTCACGGAAGCGCAGGTTGGCGAGTACCTGGGCGACCCTTTCGGAAAACGCCTGGACGAGGTGTCGCTCCCCTTGCCGATTCTGTTCTTCCCCGGCGATGCCCATCAGGGAGGAGCGGCTTTGCAGATGCAGAATGCCGGTGATCTCTCCGTGGGCCACCAAGGGGATGCATGCATAGCCGCCTGCGGGGACATCGACGACATGGGTGCAGTGGGGGCCGGCGCCGGGGCCTTGCACCCGGTGCATCCGGCCGAGCCGCAGGGCCCAGCATTCGTCCGGCAGAAATACCGTCTTCTGCCTGCCGAGGGGCCCCCATACCGCTTCCGCCTCGACAGCGTCGCGGCCGACCGTGAACAAGGCACCGGCATTCGCGGAAAATATCTCCTGGGCGAACCGGGCGACGATCCCGTCGATTTCGCCGGTATTCGTGCAGGTCTGCAGAAGCTGGCCCATCTCGGTGAGAGCGGTCATCGCGCGGGTGCGGCGCTCAAGCAGTTCCACGGAATGCTTCAGGCGCTCGTTCGCCTTGCGCAACTCCATCTTGGTCTGGTCTTTGCCCCTCTTTTTTTCGGCGGCGAGGTGGCGTCTGCGGAAAAAGGACAAGGGCCGAGCCGAGACGCGATACAGCATGCTTGCCGCGCGGCGCGCCGCGCGTGCTGCCGTTGCCGCCGACATCCGGAGCCGCCGGCCCAGAAAGCGGTCTCCCCCGATGCCGGCCAGGAGGATAAATCCCAGGACAAGGCCGGCCAGCCAGGCGGCTTGAAGGTATGGAAGCCGCCTGGCTGGCGCAAAGAGCGGTTCCGTTGGAGTGCCCACCGCCAGGTAAAGCCCCGGCCCCACGGTCTCGAAGGCGTAGCGGCGGCGCACCCCGTCCGGTCCGGCCATCTTCGCGGTGGAGCGACTCTTGCCGCCGCCGATGCCCTGGAGCAAAAGCTTGCCCGCCGCCGCCTGCCTCGCCCATTCCCGGCGCTGGGGGGAGTAGGTGGCGACCTGGCCGGAACGGTCGAACAGGGTCAGCGCCGTTCCCGGCGGCGGCCCCGGCGTGATATGAGCCGGGTCCAGGATGGCGAATAGAGCGCCCTGGAGGTTGTTGTTGTCGTCGGCGATCCGTACGCTGACGATAACCGCAACCGCCTGCCCGGCCGGGACAAGCAGCGTTGCGCCGTCGGCCGCCACCGACTGCCTGGGAAGCGGGCCCGGAAAGGCGCGCGCGCTGCATGCGACTTCCCCCTGGGGCCGCGCCAGTCCCAGATTGCGGACAGGGACGGAAAAACCCTCCAGCCGCCTGGAAAAAAAGGCACTGCAATCCGCGGCATCGGTACGCGCGATGGAAGAGAGTCCGGCGATCGTCTTGAGCGCGTCGTGCACCGCCCCGATTACGTTGCGTTGACGGGCGGCGGCGATGTGCGCCAGGCGTGCGGCCCGATCCTCGGCGGCGGCGGAGCGGGCCTGCGATTGGCGCAGGGTGTCGCGGAGGGCGGAAACGGACGCGGGGATCAGCGCCAGCGTGACGAGCAGCGCAGCCATCCTGACAACTGTAAAAGGGATTCTCTGCATGGTCGTCCTTGTGCCGGCCCGGCTGGGGGCAATGGGTACGAGCGACCGTGGCCGTTGCTCCGGAAGGACTGGGGTGCCAATTGCGGCCGTTGCGCCTGCGGATGACGGAGAAAACTACGACTCACAATACTAACATAAGGATTTTTTAGGTTAATTACAGATTGGTCATATCTATGGAGCGCATGGCCGACGCATGGCGTGGCTGCGCCTGCCCGGGGGCTGGCATCAGGTCGCCAAGCTGCCCGAGGTGGCGAGAAGTCGCCCCCGCTTATTAACCCGGCCCCATCATTCCGTCGCTCCCGCGCAGGCGGGAGCCAAGTAAGACGGCTAGATTCCCGCCTTCGCGGGAATGACGGCACCAAGGAATTTAAGGGCCACCTTAATAAAAGCGGTCGACGCGGCGCTTGACGCAGAAGATCTTGCTTCTGTCCTTTCCGTAGGAGATTAGATAGGTGCCGGCGGGGGAGCGCAGGGTGGCATCATCGCCTTCCGGCTGGAACCTGACCCCGGTGAACTGCTGTATCTTGTCCCTGGCCGCCGCCAGGCTGTCCTTCATCACCGCGCCGATGAAGGCATAGCGAGTTTTTTCGGTGCTCACGAACACGTCGGATATCTTCACCCCCAACAGGGTGGTGTCCGCCTTGAACCAGTACGCCGCGCCCTCGGTCTTGTAAGGCGGCTGCAGGAAGTCTGTCAGATAGCGCCTGAAATAAGCCGGGTCGATATCATCGACGCAGAGCAGGGCATTGCCGACCACCGGGCCGAAGGTGGTCGGCATCGCGCCGGCCTGTCCCGGCATCGCCACGGCGCCTACCAGCAGCAGGATTGCAAGCTTGTTCACCCCCCTTGCCCCCGCTTTCAATCTCTCCGCCAAGCTGCCGCTGAGCACCGATCGGCCCCAAGCGCCCCGTGCCATGCCGTGCGCGGCCCCGTCAGTAGGGGGGGGCGTCGTCTTCCGGGTCGCCGGCCGCGTCCACCACCGTGGAATGCAGTTCCACGTCGAACCACTTCCAGAACAACTGGACCGTCCTGTGTTCCGGCCACAGGCTTTCGTCTTCCCACCACGAGGCGAGTTCCATCTCGAATATCTGCGAGTAGATCTGGTCGATGAAGCCCAATGCCTCTTCAAGGTCCAGGAACTCCGGCACCAGGAAGACCGTGCAATCGGTTCGGAGCTGTTCCAGGGTGAGGTCCAGTTCCGAATCCGGGAGAATCATCAGCCAGTCCAGAAACGGTTGCCTGGGCTTGATCAGGGCGACAGAGCGGTCAACGGCGTACATATTTTGGTTTTCCTTTATCGGGGTTTCGAGAGAGTTGCCGGGATGGGGGATGAGGCGGTGCCGCTTCGAACCCATTCGCCGTGCCCCCGCTTGCCCGGCTACCAGCGTCTTGTGGCCGCCTGTCCGTAGTGTAGCTCATCCGGGTCCTGGAGTGCACCGCCTGAGCAATGGGCCCGGGCACCCGTCGCGGGGGATGTTGCGCTTTTGACTCGGTAGGCCTTGGGCCCTACAATTGCGGCGATGGTAAGCGAACAGATGTTTTTCGACGTCCTGTCGGACCCGACCCGGCGCCGCATCCTCCGTCTCATCATGGGGGAAGGCGAGTTGTGCGTGTGCGAGCTGTTTTTCGCCCTGGACATGCCCCAGCCGAAGGTGTCCCGGCATCTCGCGGTGATGCGGGAAGCGGGCGTGCTGAGCGTGCGCAAGGAGGGCACCTGGGTGTTCTACCGGATCGCCCCCCGGCTGGCCGCCTGGGCGGCGAAGGTCCTGGAGGCGATGGCCCAGGGGACTGCCGGCGTGTCTATCTATCGGCAGGATGAGGAGAAGCTGTCGGGGATGGCCAATCGCCCCGGCCGGTGCTGCGCCTAAATTTTTCCCGCAATATATATGCCGAGACGTATATATGGTGTATCGTATGCGGCCCTGAACCGAAGGAAAGAGACCCATGAATACGAAAACCGTCCTGATACTTTGCACCGGAAACTCCTGCCGCAGCCAGATGGCGCAGGCCCTGGTCAACCACGACCTGGGGGACCGGATCCGCGCCCTCTCGGCGGGGACCAGCCCCGGCCCCAAGGTGGCTGACGGCGCCATCGAGGCGCTGCGCCTGGCCGGTATCCCCACCGAGGGACTCAGCCCGAAAAGCGTGGAAACGGTGATGCGCGAGCCGATCGATCTGGTGGTCACGGTGTGCGACAACGCCAAGGAGACCTGCCCCGTGTTTCCCCGGCCGGTGCCCGCCATCCATATGCCGTTCCACGATCCCCACGGCGAACCCCTGGAGAGCTTCGTGAGGGTGCGCGACGAGATCCGGGCGCGCCTGCTGCCCGAGTTGCAGCGCCGGTTCGCTTCGTGACGGAGCGCCGGCCGTGCTGACCGCACTGGGCATCTTCCTGGCGACCCTGGTGCTGGTGATCTGGCAGCCCAAGGGCCTGGGTATCGGCTGGAGCGCCCTTGCCGGGGCCGCCCTGGCCCTGCTGGCGGGGGTGGTGGCGCTGTCCGACGTGCCGGTGGTGTGGCACATCGTGTGGGACGCCACCTTCACCCTGGTGGCGCTGATCCTGATCTCCCTGGTGCTGGATGCGGCGGGGTTCTTCGAGTGGGCCGCCCTGCACGTGGCCCGCTGGGGCCGGGGCTGGGGGCATTACCTGTTCCTGCTCATCGTCCTGCTGGGGGCGGCGGTGGCGGCGTTTTTCGCCAACGACGGGGCGGTGCTGATCCTCACCCCCCTGGTGTTCGAGATGCTGCATGCCCTGCGCTTCAAGCCGCCCACCATCCTGGCGTTCATCATGGCCACCGGCTTCGTGTCCGACACCACCAGCCTGCCGTTCAAGGTGTCCAATCTGGTCAACATCGTCACCGCCAATTACTTCGACATCTCCTTCGGGGAGTACGCCGCGGTGATGGGGGTGGTGAATTTCGTCTCCCTGGCGGCGACCCTGGCCACCCTGTGGCTGTTCTTCCGCAAGGACCTGCCCCGGCGCTTCGAGGTCGCGGCCCTGGCGGACCCGGCCAAGGCGATCCGCGACCCCTTCGTGTTCTGGTTCGGCTGGGTGGTGCTGGTGCTGCTGTTGGCCGGTTATTTCTTCGCCCGGGCGTTGCAACTGCCCACCTCGGCGGTCGCCGGCGCGGCGGCCCTGGCCCTGATGGTGGCGGCCGGCCGGGAGCATCTGCTGCGCCGGCAGCCGAAGGCGGTGATCCCGGTCATGACCCTGATCCGGGAAGCGCCGTGGCAGGTGGTGGTGTTTTCCCTGGGGATGTACCTGGTGGTGTACGGGCTGCGCAACCAGGGCCTGACCGCGGAGCTGAGCCGCGTCCTGGAATGGCTGCAAGGGCAGGGTTTCTATTTCGCTACCCTGGGCGCGGGCTTGCTGTTCGCCGGGTTGTCCACGGTGATGAACAACATGCCCACCGTGCTGGTGGGCAGCCTGGCCATCCACGACGCCCATCTCGCGCCCCTGGTGCGGGAGGCGATGATCTACGCCAACGTGATCGGCTGCGACCTGGGGCCGAAGATCACTCCCATCGGCAGCCTGGCCACCCTGCTGTGGCTGCACGTGCTGGCCCAGCGCGGCATGCGCATCGGCTGGGGCCAGTATTTCCGCATCGGCATCGTGCTGACCGTCCCGGTCCTGCTGGCGACCCTGGCGGGGCTCGCCGCATGGCTGCAGCTGCTGCGCTGACGGCCGTCTCCGCTGCCGGGGCGGACCGTCATCCCCTTTTGTTCCAGGAAGGCGGAAAGCTCCTCGGCGTCTTGTCTCCGGCGTGCCGCCCGGGAGATGCCTGCATGCCGAAGTGGGCCGCAATTTTCAGCGGTTCTCTAATCGGATGTCTCTTCCAGATCAGATCATTATCCTTGTCGCTTCGTTCCTGGCCAACTGCTTTTCTGCCCTGTCCGGCGACTGTCCCGATTACCGGGTCAGCCAGGAGCGGGCGCGCACCGTGAGCACGGCGTAGGGGAAGATCCAGAACATGGTCAGGGCGGAGTAGTAGGCATAGAAGATGCCGTACAGAAAATCCCAGGAGCGCTCGCTGCGCAGGTAGTAGAGCATGTTGAGCGACGACATGAGCCCGATGACCAGGAGCACCCGCAGGACCGTCATCGGGTCGTGCAGGGTGAGCATGACCAGCAGCACCAGGGTGGCGTAGGCCACCGGGTAGCGCAGGTTGGTGACGAAGGCATCCAGCAGCGATACCAGGAGCGGGCCGAGGGGACGCTTCCACACGACGCGGGCGAAGAAGCGCGCTTCCTCGCGCACGTAGCTGCGGTCCCAGCGCAGGAACATCTTGCACAGCTTGGCGTAGGTCAGGGGGACGATGGTGTGGACCACGGCGTCCCTCTGATAGACGGTGTCGTAGCCCCGGGCCAGGATGAAATTGGTCATGGAGCGGTCTTCGCCGTAGGTGCAGGCCGCGCCCAGGAAGGTCTGCGCGGTCCACTGGTCCAGCACCTGGCGCACCACCGAGGCGCGATACGCCGCCAGGGCGCCGGGGCAGCAGTAGACGGTACCGTAGGTGGACTGGGCCGCCCGCAGGAAATCGAACGACAGGATATAGCGCACATGGAGCATGCGCGGGATGATTCCCTGGTGGCGGTTATACACGGCGACCTTGCCGGCCACCGCGCCCACCTTGGCGTCGCGGAACGGACCCGCCATCGCCAGCAGGGTGCCCGGTTCGATCACGCTGTCCGAGTCGATGGTCACCACTACCTCGCCCCGCGCCCGGCGGAATCCCTCGGCCAGGGCTGCGCGCTTGCCCCGGTTGCGCTCAAACCGGACCGTGGTGACCAGGCCGGGGTGGCGCTGCGCCGCACGCTCGATGTATTGCCAGGTGTCGTCTTTGCTGCCGTCGTCCACCACGAAGATCTGCAGGCGTTCCCGGGGATAGTGGGCGGCGGCCACGGAATCGATGGACTTTTCCACCATGGCCCCTTCGTTGTACGCCGGGATGATCACCGTGAGGGAAGGGGCGTCGGCCATCCCGGCCGCGGCCGCTGGGCGGTAGAGAAACCACAGGGAGGTGCGAAACGCCAGGAGCAGACTGCCCATGGACAGCCACAGCAGGCTGGGGCGCCCGATGAGATGGGCCCAGGGATGCGCTTCGGCGTCGTGCAGCAACGGCTGGAGCGCCCGCCCGGCGAGGCTGGCGTAGACCACCGCGAACAGGCCCGCGACAATGGCGCCCCGCAGGGCCCAGTCCCAGGCATCCCCGCGCGGGGCGCTTGCCGCCGCCCCCCTCACCGCCGCCAGTTCTTCAGCTTCCGGGTACTGCATGATTTCACCTGTTTGGCCACGCACGCCTTTGGCATACAGGCGCGCATTGTGCAGGATGACAAGCGGGCTGGCAAGTTCCCCGGGGGGGCTACAAATAGGATTTTGTGGCGCGCCGCCTGCCCGGGCGCGTCTTTTGGGTGATCACGCCCCTGATGGCGGCCGGTCCGGGGATTTCGAGGGTGGGGTAGCCGGGGTTGAGCGGCCTGAGATACCAGCGCCGCTCCTCGATGGCCAGTTGCCGGAAGATGAGTTCGTCGTTGTGCAGGGCAATGACGAAGGCGCCGTCCCGCGCCAAGCCTTCGGGCTCGATGATGATGATTTCGCCCTCCTCGAACTCGGGCAGCATGCTGTCGCCCAGCACCATCAGGACATAGGGTTCCGCTTCGGCGCACTTGCTGAGCTCGTCGCTTGCCGGGTCGGTCGCCGGGGCGATGGGGATGATCTTTCTTTGCGTCATGGCGACAGTTCTCCTTTTGAACTAAACCTTATTCCCGTGGAATTCCAGCGCCTGCCCCATTCTGCCCAGCGCCTCGCGCAGGGTCGCTTGCGGGCAGCCGAAATTGAGGCGCACGAAGCCGGGTCCGGCGAAGTCCCGTCCGTCGGACAGGCCCACGCCGGCCTGCTCGAAGAATTGTACCGGGTCTTCGAGCCCCGCGGGGCGGGTGTCGATCCAGGCCAGGTAGGTGGCCTCCACATGGTCCATGGCGAGACCGGGCATGGCGGCGACCGCCTGCTCCACGCTATCCCGGTTGGCCCGCAGGGCGGCGAGCAGGGCTGCCTGCCAGGGGCCGCCGTCGCGGTAGGCGGCCAGGGCCGCGGTGTAGCCCAGGGCGTTCACCTGGGGCACGATGCCCGCCATGGCGGCGCGGAAACGCCCGCGCAGGGCGCCGTCCGGGACCACGGCGAAGGAAAATCCCAGGCCGGGGGTGTTGAAGGTCTTGCTGGGCGCCATCAGGGTAATGGTGCGCCGGGCCACCTCCGGCTCCAGGGCGGCGGTGGGGACGTGGGCCTTGTCCGGGTCCAGCACCAGGTCGGCATGGATCTCGTCGGAGCAGATGACCAGGTCGTGGCGGGCGCACAGGTCCGCCAGCGCGGCCAGCTCTTCGCGGCCGAACACGCGCCCTACCGGGTTGTGGGGGCTGCACAGCAGCAGCAGGCGGGTGCGCGGGGTGACGGCGGCCTCCAGGCGCTCCAGGTCGAGCTCCCAGCGCCCATCCCGCCGGCCCAGGGGGACGGTGAGCAGGTCCCGGCGCGAGTGCCTGGGGGCGGACAGGAAGGGCGGATACACCGGCACCGGGGTGAGCACCTGGTCGCCGTCTTCGCCCACCGCCCGGCAGGCGACGTTGAGCCCGGTCACCAGGCCGGGCAGCCACACCAGCCATTCCGGCTCCACCTGCCAGCGATAGTCAGCCTGCAGCCGGGCGAGGATCGCCGGGGTCAATTCCTCGGGGGCATGGGTGTAGCCGAACACACCGTGTTCGACCCGCCGCCGCAGCGCCTCCAGCACCACGGGCGGCGAGCGGAAGTCCATGTCCGCCACCCACAGCGGGATCACGTCGCGCCCCCGGTACTTGTCCCATTTGACGCTGGCGCTGCCGCGCCGGTCGATAGGGGTGTCGAAGTCGAACATAGCGAAACTTATGGCTAGTCTTCCAGGGCGACGACCGCGACGGTGTAGCCGCCCGATTTCTCGTCGTGCTCCAGTTGCAGCAGGTGGCGTGCCTGGGCCTCCTCCAGCAGCTTGCTGAAGGAACGGAAACCGTAGTAGGTCTCGTTGAAGCCGGGCTTGCGCCGCTTCAGCGCCTGTTTGACCATGGAGCCCCAGATCTTTTCCTCCTCGCCCCGCTCGGCCAGCAGGGCCTCTACGGTCTGGAGCACCAGGTCCAGGGCCTCCTGTTTCTTGCCCTCTTTTTCCTCATCTTCCTTGGGCGCCGCCTTGGCACCGGCGGCGGTTTTGGCGGCGGGCTTCTTCCTGGCTCGCTTCTGGACCTCTTCCTCACGCACCAGGTCGTCGTAGAAGATGAATTCGTCGCAATTGGCGATCAGCAGGTCGGAGGTGGACTTTTTGACCCCCACCCCGATCACCGTCTTGTTGTTTTCCCGCAGCTTGCTTACCAGGGGGGAGAAGTCGGAATCCCCGCTGATGATGACGAAGGTGTGCACATGGGACTTGGTATAGCAGAGATCCAGGGCGTCCACCACCATGCGGATGTCGGCGGAATTCTTTCCGGACTGGCGCACATGGGGGATCTCGATCAGCTCGAAGGAGGCCTCGTGCATGGGGGCCTTGAATTCCTTGTAGCGTTCCCAGTCGCAGTAGGCCTTCTTGACCACGATGCTGCCCTTGAGCAGCAGGCGCTCCAGCACCCGGTTGATGTCGAATTTCGCGAATTTCACCTCGCGCACGCCCAGGGCGATGTTCTCGAAATCGCAGAACAGCGCCATGTTTTGGGTTTCCTGTTGCCGAACCATTTGGTTGCTCCAAATAATATTCTCGCCGCACGCGGGCGGCGGGGGTATGTGTCCGTGCGACCTGCCGGCCGGGGCGGCGGGTAGGTTCCGGCAGCCGGCCGAGACGAAGGACGGCGCCCGGTTGCAGGCGCGTCCGGGCAATATCCCACATTTCGCGGGCTTGTTCAAATCGCCGCGGTGGCCCGTGTCCGGGGAAAAGAGGGCGTTCCCGTGCGGCTCGGGCATTTTCGTCGGCAAGCGCCGGTGTTATGATGACGCACTGCCCGGCCAGGTGTGCGGGGGATGAGGAGGAAATATATAACATGAAATTGGAATACGACTATACCATCGGCCCGGAGGGCATCGTGTTCTCGCTGATCGAGGGTCACGATGACGGGATCGATTTCCAGGGCAGCGCGGCGGACCGGATGACGATCCAGAAATACATCATGCTGGCCTGGCAGGAGGCGATCAACAAGACCTCCGCGGGACCCGAGGAGATCCGACAACTGATGGCCACCGAGGAAGGACAAGGCCTGTTGAGGAGACGGGCGGACGACTACCTGACAAGGTTGCTGGACAACATTCCGCCCGAACTGGATCGGCGGCACCAGCCCGACCGGCGCGACACCGCCGCTCGGCCGCGCGCCGCCAATTCGGACCGCCGGCGGAATCGTTAGCAAAAATCCCGCGAGCCGGCCGGGAGCCCCGCCAGCATCTCGCTGTGGTCCGCCAGGCGCCCGGCCACTACGTGCACCACCTCCCCCTGCCGCTCCAGCTTGCCGTATACCCCGGGCAGGGTCGACCCCAGCAGCTCCCGCCGCTGCCTTTGCGCCAGGTCGCGCCACACCACCACGTTGATTAGGCCGGTCTCGTCCTCCAGGGTGACGAAGATCACCCCGCCGGCGCTGTCCGGCCGCTGGCGGCAGGTGACCAGCCCCGCCGTGCGTACCAGCCGGCCGTTGGGCAGGGCGCGCAATTGCGCCGCCGTGACCATGCGCCGCTGCCGCAACCGGTCCCGCAGCAGGGCCAGGGGGTGGCGGCCCAGGGTGAGGCCCAGGCTGGCGTAGTCGGCCAGCAGTTCCTCCCCTTCGCCGGGGGCGGCGAGGCACGGCAAGCCTTCCCGGATGGGCGCATCCAGCAGCAAGGGCGGCGGCCGTTCGATGCCCGCCACCTGCCGATTCGCCCCCGCCCGGGACAGGCCCTTCACCATGCGCAGGCCGAGCCGCAGCGCCGGCTCCCGTCCGCCCTCCAGGGTGCAGTCCCAATCGCTTGCAGGCACGTCCGCCGGGCGCACCTTCACCCCGTGGCGCCGGGCGTCCTGGACCAGTTGGGAGGGGCCGTAGAAGCCCATGGGCTGGCTGTTGAGCAGGGCGCAGGCAAAGGCCGCCGTCTCATGGCGCTTGAGCCAGGCGGAGTCGTCGGCCCCCAGCAGCAATTCCGCCGCCAGCCAGGCGCGGCCAGGGAAACGCTGCGCCAGCCAGCGGGCGTCGGCCGCATCCGGTTCGGGGCCCGGCAGCAGCAAGGCGAGGCAGCCGGGCAGGCCGTCCTCCAGGTCCGCGCGGCTCAAATGGTAGTCGCCCTTGGCGGCGGCGCGCCGGCCCCGGGTAATCCGTTGCGCCAGATTGCCGTAGCCCTCCCGCTCCGCCGCCAGCAGCACCAGCCGCGGCCCGTCGGCGAGCCGGACCTCGCTACCCACGATGAGCTTGAGCCCGTGCTGCTTGGCGGCGACATGGGCGCGCACCATCCCGGTCAGGGAGCATTCGTCGGTGAGCGCCAGGGCGGCATAGCCGAGATCATGGGCCCGGGCCACCAGCTCTTCCGGATGGGAGGCCCCGCGCCGGAAGGTGAAGTTGCTGAGGCAGTGGAGTTCCGCATAACCAGGCGGCGCGGTGCTTATTTTGGAACAGGGTGTCACGATGGTGTAATAATTAACTTAGAGTATACAAGGCATATGAAGACCTCCAACGCCCGCCCCGTACCGGGGCCGACACCGAGCGCCGCATCGGACGCTCCGCACCTGGTGGACACCACCATGTTTTTCGCCCCCCAGAGCGGCGGCGTCAAGCGCTACCTGCTGGCCAAGCGCGCCTGGCTCGCCCGCCGCAGCGACGTGCGCCACACCCTGCTGGTGCCCGGCGCCGTGGACCGGGACGACGGCAACGGCCTGGTGACCCTGGCGGCTCCCCGCATCCCCTTCGCCAACGGCTACCGCTGGCCGGCCCGCTCGGGCATCTGGCGGGACCAACTGGTGGCCCTGGCCCCCGACCTGATCGAGGCCGGCGACCCCTACCTGCTGCCCTGGGCCGCCCTGGACGCCGGTCAGCACTTGGGGGTGCCGGTGGTGGGCTTCTATCACTCCGATCTGCCCCGCCTGATCGGCGCCCGCCTGGGCCGCTGGTGCGAACCCGGGGTCGAGCGCTACCTGCGGCGGCTGTACCGGCAGTTCGACCTGGTGCTGGCCCCCAGCCGGGTGATGGCGGACCGGCTCGCGGCGGCCGGGGTGGAGCGGGTGGCCCTGCAGCCCCTGGGGGTGGATACCCGCAGGTTCCACCCCCAGCACCGCGACCCCGGCCTGCGGCGCGAACTGGGGCTGGCCGAGGACACCCGGCTGCTGGTGTTCGCCGGGCGCTTTTCCCGGGAGAAGAACATCCCCCTGCTGCTGGACGCCTTCCGTCTGCTTGGCCCGCGCTACCACCTGCTGCTGATCGGCGGCGGCCGCTGTCTGCGGCCCCACCCCAACGCCACGGTCTATCCCTACCAGGGGCGGGCGGGCGAGGTGGCGCGCCTGATGGCCAGTTGCGACGCCCTGGTCCATGCCGGCGACCAGGAGACCTTCGGCCTGGTGGCGCTGGAGGGCATGGCCTGCGGACTGCCGGTGGTCGGGGTGCGGGCGGGGGCCATCGCTGAGCTGGTGGACGCGGCGGTGGGCCTCGTCGTGCCGCCGGGCAGCGCCGCGGCCATCGCCGACGGGGTGGTCGCCCTGTACCAAGGGGACCCGGCCTCGCTGGGGCGGCGCGCCCGGGCCCGGGTGGAGGCCGAGTACGGCTGGGACCGGGTGCTCTACGGCCTGCTCACCCATTACGGCCGCCTCGCCGCGCCGGCGTTCGAGGCCACGGAGGCGACCGCCTGTGCCGCCGGCTGAAGCCGCCGCCCTGTGCCTGTCGCTGCACGACGTGGCCCCCGCCACCTGGCCCGAGTGCCGGCGCCTGCTGCAGATGCTGGACGGCATCGGCCCCCTGCCGGTGACCCTGCTGGCGGTGCCCGACTATCACCGCGGCGGCCCCCTGGAACGGGACCGGGCCTTCCTGGCCGCGGTGGAGGGGCGCTTGGCCCAGGGCGACGAGGTGGCCCTCCACGGCTACCACCACCTGGACCGGGGGCCGCCCCCCGCCGGCCCCCTGGAATGGCTGCGGCGCCGGGTCTATACCGCGGGCGAAGGGGAGTTCGCCGCCCTGGCCGAGGCCGAAGCGGCGGCCCTGGTGGAGCGCGGGCTTGCGCTGATGGGGCGCCTGGGCTGGCCGGTGGCCGGCTTCGTGGCGCCCGCCTGGCTGCTGGGGGACGGGGCCCGGGCCGCCCTCGCCCGTTCGCCCCTGCGCTACACCACCACCCGGCAAGGCATCTACCGCCTGCCGGACTGGCGGGAAACGCGCGCCCCCAGCCTGGTGTACAGCGTGCGCGCCGGCTGGCGCCGCACCCTGTCGCGGGGGTGGAACGCCCGGCTGTTCGAGGGGCAGCGCGCGCGCCCCCTGCTGCGCATTTCCCTCCACCCGGCGGACGCCCGCCATCCAGAAGTGATCGCCTCCTGGCGCCGCCTGATCACGAGAGCCCTTGAGGGGCGCCGTCCCCTGACCAAGAGGCAATGGATCGAGGGGCTCGGGTGAGGCGTTCATGGGGCTTTCTCATCGTCGTCAGCCTGGCCCTGAGCCTCGCCGTGCCGGTGCTCTACGGCGGCCTGGACAGCCTGGCCCACTTGCGCCGGCTGCCGCTGTGGGTGGTGGCGCTGCTGCTGGGCATGGTGCTGCTGGGCTGGAATTTTAATGCCGCCCGGGTGCACCTGCTGGCCCGCTATCTGGGCAGCCCGATGGGCCGGCGGCAGGCGTTGGCCACGGTGGTGTCCGCCGAGTTTGCCTGGTGCGCCTCCCCCGCCGGGGCCGGCGGCCCTGCCACCTATGTGTTCCTGCTGTCGCGCCACGGCCTGGCGGTGGGCCGCGGGGCGGCCCTGGTGGCGGTGGACCAGCTTACGGACCTGGTGTTTTTCGCCACCGCCATGCCCCTCGCCCTGGCGCTGTATGCCTTGCACCGGGGGATCAGCCATCCGCTGCGGCTGTTCGTCCTGGTGGCGGTGCTGGTGCTGGGGGGAGCGGCCACCCTGGCCTGGCTGGTGCGCCATTACCGGCCCCTGGAGCTGGGGCTGGGCCGCTTGTTGCGCCATGTGCCCCGCCTGAGCAAGGTGCGCTACCGACTGGCGCGCTGGCTGGTGCAGTTCAAGCAGGGGGTGCGCCTGCTGCTGGCCATGGGCAAGGGGCGTATGTTCCTGCTCTATCTGTTTTGCGTGGGGCACTGGATGATGCGCTACGGGGTGCTGCCCGTGCTGCTGTGGCTGCTGGGGGAGTCGGTGCCCTGGGGCTATCTGTTCGCGATCCAGGCCCTGCTCGGCTTCGTCGCTCATGCCGCCTTCTTGCCCGGCGGCGGGGGCGGGGTGGAGGTGGCCTTCGGCGCCTTGCTGAGCCCCTACCTGGACCCGGTCACCAGCGCCTTCGTGCTGCTGGTGTGGCGTTTCTGCACCTTCTACTGGTACCTGCTGGCGGGCGCCCCGGTGTTCGTGCTGAGCACCGGCAACATGGCCGGACGCCTGGTGGCGATGGGGACGTGCCAGGGAGACCGGGACTGAGGGGGCGGTCCCGCTCCGGACGCAAACCTCCTCGCCGGCGCGGGCATTCCCTCTCCCCCACCCCTCTCCCCGAGGGAGAGGGGACTTTCCCCCGGAGAGAAGGGCCAGGGATGAGGGTTTGCGGCAAATCGCCCGGCGGCCGGCCCCATACCCCGTCCTCTCCTATTTCCCCGCGTTTCTGCGGTCAGCCACTTTTCCCGAGACGAAGACAGCGGCAATCCTATGCCGCGATATGCAACGACAGGGGCGCGACTGCCCCGCCGCTGCGGCGCTTGAGGATGCGCACCGCCAGTCCGTCACCGGCCGCCTCGAGGCGCAGGCGCAGAGCGGCGGGGGGAGGGGAGGCGGCGGCGCGGGGGGAATGGAACAGCAGGCCCCAGGCCCGGCCGGCCTCCGCGGCGAGCTGCAGGCGGCGCAGGGCGCGCCCGCCGCCCGCCGCCGGCCAGGCCAGCACCGCGCCGCAACTCCCGGAGCGCAGCGCCTGCTCCGCCGCCCACAGGGTGTCTTCCGCCTGCGCCCGGACCAGCAGCAGCCGCAACTCGATGCCCCGGGCGGCCGGTGCGGCCAGGATCTCGGTGAGCGCCCCCATGGGCCACCCCCCGCCGGGGAGCAGGGCGTTCAGGGCTTCGTTCATTGCCGAATCCGGCTACCGGCCGTATTTCCTGACCAGCCCCACCATCACGCCGAAGATCTCCATCTGTCCCTTGGGGCGGATCACCCCGTAGGCGGGGTTGGCCGGGCGCAGGACGAAACCGCTTTTGTCCCGGTCCAGGTATTTGAGGGTGAACTCGTTGTCCACGATGGCCACCACGATCTCCCCGAGGTTGGCGAGGGGCCTTTTCTCCACCACGGCGATGTCGCCTTCGTGGATGCCGGCATCGCACATGGAGTCTCCCTTGACCCGCACCAGCACGGTCTGCGAGGGGCGCTCCACCAGGTAATCGTCGATGGTGATGGCCTCGCTCGGCGCGTTGTCGGCGGGGGTGGGCAGCCCGGCGCGCACGCTGTCTGCGAGGGTGCGCTCGAAGAATTTCCCGGCGGGCTTGAGCCGCTTGCCCGGGCCGGTCTCCAGGTAGCCTGCCAGTTTCAGCCGCGCCACCAGCGCCGCCACCGACGATTTGGAGCGCAGCCCCAGGAGTTCGCCCATGGCGGCGTAGGGGGGCAGCAGCCGGTGGCGGGCGTAGAAATCCTGCAGTTGGCTGAGATAGGTGGTGTCGTTTCCCATGAACCCAGCTTATCGAACGATCGTTCGATAGTCAAGCCCCGAGAGGGGATCAGCGGGAGAGGCGCTTGCCGTGGGGGAAACGGGGGCGCACCGCGAACCAGGTGGCGCTCACGATCAGGGCGAAGGCCACGTATGCCGCCGTGAATGCCCATGCCGGGAAATCGTAGTAGAGCAGGCGGGACAGCCAGCGCTGGATGAAGCCCGCCCGGGACGGCCCGCTGCCGCGCAGCCAGTCTTCCCATAGCGTGAGCGGGCAGGCGGCGCCCACCAGGGATTCCGCGGCGACGAACAGCACGGCCCCCAGGTGCGCGACGCGGAACCGGAAATTACGCACCCAGCGCCAGCCCAGGGCGGCGCCGGCCCACACCGCCAGCAATCCCGCGAGCACGAACAGGACAAACAGGAAGTGTGCGACCAGGACCAGATCGGCGGCCGAGATCATCGCACGGCAGGTTTCTTCACAACCGCTCAGTCCGGAGTGATCCAGGCGCTGGCGGTGTCGTAATCCTCGAACACCTGGATGTCGGCATCCACGAACGTGCGGGACAGCCATGCGCTCCATTTGATCCACTGATCGTCGGTCACTACCGCGATCTTGTCGAAATTGTAGAGGTGCTGGCTGGTGAACTTGATATCCTCCCAGGCCACGTCCAGGGTGAAGCCCAGCATGTCGCGCAGGTCCACCAGCAGGTTGAGGGTGCCCTGGAACCGGATGCCGTACGACACCGCTTCTTCGAATTCCTTGTAGTCGGCCACGGTGAATTTTCCCAGCACGGCGACGTTCACCAGGTTATTGTCCACCTTAATGGAGATCATTGATTATTGTCCTTCACTGTGTTTCGGCTGAGCGTCTGCGCTAGTTACTATATGCGAGATCGGCGGCGGCGGCAAACGGCTCATGCCCCGGGCAGGCGCGGTGTCGCCCCTACGCTGAGCACGCCGCTGGCCACGATGAAGGCGATGGCCAGCCAGGAGCCGGCGGGCGGCACCTCGTGCCATACGACGATCCCCAGCAGGCTGGCGAACAGCACGGCGCTGTAGGCCAGGCTGGCCACCACCAGGGTTTGCCCCAGGCGGTAGGCGCGGGTCATGGCCAGTTGCGCCAGGGTGGCGCTGGTGCCCAGCCCGAGCAGCAGCAGGAATCCGTGCAGGGACAGGGGATGGAAGGTGTGCGGCAGCATCCACAGGCCGGCGCCGACGGTGGAGATCAGGGTGAAATAGAACACTACCCGCCATTCCGGCTCCCCTTGCAGCCCCAACTGCTTGACGTTCAGATAGGCGACCCCGGCGAGAAAGCCGGAGGCGAGCCCCAGCACGCCGGCGCTCATCTGGTCCTGGTGCAGGGTCGGGCGCAGCAGCAGCGCGACGCCGGCGAAACCCAGCAGCAGGGCCGACAGCAGCAGCCGGCCCGGGCGTTCCTTGAGCACCACGGTGCTCAGCAGGGCCAGGAACAGGGGCGAGGTGTAGTTGAGGGTGACCGCGGTGGCCAGGGGCAATTGGCCGATGGCGTAGAAGAACAGCATCAGTGCGAGGAAACCGGACAGGCCGCGCCACAGATGGGTGGGCAGGTGGTCGGTGGCCAGCGGCAGCCTGCGACCACTGACAATGGCGAATATCACCGCCAGCCCGAACAGGGAGCGGTAGAACACCAGTTCGGCGCTGGAGAAATACTGGGCGCCCAGCTTCACGAATACGCCCATGCAGCCGAACAGGAGCCCGGCGACCACCATCCACAGGGATTGCACGGGGCGTCCGGCGCGGCTTAGAGGTGGGGCCCGATCTGGCGCCGAAGGAATTCGTGGAAGTGAACCATGCCGTCCTCCATGGGGGACTGGTAGGGGCCCGACTCGTTGATGCCCTGGGCGTAGAGGGCCCGGCGCCCCTCGTCCATGCGCCGGCAGATCTCGTCGTCCTCGATGGCGGTCTCCTTGTAGGCCGCCTGCTCCGCTTCGATGAACTCCCGCTCGAACAGGGTGATGTCCTCGGGATAGTAGAACTCCACCACGTTGGTGCAGGTGGTGGGGGAATCGGGCAGCACCGTGCTCACCACCAGCACGTGGGGATACCATTCGATCATGATGTTGGGGTAGTACAGCATCCAGATGGCGCCGTGGGCGGGCAGTTTGCCCTGGTCGTAGCGCAGCAACTGCTCCTGCCACTTGCGGTAGACCGGGCTGCCCGGCTTGGCCAGCCGATGGTTGATGCCCACGGTCTGCACGCTGTACCACTCGCCGAATTCCCACTTCAGCTCATCGCAGTTGACGAAGTGGCTCAGGCCGGGGTGGAAGGGCGCCACGTGGTAGTCCTCCAGGTATACCTCGATGAAGGTCTTCCAGTTGAAGGGATAGCGGTCGATCATGGCCCGGTCCAGCATGAAGCCGGAGAAATCCAGGTCCCCCAGCACGCCGAGGTCCGCCAGGTCGCGGGCGATATCGCGGCCGCCGGAGAACAGCATGCCGTTCCAGTTTTGCAAGGGGGCCTTGCCCAAATCCAGGCAGGGGTTGCCGGGGAAATGGGGGGCGCCCAGCAACTTGCCGCCGCTGTCGTAGGTCCAGCGGTGCACCGGGCACACGATGTTGGCGCCGTTGCCGCGCCCCTTCAGCATGATGGCCTGGCGATGGCGGCAGATGTTGGACAGGAGCTCGACCCCGTGCGGGCTGCGCACCAGCATCTTGGCGTGGTTCAGCCATTCCAGGGTGTGGTAGTCGCCCGCATTGGGCACCATCAGTTCGTGGCCGACGTAGCCCGGGCCCTGGTCGAACAGCACCGTCTTCTCGATCGCGAAGATATCCGGGTCCAGGTACCAATGGACCGGCGGCTGCGGTGAAGTCTGGAGTAGAGCGGAAGCGTTGGCCAGGTCCGACATTGAGCACACCTCGCAGTTCGCCCGACCGTTTGCCGGTCGGGGCCGGAAAAATAAGGTAAAATCCGAATATTCTGGCGTAAATCGCCAGCCCCCGCAATATTACGGTAGCGATTCCCACGTCCGGCGGTTGACCGTTGTTGGCGTATTGCGGTATTTTTCTTCTTTTTAGAGTGCGGCAGCATGAGCAGATCGGCCAAGTCCCAGCCCCCCCGGACCTTCGAAAGCGCCTTGGCCGAGCTGGACGGCATTGTCGCCACCATGGAGGCCGGCCAGTTGAGCCTTGAGCAGTCCCTGGCCTCCTACAAACGCGGTACCGAGTTGCTGCAGTTTTGCCAGCAGGCGTTGCAAGACGCGCAGCAACAGGTCCGGATCCTCGAAGCCAACATCTTGCAGACGCTCCCCGGTGCCGAAGACAAAGACTGATTACCAGGAATGGGCATGGCGGCTGCAGGCGCGCATGGAAGACGTGCTGCGGCAATTGCTGCCGCCCGCCGAGGTGGCGCCGCAGCGCCTCCATGAGGCCATGCGCTACGCCGTTCTGGGCGGCGGCAAACGGGTGCGTCCGCTGCTGGCGTTCGCAGCCGGCGAACTGTGCGAAGCGGACCCGCAGCGGGTCGAGATCGTTGCCGCCGGGGTGGAGCTGATCCACGCCTATTCCCTGGTGCACGACGACCTGCCCTGCATGGACGACGACAGCCTGCGCCGCGGCAAGCCGAGCTGCCACGTGGAATACGACGAGGCGACGGCGCTGCTGGCCGGCGACAGCCTGCAGTCCCTGGCGTTCCAACTGCTCACGCAGCATCGGCTGACGGAGCAGGCCGAGGCGCAACTGGAAATGGTGCGGCTGCTGGCCATCGCCTCCGGTTCGCGGGGCATGGCCGGCGGGCAGGCGATCGACCTGGCGAGCGTGGGTAAGGCGTTGTCCATGCCCGAGCTGGAGTTCATGCACATCCACAAGACCGGCGCCCTGATCCGCGCCTCCGTGCTGCTGGGCGCCGCTTGCGGCCGGGCACTGGATCAAGCCGGCCTCGGGAAGCTGGATCACTTCGCCAAATGCGTGGGCCTCGCCTTCCAGGTGGTGGACGACGTGCTGGACGCCGAGTCCAGCACGTCCACCCTGGGCAAGACCGCCGGCAAGGATGCCAGCCGCGACAAGCCCACCTACGTGTCCCTGCTGGGGGTTGCCCAGGCGCGCGCCCTGGTCGGGGAATTGAGCGCGGACGCCCTGGAGGCACTGGGCGGGTTTGGCGACAGGGCCGAGCGATTGCGCGAGCTTGCCGGCTTCATCGTGTCGCGACAATTCTAGTGTGCCGTCTCGCCAATGAGCTGCAGCAGTTGCCGCCACGGGTTGTCGCGTATCCTTACCGGTATCCGGCCGGTTCCGGTGCGCGCAAGGCCGTCACCGCTTTTCCGCCACCGTCAGCGAGTATTTTCCTGCCCTAAGGCGTCGAGAAAGAATCCTAAAAAACTTAGTTCATCCGCAGATTACACGGATTTACGCAGATATGTCAGGAGCTTGCCTCGATGACAGATGTTACCCAAAAGGTGAATCGGATTTTCCATGTAACCATCTGTTTATGCGTTGTTTAATCTGCGTGAATCTGTGCAATCTGCGGATTTTATGATAGTAATAATTTGGACATTTGTTGCGGCGAATCCACGATGGATGCAAGGCGCGAGCCACGGCAAATGTCCAAATTATTGTTTCTCGACGCCTAAACAGGCCCCGAAAGCGCTCCCGGCATTTGATGAGACCGCACACTAGAAACCAATGTACGAGCTGCTGAACAGCATAGACGACCCGGAGCAGTTGCGCCGTCTGGAACGCCGGCAACTGCCCCAGTTGGCGCAGGAGTTGCGCACCTTTCTGATCGAGAGCGTAAGCCGCACCGGCGGCCATCTGGCCTCCAACCTGGGCACGGTGGAGTTGGCCATCGCCCTGCATTACGTGTTCAACACCCCGTCCGACCGGGTGGTGTGGGACGTGGGCCATCAGACCTACGCCCACAAGATTCTCACCGGCCGGCGCGAGGCCATGACGCGGCTGCGCACTGCCGGCGGCATCGCCGGTTTCCCGCGGCGCGATGAAAGTCCCTACGACGCCTTCGGCACCGGCCATTCCAGCACCTCCATCAGCGCCGCCCTGGGCATGGCGGTCGCCGCCAGGGCGGAGGGAAAAGGCCGGCGCGCGGTGGCGGTGATCGGCGACGGCGCCATGACCGCCGGCATGGCGTTCGAGGCGCTGAACAACGCCGGCGCCATGGACGCCGACCTGCTGGTGATCCTCAACGATAACGACATGTCCATCTCCCCCAATGTGGGAGCGCTCAACAACTACCTGGCCAGGCTGATGTCCGGCCGCTTCTACGCGGCGGTGCGCAAAGGCGGCGAAAAGGTGCTGCGCAACGTGCCGCCGATCCTGGAATTGGCCAAGCGCGCCGAGGAGCATGTCAAAGGCATGGTGGTGCCCGGCACCCTGTTCGAGGAATTCGGCTTCAACTATATCGGCCCCATCGACGGCCATGACCTGGACGCCCTGGTCTCCACCCTGGGCAATATCCGGCAACTGGAGGGCCCCCAGTTTCTGCACGTGGTGACGCGCAAGGGGAAGGGCTTCAAGCGGGCGGAGGACGACCCCTGCCTGTATCACGGGGTGGCCAAGTTCGACCCGGAAGAAGGGGTGAACGGCGACGGCGCGGGCGGCGCCGGAGCCACCTATACCCGGGTGTTCGGCGACTGGCTGTGCGACATGGCGGCCGAGGACTCCCGCCTGGTGGGGATAACCCCGGCCATGCGCGAGGGCTCGGGCATGGTGCGCTTTTCCCGGGAGTATCCCCAGCGCTATTTCGACGTGGGCATCGCCGAGCAGCACGCCCTCACCTTCGCCGCGGGCCTGGCCTGCGAGGGCGTGAAGCCGGTGGTGGCGATCTATTCCACCTTCCTGCAGCGGGCCTACGACCAGTTGATCCACGACATCGCCCTGCAGAACCTGCCGGTGGTGCTGGCCATCGACCGGGCCGGCCTGGTGGGGGCGGACGGCCCCACCCACGCCGGCAGCTTCGATCTCTCCTTCCTGCGCTGCGTGCCCAACCTGACGGTGATGACGCCGGCCGACGAGAACGAGTGCCGGCAGATGCTGTATACCGCGTTCCGGATCGACGGGCCGGCCGCGGTGCGCTACCCCCGGGGCGCCGGGCCGGGGGTCGAAGTGCAGCGGGAGATGGAGGCATTGCCCGTCGGTCGGGGACAGATCCGCAGAAGCGGTACCCGGGTCGTCCTCCTGGCCTTCGGCAGCATGCTGCACCCCGCTCTGGAGGCGGCCGGGGAGCTGGACGCCACGGTGGCCAACATGCGCTTCGTCAAGCCCCTGGACCACGGCCTGGTGGCGCAGTTGGCGCAGACTCACGAACTCCTGGTGACGGTGGAGGAAAACGCGGTGATGGGGGGTGCGGGCAGTGCGGTGGCCGAATCCCTGGCGGCCCAAGGCCTAATCCCCCCCTTGCTGCAGCTCGGCCTGCCCGACCGCTTCCTGGAACATGGCGCCCCGGCCGGGCTGCTGGCGGAATGCGGCCTGGACAAGGCCGGTATCGTCCGGGCCGTGCGGGCGAAAGTAGCCGAGTAGTTTACTCGGGTATCAGATATGATTTATACTAAGATCAAATTTCATCCGGAGTTCAACTAAGACGCCCGAGCGGGCGTCCGGGCGCCGCTTGCGCGCCGGCTCCCCCGATCAGCCAAAGGAAGCACCATGAACCACTGCGAAACGGCACCCATTGCAGACGTGCAGAGCACGCCCGATACCCGGCATCTGGCCATCGACAAGGTGGGCATCAAGTCCATCCGCCATCCGGTGCGGGTGGCCGACAAGAACGGCGGGGTGCAGCATACCATCGCCATATTCAACATGTACGTGCACCTGCCGCACAATTTCAAGGGCACGCACATGTCCCGCTTCGTGGAGATCCTGAACGACTACGAGCGGGAGATTTCCGTGGAGTCCTTCGAGCACATGCTGCGGCGGATGGTGAAACGGCTGGAGGCGGAGTCCGGCCACGTGGAAATGACCTTTCCCTATTTCGTCAACAAGGCGGCGCCGGTATCCGGGGTGGAAAGCCTGATGGACTACGACGTCACCTTCATCGGCGAGATCGATCAGGGCGCATACCGGCAGACCATGAAGGTGGTGGTCCCGGTCACCAGCCTGTGCCCGTGCTCCAAGAAGATCTCCGAATACGGCGCCCATAACCAGCGCTCCCATGTGACCATCACGGCGCGCACCAACGCCTTCGTGTGGATCGAGGAGATTGTGGCGGTGGCCGAACAGCAGGCCTCCTGCGAGCTGTTCGGGCTGCTCAAGCGGCCCGACGAGAAGTACGTGACGGAGCGTGCCTACAACCAGCCCAAATTCGTGGAGGACATGGTGCGCGACATCGCCGCGGTGCTCAACCGGGACGAGCGCATCGACGCCTATGTGGTGGAATCGGAGAACTTCGAGTCGATCCACAACCACTCCGCCTACGCCCTGATCGAGAGGGACAAGACGGCCATTCGCTAGACGGGCTTGGCGGCCCCCCTATTGTGGCGCGCCATCAATACTGCCTGACCAGGGTGAGGGTCGAGCCTTCCCGCTTCATCTCCAGGCGCTTCAGGAAACTCATCCCCAGCAATGCGATGGGTAGGGCGTTGCCTTCGATCACAGTGCCTTCCACCTGGTGGAGCACGATGTCCCCCACCCGCACGCTGTCCAGCATGATCTGGTACGCCGCGGCCGGGCCGTTGGCGGTATTGGTGTAGCCGCGCCGTCCGGCGAGATAGGATATGCCCAGTTGGCGCGCCAGGGCGCTGCTGACGGCCACGGTGGTGGAACCGGTATCCACCAGGAAGCGGGTGGACGCGCCGTTGATGCTGCCCGCCGTTACGAAGTGCCCCCGCACGTCGGCTACCAGGGTCACCGTGGGCTTGGCCGACGGGGCGAAGTCGCTGGCGATGCCCTGCCCCAGGGACAGGGTCCTGCGCCTGCCGTCGATCTCGAAGGTGGCCGCGGCGGAATCCGCGCTGATCAGCTTGACCCCCTGCGCGCTTTGCCCTGCGCTCAACATGCGCGGATTGCCGCCGTTGATGGATACCACGGCCTTGCCGGGGAACAGGGCGGCGACGCTCACCTCCGTGGCGTGGGCGCACGGGCTGGCCATTATGCAAAACAAGACGGTTAGGCTAGAATACATCCGATAACAAATGGACACGAGGCGCCCTCCTTAAATGAAACCCGTCGCGATCTTCCGCCACGCCCCCAGCGAAGGGCCCGCCTATTTTGCCACATTCCTGGCCGGCAACGGCATCCCAACGGAACTGATCGCAATCGACCAGGGCGCCCCGGTGCCACGGGACCCCGCCCTCTTCAGCGGTCTCGCGTTCATGGGCGGACCCATGAGCGTGAATGACGATCTGCCCTGGATTCCCACGTCATTGTCTCTGATCCGCGAAGCGGTGGCGCGGGACATCCCGGTACTCGGCCATTGTCTTGGCGGGCAGTTGATGGCCAAGGCGCTGGGGGGTGTCGTGGGCCCCAATCCGGTGAAGGAAATCGGCTGGGGAGAGGTGAATGTCCTGGATAACGCGGTGGCACGGGAATGGTTCGGCGCGGCCCCGGCGGCCTTCCTGGCCTTCCACTGGCACGGAGAGACCTTCACTGTGCCGCCGGGCGCCACGCGCGTCCTGGAAAGCCGCTACTGCCCCAACCAGGCGTTCGTCCTGGGCAAGCATCTGGCCATGCAGTGTCATGTGGAGATGACCGAAGAGATGGTCAAGACCTGGTCCGCGATTGGGGCGGACGAGATTGCCGCGGCCGCTTCCAGCCCGGGCGTGCAGGCACCGGAGGTCATGCAGGAGCGCCTGGCGGAAAGGGTGAAGGCCCTGAACGGGATCGCCGCGGATATCTACCGGCACTGGATGCAAGGGCTTGTTGCCTAGGCAACACCCGGCATGTCGCGTCATGGTTCTGGCCGGGAAGGGAGAGCTTGCGTTGCCCGCAGTTCCCGGGTTCAATACCGGACTACTACAATAGGGGGAGCTTATGGAACTGCAAGGGTCGCTGCAAATGACACAGCCGGGATCGGCCCTGGTCACCCAACAAGGGGGCGTGCTCGACAGCTACATGCTCCTCGTCTTCGGCATCATGATCCTGGCCGGCTTGCTGGGTGGCGTCGCCAATTATTTCCTGGGCGAACGGAACGTCGAGTCCACCTGGAAGGACCTGGCCAAGTACGCGGTTCTCGGGGTGGTGGCCGCCCTCACCGTTCCGCTGTTCCTGAACATGATCTCCAGCAACCTGCTGGACATGGCCCGCACGCGGCCCATCAACCTGTTCGTGTTCGCCGGTTTCTGCCTGATCTTTGTGCTGTTCTCCCGCCGTTTCGTGGAAAACGTGGTGAATAGGCTGCTGCAGCAACTGGGCCAGATCCGCGGGGAAGTGGACCGGATCAAGGAAGGCAATCAGATCGCCGAAACCATGGCCGACCTCGCAGTGGATGAGCAGCCGCTGCAAAAGGCGGACGCAGCCAAGGGGGGCATCTCCTATGGCGACATAGAGATTATGCGGGCGATCTCCGACGGCGGCTTCGTCTACGGAAATCTTTCCGGCATCGCCGTGGAGACCGCGCTCCCCAAGGACTTGGTGAACGCGCGGCTTTCCCTGCTCAAGGGCATGAACCTGGTGGAGGCCAAGATCAACGACAAGAGCGTGCTGCACTGGTCCCTCTCGGCGAAGGGGAGGCAACTGCTCGACGAGATCCTCACCAGCCAGGACGAAAAATATGTCCGCTCCGGCCAGGCATAGGGTGCGTTACTTGTAGCGCATCTTGAGCAGGATGACGGCGACCGCCAGCAGGAAGGTGACCGCGTTGGTGACGATCACCGGGGCCGCGCCGATGGCGATGCCGTACAGCAGCCACAGGAACACCCCGCCGCTGAAGGTCAGGAACATGGCATAGGAGATGTCCTTGGCCGATTTCGCGCGCCAGATCTTGAATACCTGCGGCAGAAAGGAAACGGTGGTCAAGGTGCCAGCCAGCAGGCCCAAGGTGTTTGCGTGATCCATAGCGGTGATCCGTTACAATAAGGAAGTGCCGTCCGGAGTGCGGGACGAGAGTCGAACGCGAGCGAGTGCTCCGGCATGGAGCACCACATCCGGGCGTATCCTGTCTCCCCGGCGCTCGGGCGGCGGTCCCTTTCCAGGTCGCCGCGCGCTCGTTCAGTATATCCTCGTTCCGGCTGTGCCGCTCCACCTACCGGCATCTGACACAGTCCAGGTTGGGTGCGGGTATCGGCCAGCCGCACGCCCTCGTTCGTGCCTCCATCGCCTTCCGGCGCGTGCAGCACCTTCCCTTCGGCGACCTTGCGGCTAAGCCGTATTGACAAGCCGGCGCGAAATAATCCATGATCGGAAGGAATCGGAGAAAGGTCGCCGGAGGGCGCCGACAGACCAGGCGCGCCGCGCCTGGTCTGTTACACTACACGGGGGAAAAGACAATGCCGCATGCCATGAAGGACGAGGAGATCGCCATGCTGCGCTCGGAGCTGGAAATGCTCATGAACGAGCGGCGGGCCTTGCTGCGCGTCGCCGGCGCCGCCGCCGTATTTGTGGCTGAACTCGATGCCGATCAACTCCAGGAAGACACCTACGAGGCGGCCGAACTGCTGGCCGAATGCCTGAACGGCACGCCCGAGGAAACCCTGCACGACGCCCTGGAGGCGGTAAAGGCGGAAATCGCGGAACATGGCGCATTTGGAGCCGCTTAGGTAGAAGCACGGCCAGGCCCGCTGCGGCGTCGACGAGGAGTGTTTATGAAGGAGCCGGCAGCGAGGTTGATTGTGGGCTTGGCCTTCCTGGCTGCGATGCTGCCCGCGGGTGCGTCCCTGCAAGCCCGGGGGGTCTCGTTTCCCACCGCCGACGGCGGGAGGGTGTCCGCGGACCTTTATGGCCAGGGGCGGCGCGGCGTGGTGCTGGCGCACGGCGCGGCGTTCGACAAGGAAAGCTGGGCGCCTCTCGCGGTGCGCCTCGCTGCCAAAGGCTATCGGGTGCTGGCCATCGATTTTCGCGGTTACGGCCAGTCCCGCGCCGGGACCAAAGCCGGGGGGCTGGACCAGGACGTGCTGGCAGCGGTGCGCTACCTGCACGGCCTGGGGGCAACGGCGGTCTCGGTGATCGGGGCCAGCATGGGGGGTGGGGCCGCCGCCGAGGCGGCGGTGGAGGCGCACCGCGGCGAAATCGACCGGCTGATTCTGCTTTCCCCGGTCCCGGTGGACGATCCGGCGGGGCTGAATGCCGGGTCGGTGCTGTTTGTCGCCAGCCGGAACGAGGGCCTCGCGCCCGCGATCAGCGAGCAGTACCAGCGCGCCCCGGAACCGAAGAAGTTGGTATTTCTCAACGGAAATGCGCACGCGCAAAACATCTTTAATACGGACCAGGCCGAGCCGCTGACCCGGATCATCCTGCAATTTCTGGGCGGCGACGCCAAATAATGGCCCCCCCGGTTCCATGGCCGAGGCCCCCGTGCGGGGCGTCGGGTATCACAATAAATAAGGCATATGGTTGCCGAACCAAGGAGAGAGAGATGACTGCCAAGATTCCGGAAACACCGCCGGAGTACGACAAGACGCGCATCGTCGAGCGTCCCGACGGTTTCTATTGGCAGGATACGGAGACGGAGCAGGAGTTCGGCCCGTTTTCTACCTTGCTGGAGGCCGTGGAGGACATGGAGTACAACGCGGAATCCGACTACGAACCCGGCGAGACGCTGGAGCAGGCGGAGGCGGAAATCGGTATTTCCGACTGGGTCGATCCGGATACCGGGGAGATCGCCGAGGAGTGTCACCGCCTGGAAGACCACTAGTACGACAACCCATAAGTTTCGCTATATTCGACGTGCCCCGCATCGCCGATTGCATTGTCGCTCATCCTCGCCATAGCTACGGCTGCGGTTCGCTTCGCGCACTCGGCGCGCGGAGACGCGTCTCGGCAGGTACGCAAACTTATGGGTTGTCGTACTAGCCGGGCGCCGCGGAAAAATATCCGGCGTATTTTCCGCTACGCGGCCCTGGGGTCCGGGCAAGCGTTCTCCCGGCTCCCGGAGCTATGGGCCTCACTTGAGCGGTACTGAAACGTAGATCTGGCTGCCGCCGCGTTGCACCAGCAGGGCGACCGTCTTGGCGGTGCTCTGCCCGATCAGCTTCCGAAACTGCTCGATGCTATTGACCTCGCTGTAGTTGATCGCCAGGATCACGTCTCCGCGCCTGATCCCCGCCTGTGCCGCGGCGCCCTCGCTGCTTTCCACCAGCAGGCCGTGGTCCACGTTGAGCTGTTCGCGTTCCGCGTTGGTCAATTCCCGCAGCACCATGCCCAAACGGTTGGCCTTCCGGCCGGCGGGAGCGTGCTGAGCTACCGTGTCGGCGGAAAGCTCGCCTACCACCACCCCCAGATCTTTGCGTGCGCCCTTGCGCCAGACCTGAATGTCGACCTTGGTTCCAGGCGCAGTGCCTGCCACCAGGAGCGGCAGTTCGTTCGAGTTTTGCACCGGTTTGCCGTCGTATTTCAGGATGACGTCTCCGGGCAACACCCCCGCCTTGCTTGCCGGGCCGTTCTTGTCCACTGCGGCCACCAGTACGCCGTTGGCGTTGCTCAGGCCGAAGGAGGCGGCCAGTTCAGGGGTCAGTTCCTGTATCTCCACGCCCAGTCGGCCGCGGCTGACCTTGCCGTGGGCGCGCAATTGGTTGGCGACGTTCATGGCGACATCGATGGGGATCGCGAAGGACAACCCCATGTAGCCCCCAGTGCGGCTGTAGATCTGGGAGTTGATGCCCACGACCTGGCCGCGCAGGTTGAACAGCGGCCCGCCGGAATTGCCCGGGTTGATGGGCACATCGGTCTGGATGAACGGGACGTAGTTCTCGTCCGGCAGGGAACGTCCCTTGGCGCTGACAATACCGGCCGTGACGCTGTTGTCGAACCCGAATGGTGCGCCGATGGCAACCACCCATTCGCCTACCTTGAGCTTGGAGGAATCGCCCATCAGTACCGTGGGAAGATTCTTGGCGTTGATCTTGATCACCGCCACGTCGCTACGGCGGTCGCTGCCGATCACCTTGGCCTTGAACTGGCGTTTGTCGGTGAGCTTCACCATTACCTCGTCCGCGTCGTCGATCACGTGGGCATTGGTGAGGATGTAACCGTCCGGGCTGACGATAAAGCCGGAGCCCAGCGACTGGGTATGAAACTCACTCGGGCCGGATTGTTGTGGAGGCATGAACCGTTTGAAGAAATCGTAAAGCGGGTCGTTCGGGGATAGGCCGGGAACTTGCGGCATGACCGGGTGATTATGCACGGTCTGGGTGGTGCTGATGTTCACGACCGCCGGCCCCTCCCTTTCCACCAGCGTGGTGAAATCCGGCAGTTGGGCGGCGGGTAGCGGAGCCGTCGTCGAAGCGGTTCGTGCAATCGGGGCCGGGTTCGTCTGCGCTTGGTTCGACGGGGAACAGGCGATCAGAAAAATGGGCAAAAGGACCGATGGGACGATTCTTTTCATCGTTGGGCTGTTGAGCATTAATCCCTCCTTAAATGTGCTTGATATTTCATCTGCGATGCAGGCAAGAGTTAAAGACAGCGAAACCGCAAGAAAGTTTTTCGAGTTGGTGCGGGCGGGGTTTGCCGGGGACGAAATACGTACGCCGTGGAGCGGGAAGAAGGTTTGCTGGGGGGCGCGGAGAACTTGGGCAGCTCCCGTCTGCGGGTGTCCCCCTTTTTCCGGAATTAACCCTACGCACCGAATAGTTGATTGACTTGGTCGGAATTGATATTCTGTGACGGCGGTTGGGGGCTGGACGCCACACCCTCCTGATGCCTTGTCCCTCGCCGCCTTTGCTGTTCAATCCTGCCTTGATTCGGGGAACGTTACGTTCCCCTTTTTTTGTACCGCTATTTGCCCTTTTGCTCCATCATCCGGTGGATGATCGGGGTGCATACCACCTCCATGGCATGGGCCATTTTCCCGCCGGGCACGACCATAGTGTTCGGCCGGGACATGAAGGCCCCGTCGATCTTGCGCATCAGATACGGGAAATCGTACTTGTTCGGCTCCCGAAAGCGGATGACCACCATGCTCTCGTCCAAGGAGGGGATGTCCCGGGCGATGAAGGGATTGGAGGTATCCGCCAGAGGAATCCGCTGAAAGTTGATGTCCGTCAGGGAAAACTGCGGGACGATGAATTGTACGTAATCGCGCATGCGCCGCAGGATGGTGGCGATAGCGGATTCTACCGAGCAGCCCGTGGTGGCGCAGTCGCGGTGGATCTTCTGGATCCATTCCAGGTTTACGCTGGGCGTCACCCCGAGCAGGAGGTCCACGTGGCGGGGGACGTCCACCCCTCCGTTGCTCTTGCCGGCCGCCGCCCGGCGCTCCTTGACCACCAGCGGATTGTGCGACGGGCTCATGCGTCTGCGGGTCCAACTGGAAGCCACGACGCCGCCATGCATCCCTTCATAGAACAGCAGGTCGGAATCCTCCGGCAGGTCCTCCCAGGGGGTGAAGGTGCCGGACTCCTGCCCGTGCCGGATCGCCTGCTCCTGGTTTTCGACGTAATGGCGGAACCGACCGGTTCCGCTTCGCCCGTATTCACGAAACAAGGCTTCCAATTGGTCGAACAGATTGGCGTCCGGGCCGAAGTGGCTGATGGGCCACCCCGCCTCGACGGACGCCAGAACTGCCTGTTGCATGTCCTCCCGATTATAGCGAAAGAAGCTGTTGCCTTCGACGAACGCAGCCTTCACGCCTTCCCTGCGAAAAATATCGCCGAATGCGTGCCTGACCGTTGTCGTGCCCGCACCGGACGAGCCCGTGACGGCGATGATGGGGTGTTTCGTGGACATGCCCTCTCTCTCCCGACAGATCAGACACATTAATAAACCTAGTCGCGGAAAAAGTAAAGGACCCCGGGGTCTTGAATGTGGTGGCAGGATGCTCTGGAGCGGGGAGCCCGGTGCATCTACCGGCAGGGTGGCCAACAGTATGGCCAAGGGTAGCGGAAAGGGGCGAAAAAGGGGTCGTAGCGGGCGAAAAAGGGGTCGTAGTGAAGATACCCTGGGGGCGGCACTTCCGGCAGCCGGGTAAACCGGGCGGCAGTAACCAGGGGCAGCGTGTAGACCTGCGCGCCGATCCGATACCTGGGCGTGCTGCTCAGATTGCCCGCCACGGCGAGCGTGTGACCGGGGCCATAGCGCGCAAGGTCGTAATAGCCGAAACTGCACGCGATGAAAGGCGCGTCGGGGCGGTCGTAGGAGCCCAGCAGCCTGACGAGTTCGAAACAGGTATCGTCGCCGTTCCGCATGGCGGCGACCACCCTGCCCGTCCATTCCACCGGGGGGCCGAACGGGTCCGCCCGGCCGGCTTCCACGGGCGTTGCGGGGTCTTGACTGGAGGCGCCCGCCGGAACCATAATCAAGGCGGCGATTATGGCAAGCAAGAGCAGGATGGCGCGCGATTTTTCGTCGGTGGCGGGACAATCCCCGCACTTTTTTGTCCCGGAATTTGTGGTTTGTCGCAAGGGGCTTACCCGCTCTCGTCTATGCCTCGGTCGCGATGGAAGTGGTAAGGTCTGCGTCGCGCCGCTTGCACTGGCGCCTGTCACTGCGTGAACGGGTATCCAGCAGGACCGGCTGGTCCGCTATGCGCCGGCAATATTTGCGGCGATCCTCCCTCGACCGTTCCTCGACGGGCACAAATAGCCGTTGCTCGCGCCGCTCGGGCTGTCCCTCCTGTTGCGGGAGGCGCCACCGGATGATGGGGGGAATAGTCCGCTCGCCGGGCCGTTTGACGGGTGCGAGCGTAGCCAACTCCTGGACCTCGCCAGGCTGTTCCAGTCCGGTCATAAGGGGCGGCCAAGCCACAGGGAACTGCATCGCTTCTCAACCTCGGGTGCCGTCAACAATATCCCGCCGAACGGATTCGCCGACGCCTCGGGATACCCGTCTGCGATAGGCGCTGAAGCATCGGGGTCCGGCTTTTCGGTCCGATGGTTCAATTTATATTATTATAACATCCCTCAAAAATTCCGGGCGGGATGAAGCGCCGCCCTGCTTGATATTTGCGGCAGATACGCTAACGTTCAGAATGAAAGCCCTTTCGTAGTCCGTATTCTTGCCGGGATGAGCCAACATGAGGATGCCGCAGACCTGTCTCGCTTACACGCCCAGGGGCGCGGGACTAATGTGCGCCGTGGTTTGTATCGAAGTGGAGAAGGATATATACGGCTGGTGGATAGGGTTTAAGGAGGGCCGCTTTCCTTCGGCCTTCTTTCAGTTGGAGAATTTTTTCTCCGCCAGGGATACCGTCTTCCTGGCCACCGACGGGTCGGACGTGTACGGCGGATGGAAATTCGATTATTCCTCCAGTCGGCCGGAAATCGCTCCGCCCGTTCCCATCGACGAACCGATGTGTCACGAACTGGAACGACTGCAGCACGTGTTCGCCGCCGAATGGCTGTTTTTCGAAGGGGACGAGGGTGTCGCGGAAGACGCCGAATACTACCGCCAAAACGATCTTCCGGTGCAGGAAGTGAACATCAAGAGCCGGCGGCTTAGCAAGATGGACAAGGGCGATGTGGTCTGGAAGTACCAATCCAAGGATATGGACATGGACGTTATCGACTACATGACGCCCCGGTGGCCGCTGGAGTACGGCAAGTATTGAACCGCGGGGAGGGGTGCGGAGCCGTGGAGATAACGGAACTGATAAAGGGTTTTGGTTTGTCCTACGGCTTGCCTCTGCTGCTGATCCTGCTGGTTGCCCTGTACGTCTGGCGCCCGAAGGCCAAACGCCGCTACCAGGAGGATGCACGCATACCGTTCCAGGACAAAGAGGATGAGACGGACTGAGGCGGTTCGCATCTCGGCTGCTGTCCCGAAGTCTCCCCTTTCGGAACGCCTTTGTTCTGGGCGGATTTCCTCGAGGCGTATTCCTGCGGCGGGAGAAACAATGCCCAGGGAGGGTTGGTTCACGTGCTGCTCGATCGCCCCCAGCGGCTATACAGAATCCCAGGCCGCTGGGCATGGAGACGAAGGAGACCGAGGACGCCCCGAGACACCAACGCTAAAACGGTCGGGGGCTGGCGCCCCCCGCCTGGTGCTGCGAGTGCCGCCCCGCATTTGCTGCCGAGCATCTCCACAAGCGCGCCAAATGCCCGCGTTGCAAGGGTACAGGGATCGGCGCCCGAATGTGGAGATCGCCCGGGCATAGCCTTATACCGGCGTGGCGTGGCTCGAGTTGCGCCCGGGGAATGCGAGGATGAAAAAGGTCTACACCGCTGCCGATTTGCCCGATGCCCATATTATTCTGAACCTCCTGGCTCAGGCCGGGATCGAGGCAAGGGTGTTTAACGAGAACGCGCAAGGCGGCTTGGGGGAGATACCGTTTACCCAGGCCTACCCGGAAGTGTGGGTTACCGACGCAAGGGAGGTACCACGGGCCCAAGAGATCGTCAAGGCGCAGCTCAACGCTAAGGTGGATTCCGGGGTGGTGTTTTGCCGCGCCTGCGTCGAGGAGAACCCGCGCAATTTCCAGCTTTGCTGGCACTGCGGCGCGGATCTCTAGTGGATACGGTGTGGGGGTGGGCCGCCCGCCGGTGCTATATGTCATGCCGGTAGCTTGGGACAAGCAATTCCTGGGGCGCTCCCCCATGTTCGAACCCTTGCGCCCGGCCGGGGCGGCCCTCGCTCGCCTCGATGTCTGGCCTGGTCTGTGCGACTACCAGCAACTGGTGGACTCCGCGTGCGGCCCGATCCTGTGCGGGAGCGGCCTGCCCCTGCGGGTAGTGCCCCAGGGAGAGCGCGCGGATCGTTTCTGCGAGCAGTACGAGCCCAGGGTATATCTGGCGGGCGAACTTCAGACCCGCGCGCAAAACTGGCACGATTTGTTCAATGTCCTGGCGTGGGTCACCTTCCCGCGGGCCAAGGCGGCCATCAACGCGCGCCACTATTTCGTCGCCCAGGGGCAGCCCCGGGGAAATCGGGGGGCGGTGCGAGACCTGCTCACCCTGTTCGACGAGAGCGGAGTGGTGCTGGCGTGCGCCGATCGGCGGCTGGAACGGTTGCTGAAAGACTTTCGGTGGCGGGAGCTATTCTGGCAGCGGCGGCATGAAGTCGAGGCGGGAATGAAGTTCTATCTGTTCGGCCATGCCCTCTATGAAAAGGCCCTGCGGCCCTATGTGGGGATGACCGGCAAAGGCATCGTGCTCGCCGTGACGAAAGAACTCCTGGAACGGCGGCTAGAGGCACAGTTGCCGGAGTTGGACGAAAGGCTCGCCCTGCTATTCCGTAATCAGGGAGCCCTCTCCTGTCCTCGGGACCTGCACCCCGTCCCGGTACTCGGCGTGCCCGGCTGGACCGCGGACAACGAGCGGGAGGCGTTCTACGCCAATACCCGCTATTTCCGCCCCGGGAGGATCGCCCCGCAGCCGCCTGCGGAGTAAGCCGGAACGCCGTCAGCCGGGGATGTAGATACCGGCGCTGCGGATGGCCCGCACCAGTTCCTTGGTGGAGTCTTCCAGCAACTTGATGCCGCCCTCGTAATCGCCCTTGGCCGCCGCCGCCTCCGCCTGCTTGCGCAGGCCCGCCGCCAGATCAACGAACTTCTGGGCCATGGCGATCACCGACGGCTCGTCCTTTTTCTCCTCCAGAAGCATCTTGACCAGCATCAGGTGGGTATCGTTGCGGTCGACCTCGTAGCGGTACTCCTCCTCCTTGGTCGCGAAGTGCAGGGAACGCACCAGGGTATCACCCCTGCGCATATTCTCGATGGACACCTTGGCGAGGGCGTAGGCCTGGTCCAGGACGGTGCGCGCCTGATCCAGATTGTTGGCGGCAGCGAGATCGGAAGCCTCCTTTATCTTGCTCTGGATCGTGGCGTGAAGCTGGACGGTCTTGGCGTCTTCGTCCTTTTCCTTGGCTATGCGTTGCTGGGCATCCATCAATGCCTTTACGCTTGCCATGCGGGCCTCGAAGTCATGCAGCTTCTTTTGCCCGGTTATTTGCTGCGGGGCGGCCAGACGCACTGCCTCGAACATGGTTTTGGTGGCCTCGTTGAGCAGCTTGGATGCCTTGTTCGGGTCGCCGGCTTCTTGGGCCTGCTTTGCCTGCTGATACAGGGTGAGCGCCTTGTCCCGCAGTGCCAGAGCGTCGGCGTTACCGCTGGACGCGATCTGCCGGGCAGCCGAGGATTTTTCCAGCAGAGTGGAAACGGACTCCATCCTCCTGGCCAACTGCGCGGCGTCCATCGGCGGCTCAGCCGGTGCCGCTGCAGCCACTGGCGCTGGCGGGGCCGCCGTTTCGGCGGAAGCGGCGGACGCGGCGGACGCGGCACAGACGGCGAATAGGGCGAGCATGCCTACTAGATCAATACGGGGGGTCATCACTTGGGTTCAATCTCCTGAGTTTCGGGCGAAACGCCCGCTCGATCCACACCGGCGGTCCTGCCGACGGGAGCCGTTCGCGCGAGCCGGGGCCCGTTGGGCAGTTTCGGCAGAATCCGGGAAATCTTTAGTCGATTCACGCGGCGCGGCGTGAGCAACACCCATGCGCCTGCAAGCGCACGGCCGTCCGGGAGTCATCGAACAGCTCCCGGACGGGCGCGCTAGGAGCCTGTCGGACTTGAAGAATCGAAGCGAAAATTCGGCTGGCCGAGGACAGATTTTGTCGATTTTGCAGGTCAATAGTCGTTCTATTGACCAAAAAAGCGGCGAAATATGGACCGGTCAGGTGGATTTGCAGCCGATTTCCTTTAAGTCCGACAGGCTCCTAGGGGGTGACGCAAACGCCTTTCAGCGCTGGGCGGTCTTGCCGACCGGTTTGTTTTTGGAATGGCACAGACGACAGTCGGAGATCGGGAATGCGACCTTGCCGTGGCACACACCGCACTTTTGCCCCATCATGATCGAAGCCATACTGATCTGATCGGCGCCTTTCTGCGGGACGAAGATAGCGGGGTGGCAATTGGAGCAGTCCAGCCACTCCGTATGCTGCTTGTGCGGATACACGACGTCAGGCATGGTACCTTTCACCTCGAACACGATATTGGCATCCATGATAATGGGTTTCGCATTCGGGTCGTTACGGTCCACTCGCGGCGTGATTTTCTTCTCTTCCAGTGCCTTGACCCAGTTCACCCGGTTGCCGAAACCCGATTTGGGAAGCGGACCGAAGGCCTGGAGTGGCGCCTGCAGCTCGTTGACCGCCTCGTCGGCCGGGTCGTGCAGGCCGTCCGATATCGGCGGCAGGTTGTGCTTCAACGGCGTCATCAGGCGGTTGAACGCATTCGCGCCGGCGACGTTCCGGTGGGCGGGGGTATCGGGGGCAACCGGCGCGGCGGCTGCCTTGTCGCTGGCCGTGGTCCCGGCGGCACCGGCGGAAAGCGATAACGCCAATAGGGCGGAGAAGAGTGCTGTTCTAAGTATTGGTTTCATGGTCGTCTCCCTTATTTTTTGCCCGGCGCGGTGCTGGACACTGGCATCACGGGTTCCTTGATAGGAGTGGTCTGCTGGACCTGGGTGGGCAAGCCGGGCTTGCCGGAGTGACACAGGTCGCAGCGCTCCGTCGACCATGCGATCTCGCCGTTGTGGCAGGCGCCGCAATATTGCCCGTCGATGATCTTGAGCATGTTGATCTTGTCAGCGCCGGCCTTGAACTTGAAACCCAGATCCGCATGACAGACCTTGCAGGTGAAACGAATGCGGTGAAACCAGTGTGGAAAGATCACAGGCCGCACGCCAGCCGCATCCGAGTAGTTGTTCAGCACCACGTCACCGTATTCGGCCTGCGCGACGCGGCTTCCCGTGAACCAAAGGGCCACGATCACCGCGCCGAGGAAAAGCATCGTTGTGAAGGCGCCTCGTCTTGTTGGTTGGTGTAGCATAATGACCTCGCTTTTCTATCAAATTATTCAACCGGTTACTTGGCGGAACAGGGGCCGCGCATTCGTGTGCGCGAATTTGCAGGGCGCTTGCGAGGAGCGCTCCCCATTGCTCTCTGCCAATAATCGCGCAATTTGCGCGATATTATGATCTTTATATCTTTTTACGGCTAATCATAGTACAAGATGCGCCGCTTGGCAACATGGCTGCGGTGTGAACTTTGCCGTGCCCATCCGCTGGCTGCCGGCGCAGCCTCCTCGCCACTGTACGAGTATCCCTTGGCCTTTATTGAAAGGGATTTCGGTTGAACTTAGGCGTCAAGAAATAATAACTTGGACATTTGTTGCGGCGAATCCGCGATGGATGCAAGGCGCGAGCCGCGGTCAATGGTCATTCCATTGGCAAGGCTCGCAACGCCGCAGACGCGCGGATTCGCCGCAACCCTCCGGGCCGCGGCTGCTTTGCGCACATGCCGGTGTCGCAAGCCGCTTGTTGTGAATGACACAACGGC